>JABHDE010000021.1 GCA_018673215.1 Formosa sp. | reverse complement strand
CACCAGCAATAGCAGCATCAGAAATTGATTTACTTGTAATAACATCAAGATCTGCAAGGCTACTATTTGAAGATTTATCAAGAAATTCTTTTGCAGTTCTTACAATTCCTGTAGCTGAAACATATGTTTCAAGACAACCATTTCTTCCACAACCGCATAATCGTCCATTTTTTTCCACTGTAGTGTGACCTAATTCACCTGCAAAACCATCGTGACCATAAATTAGATCACCATTAGCAACAAACCCACTACCTAAACCTGTTCCTAATGTAATCATAACAAAATCGTCAACACCTTTAGCTGCTCCATAAATTCGTTCTCCTAGAGCAGCAGCATTAGCATCATTTGTTAAAGTTGTTGGTATATTTAGTCGCTCTTCAAATAACTTAGATAAAGGAATAATGCCTTTCCAATTTAAATTTGGAGCAAACTCAATATTACCTGAAAAATAGTTGCCATTTGGAGCGCCTATTCCAATACCGATTATTTCAACACTAGTCTGATCAGCAATTAATTTATTTAATTTTAAACATACAGCATCAACAAAATCTTCAACCAATTGAAAATGTGATGTTTTAATTGAATCATGAGACACACAATTACCAATATGATCTACTAATCCAAAAACAGTATTGGTACCTCCTATATCAATACCAACAGCTAATGCATTTTTATTCATCATAATTTACACCTTGAGACTTTAAAACTTTTTTCACTTTTACTGCAAAGAACATTAGATAAAGAAAACAAACTACAGTAATCCAATATGAACTATGAATAGAAAACATATCTGCAAGTTTACCTTGGATAGGTGGGATAATTGCACCACCTAAAATCATCATTATTAAGAAGGCAGAACCTTGAGAGGTATACTTCCCTAAACCAGCTATTGATAATGAAAAAATACTTGGCCACATAATAGAACAAAACAATCCACCACTCATAAATGAGTATAGGGCTATTGTGCCATCAGTAAAGAGTCCTAATAGCATTGATAACACTCCAAGTAATCCAAATATAAATAAGGTTTTAGATGGCTTCTCTTGGCCAAAGAAGAATCCACCAATCAATAGTAAGATGCTCCATCCGTAAAGGTACAAACCACTTATATCATTATTACTCACATGATTCACAAATAATACTACTCCAAAAGCGATGTATGGAACAATAATTAACAATACATTTTTCAATGTTTTCCCTGGATTAAATACAGTAATAGCTCCGGCCCATCGACCTATCATCAAAGAGCCCCAATACATCGAGATATAAGGCGCTATTTCAGAGTTGCTATAGCCACCAAATGCTTCAGACTTTAAGAGTTCACCTAAATTACTTTGAATGGTTACTTCGACGCCAACGTAAGTAAATATTGCCAGCATACCAAGAACCAATTGAGGGTATTGCATTGCACCCCAACCATCAGGGTTTTTAATTGCTTTTTGATTTGAATATAAGAGTCCACCAACAATTAGAAACAATGCTAGAATCATAAGCTGAAAAATCAAATTTGAATCAACAATATCCCCACGATATTGATCAAAAACAAAATAAAAAACAACCAAAAGAACTAATGTAATAAAAGCTAACATTTTAACTGCTTTGGGCGCTTGAACAAAATCTACATCTCCTTTTGCCTGTGGTAATTTTTTTGAAAAAATAAACAGAACAGCAGCAAGTAAAAACAAACCACCAACCGCTACATATAAGGTTTTAACAGTAGATAGATTTATACTTGAAATTTGATCATCAGAATAAGTTGCAGCTCCAAACAGCGCAAAAGCTACTACAATTGGTCCAATAGCAGTGCCAAAAGAGTTTACACCACCAGCTAAATTTAATCTGTGAGATCCTGTAGCAGCTTCTCCCAAAGCAATAGCAAAAGGATTTGCTGATGTTTGTTGTAAAGAGAAGCCTAAAGCAACCACAAATAAGGAAGTTAAAATAAAGCCAAATGAACCACTAGAAATAGCAGGAATCATCACAGCAGCTCCAATTGCAGAAATAAGCAAACCATATATAATACCATTT
>JABHDE010000025.1 GCA_018673215.1 Formosa sp. | reverse complement strand
GCAGGAATATTAAAAAATAAATTCTTAACGGCAACAGATGATCCATTGGGCGTTGCCACCACTTCTTGCGAGGTAAAAACACTACCCTCCACAGACAAATGTGTTCCTAATTCGTCAGAAGCTTGTTTGGTTTTCATTTCCACATGAGCTATGGCAGCAATACTTGCTAAGGCCTCACCTCTAAACCCTTTGGTGTGGAGATTGAATAAGTCATCCGCAACTTTAATCTTTGAAGTAGCATGACGTTCAAAACTTAAACGGGCATCGGTCACACTCATTCCTTTTCCATCATCGATAACCTGGATCAGTGTCTTACCCGCATTTTTGATGAGGAGTTTTACTGAAGTAGCACCAGCATCAATCGCATTTTCAAGGAGTTCTTTCACTACCGAAGCAGGGCGTTGTACAACTTCACCAGCTGCTATTTGATTAGCAACGTGATCGGGTAACAATTGAATGATATCTGCCATGTATTAGAAAAATATACTTAAATCAAAATCTATAATCCAAAGAAATACAAATATTAAAATTAAAATTATTATGAAAACTCTTCGGTTCGCTAAGGAATTGGGATTAGTTTTTAGGTCGTCTATTGCATTGTTAAACTTGCCTTTAAGATTTGTTTTTTCGATGGTAACTCTATGATCGTCAAATTTATGTTTTATTTCAAAAGGGCTTCTCTCACTCTTATAAAAGCGAGGTGTATAATTATACCTTTTGTTTTTTTTTATTTTAAATATGCCCATGACGAAACTCTATATGGTGTCCAGTATGTAGATTCCTATCAACAAAAGGACGCATGCAATTAAAAGCCAAGTTAATGAAAAACCTGACGATTTTCTAGTAGATTTAAGACGAAAACGTTCTTTATTTGAAGTAGAATTGTCTGACAACATAGACTTCGAAGATGTTCTTAACTTAAATTTCCTGGTTTTTCTAAATATCAAATGTTGTAAATTTTGAGACTTTTCAAAAATACTTAAATCTGTAAAATCAAAAACAAATCGCAGTAAAAATTATCAACAGTTGTTGGTTTTATAAGGTATGACTCAAATGTGCCATCTTAATGGCTGTAATGGCAGCCTCCACCCCTTTATTTCCATGTATTCCTCCCGAACGATCTATGGATTGTTGTAGGTTGTTATCAGTTAACACACAAAAAATAACGGGTATTTCATGAAGGACATTTAAATCTTTAATCCCTTGTGTCACCCCTTCGCACACAAAATCAAAATGCTGGGTTTCACCTTTAATGACACTTCCAATAGCAATCACAACATCTACTAGTTGTTGTTGCATCTTTTTAGCTCCATAAATGAGTTCAAAACTCCCAGGAACGTAAATAGTTTTAATGTTGGTTTCAGCTACACCACAATCTAATAAAGCATCTACAGCACCTTTAAGCAAGCCTTCCGTAATGGTTGGGTTCCACTCAGAAACAACAATCCCAAACCGAAATTGTGTCGCGTCTGGGAGTGTCGTTGGATCGTAATTAGATAAGTTTGTGTTTTCCGTAGCCATAATTAGTTGATCGCGGCTTCCGCTTTACCGATAAAAACATCAATGTCTTTAGCCTCGGTACTTTCTGGAAACTCTGATTTAATTTGATTAAAAAACTCTAATGCTTTCGCATTGTTCCCAATCTTTAAACCTATTACCCCAGCTTTGTAAAGATACATTGGAGTGGTATAGTTATTTGTTTTAAGTTGTGCTGCTTGCACATAATAGTCGTAGGCATCTTCTAACTGCTCTAATTGAACAAATGCATCCCCTATACCTCCTTTTGCTATGGGCCCAAGAACGTCGTCATCGGATGAAAATGCATTTAGATAAGTCACAGCATTTGTATAATCTTTCATATTTAGATAAGCCATACCAGCATAATAGTTGGATAAATTTCCAGCTCTCGTTCCACTGTAAACTTCAGCAATATCTAAAAACCCGTATTTACCATCCGTCCCTTTTAAAGCCAATGTGAATAATGAATCTTTAGAAGCTCCATTGACCGCTTGGTCAAAATATTGTTGCGACTGGAACATATCATTAGTGGCGAGACTTTCTTTAGGTTCTTGAACGAACTTATCAAACCCTAAAAAACCTAAGACCATTAACGCAGCTAAACCTACAATAATAAAAATATATTTTTGATTCTTTATAACCCATTCTTCAGTGCGTGATACCGACTCGTCAAGGGTGTTAAAAACCTCAGCGGTTGTTGATCCATCTTCAATTGAAGTCTCTTTTTCTGTCTTCGTTGACGGTTTTCCGCCTCTTTTCTTATATGTTGCCATGTTCATTTTATTATTGAGGTTCAAAAATATAATTTTTATTCGTAAAAAAAAGGCAAATTATTTGTTATTTTTCAATAATTTGCAGCATCTTTTCAAAGCCCCTACAAGAAGATAATTATAAAATTCAGACTAATTTCACATGATTTTAAAATCATTAAACTTATTAAACTATAAAAATTTTGAGGCCTTTAAGGTAAAATTTGATGCGAAAATCAATTGTTTTGTGGGTGCTAATGGGGTGGGGAAAACAAATATTTTAGACGCTATTTACCACCTCTCTTTCGGGAAAAGTTATTTCAATCCTATTACCTCTCAAAATATTCGGCATGAACAAGATTTTTTTGTGGTCGATGGTTTATACCATAAGAAAGATCGTGAAGAAAAAGTAATCGTTTCTTTAAAAAAAGGTCAAAAGAAAATCATCAAACGAAATGGAAAAGCATACGATCGTTTTAGTGATCATATTGGATTTTTACCTCTAGTAATCATTTCACCTAGCGATCGCGATTTAATTATTGAGGGGAGTGACACCCGTCGGAAATTTACGGATGGAGTCATTTCTCAAAGTGATAAAAGCTACTTAGAAGCCTTATTAAATTACTCTAAAATCCTGGCACAAAGAAATGCACTTTTGAAATACTTTGCATTAAATAACAACTTTAACAAGGACTCATTAGATGTATATAATGATCAACTTAATGAATATGGAAGTCAAATACATAGCAAACGAAAAAAGTTTTTAGATGTTTTTACCCCAATATTCAAAAAACGCTATGAAGCTATTAGCAACAACAGTGAAACTGTTGATTTACAATATAACAGCCAATTAAATGATTCCTCTTTAATGGAATTGTTTGCTAACAACATCAACAAGGATCGAATGTTACAGTATACAAGTGTGGGGATCCATAAAGACGATTTAGAGTTCTCTATTAAGGGCTATCCTGTTAAAAAATTTGGAAGTCAAGGTCAGCAAAAATCATTTTTAATTGCTTTAAAATTGGCACAATTTGATTTTATTAAAGCACAAAGTGGAGAAACTCCCTTACTCCTATTAGATGATGTTTTTGATAAATTAGACGAACAACGTGTGGCCCAAATTATACAGTTGGTAAATGATGAAAATTTTGGACAGTTATTTATCTCAGATACTCACGCTGATCGTACCGAGAAAGCCATTAAAAGCGTACACCAGTCCTATCAAATATTTCAACTGTGAAACAACTTACAACCCTTTTATTTTTTGTTTTATTGAGCAGCTGTAAATCAGATGTTTCGACTTACATTCCTTTTATAGAGGGCTACTGGGAAATTGTGAGCGTCACCAAGGATCAAAAGAAAGTTAAAGAATTTAAAATGAGTGGTTCTATAGATTACTTTAAGTTGAATGCCGATTTATCGGGCTATCGAAAAAAAATGACCCCACGATTTGATGGAGCCTTTGAAATGTCTCAGCATCAATCTGATTTTACCCTATCTGTAAAAGAGGGGCATTTATGGATTCAGTACGATAATAACGAGGTTGCTTACAGCGAAGAAATACTGCGTGCAAATTCCTCCAGCTTGCTCATCTCCAACTCCAATGGATTTATATACACCTATAAACCTTACGAACCTTTAAAATTTGAATAATGAGCAAACGTCAGAACGATTCGTTTAAAATTGATGATTTGATGAAATCATTTGTCAAAGAAAACAAACTCGAAAAAGGGTTGGACAAAGTGAACGTAGAAGCTGCTTGGACAGAAATGATGGGGAATGGAGTTAATACATACACTAACAGTGTAAAGCTTCATAATGACACGCTTTATGTAGAACTAAGCTCCTCGGTTTTAAGAGAGGAATTAAGCTATGGGAAAGATAAAATTATAAGTATGCTAAACGAATCATTAGGGAAAAAGCTCATCTCAAAATTAGTTTTAAGGTAATGATAGAGTACAAAAAAAGCCACAAACGAATTGCAGCTTTTAAATATTTTATTGAGTTTATTTAGAACATCTCTCTTCCTGAAAAATGGAAAGCCCCCTCAATAGCAGCATTTTCATCACTGTCACTTCCATGTACAGCATTTTCACTTATGGAGTCTGCAAACATATTACGGATGGTTCCCTCAGCTGCCTCAGCTGGATTGGTTGCACCAATTAAAGTTCTAAAATCTTCTACCGCATTGTCCTTTTCCAGGATCGCAGCAACAATAGGACCTCTTGTCATGTAAGTTACCAATTCTCCATAAAATGGACGCTCACTATGAACGGCGTAAAAAGCTTCTGCATCGGCCTTTGTAAGTTGTGTTAATTTCATTGCTACGATTCTGAAACCTGAAGCTGTGATTTTTTCTAAGATCCCACCAATATTCCCTTTCTCAACAGAATCGGGCTTAAGCATTGTGAATGTTTTGTTAGTTATCATGGTCTTTGTATAAATTTTGTGCAAAAATAAGGTTTTTCTATCAATAATCCTTCACCCAACTATTTTAAAAAATTGTATCTTTGTGAGCTATGAATACAGCAGAAATTTTAGAGCTAAAAAAAATACTATCCAAACCAAAAAAAGTAATCATTGTTCCCCATAAAAATCCAGATGGAGATGCCATGGGATCAACGCTTAGCTTATGTCATTACCTTAAAAAATTAGGGCATTCGGCAACCGTAATAACTCCTAATAATTACCCGGAATTTCTTAAATGGATCCCAGGTACAAAGGATGTTCTTATCCACGAAGAAAATACAACTGCCACTGAGGCCCTTATTTCCCAAGCAGACCTCATTTTTACGTTAGATTTTAATGCCATTCACCGATGTGGTGCAATGGCAACGCCTATTGAAAATGCATCAGCCATTAAGGTTATGATTGATCATCATCAAATGCCAGAACAATATGCAACTTATGTGTATTCTGATGTAAGCATGTGTTCGACGAGTCAAATGGTATACCATTTCATAGAAATGATGGGTGATTTAAAATTGATTGACAGAGCTATCGGAGAAGGAATATATACCGGCATTATGACTGATACTGCCTCGTTTCGCTTTCCACTGACTACAAGCACAACGCACAGAGTGATTGCACATTTGATAGACCTGGGAGTTGAAAAATCACATATTCACAATGCGGTTTATGACACCAATAGTTTTGGTCGACTAAAGCTAATGGGATGTGCTTTAAATAATTTAAAATATTTAGAAGAATTTCACACGACTTATATCAGTTTAACTAATAAGGAATTGGATGCACATGACTTTCAAAAAGGAGATACAGAGGGCTTAGTTAATTACGGATTGTCACTAAAAGGCGCTAGATTTGCGGTAATCTTTATTGAGCATAAAGAAGAAAGTATCATTAAAGTTTCATTTCGTTCTAAAGGAGATTTTGATGTAAATACGTTTGCAAGGACCTATTTTAACGGCGGTGGACACAAAAATGCCGCAGGGGGACGAAGCAAATTGAACCTAGAAGACACCATTGCTAAATTTATCAGTATATTGTCTGAGTATAAATCAGAACTCAATTCATGAAACCTACCCTGTTATTCATATTAACATGTTTATTATTGGTCAGTTGTAAACCTTCAGAAGAAAGGCGTCCACTGTCAAGTAATTCAGGCTCATTTATTGATTCTTCGATTGAACGCAACAAACAATTGAATAATAGAGAATACGCTCAAATTGAAAATTATATTCAAGACTCTAAAAAATCTTTTCAATCTTCAGAATATGGATTTTGGTATGCTTACAATACTCAAATTGAGACACTTAAACAAACGCCTGAATTTGGGGATTTAGTGCATTTTGATTATGTACTTAAAACATTGCAAGATCAAGTCATTTACCCAAACAAAAAAAAAGAAACCCAACTTTATTATGTGGATCAACAAGAATTGTTTTCAGGCTTGAGAGAAGGATTGAAACTCATGAAAGAAGGTGAATCAATTACGTTTATATTTCCATCTCAAAAGGCATATGGATACTATGGTGATGAAAATAAGATTGGTAGAAATGTACCTCTTATTTGCGAGGTTTCTTTATTAAAACTTACAAATAACTAACACAGTAAAAACTATATAAAACCCAATAAAAAAATAAAAAAATGAAATTCACAAAAGTATTTATTCAATTAATTATCGTAGGATTGCTTATGAGTACCTCTGGATGTCAAGAACAGTATCCAGATTTAGGTAAGGGTGTGTTTGCAGAATTCGTAACATCTAAAGACACAATCATTGTAAAGTTGTTTTATGATAAAGTTCCTGTTACCGTAGCAAATTTTGTAGGACTCGCAGAAGGATCTCATCCTATGTTGGTAGATTCCCTAAAAGGAAAACCCTACTACGATGGAACGGTTTTTCACAGAGTGATTGACAACTTTATGATTCAAGGGGGAGACCCGACTGCCACCGGTACAGGAAGTCCAGGATTTAAATTTGGAGATGAATTTGACGACAATCTAAAACATGACAAACCAGGTATTTTATCGATGGCTAACTCTGGGCCTGCCACCAATGGTAGCCAGTTTTTTATCACTGAAAAACCAACTCCACACCTAGATAACAGACATTCTGTTTTTGGAGAAGTTGTTAAAGGCTTTGCAGTTGTTGATAGCATCTCCAATGTCAAAGTCACTCCGGGATCAAACAAGCCTGTAGAAGATGTGAAAATATTAAAACTAAACATCATTCGTCAAGGAATGAGTGCTAGAGGATTTGACGCTGCAGATACTTGGAACAAAGAACTCCCTTTGTTAGAAGAAAAGCGTTTACAAAAACTTGAAGAAGCAAAGAAAAAAGCGGAAGAAGCTAAAAGAATTGCAGAAGAAAAAATGCAGATTGCTGCTGATGAAATGGTTACTGTTTTAAATATCTACAAAAGCAAAGCTATACAGCAAACTTCTGGTTTACTCGTTTATAACATCACAAAAGGTAATGGAGAAAAACCAAAACCTGGAATGACCGTGAAATTAAATTATGAAGGCTATTTTACAGACGGTAAACTATTTGGCACCAATATTAAAACAGTAGATGAAAAGTGTGGTACTTATCAAGAGCGAAAAGAACAGCAAGGTGGATACAACGCAATGCCAATGAAAATTGACCCTCAAGCACAAATGATTCCTGGTTTTAAAGAAGGGGTATTTAATATGTCTGTAGGAGATAAAACATTCTTATTCCTTCCCTCCTATCTTGCATATGGAGAAAAAGGACGTGGACCTATCCAACCCAATACAGATTTAATGTTTATCGTTGAAATGATAGAAATTGCAGAATAATTTATTGTTATATTCCACGCAAAAAAGCAGCCAAATGGCTGCTTTTTTTTATGATATACTATTCCACTAAGCTTTTGGAATGTTCTTTAGAATTTCTAAAATAAATATCCAAAATTTCTGAACTGAAGAAATCTGAGCACGTTCATCAGGGGAATGCGCTCCTTTAATATTGGGACCAAAACTAATCATTTCCATATCAGGATAATTAGTCCCTAAAATCCCACATTCTAGTCCGGCATGACAGGCAGCAACGTGCGGCTTTTCGTTGTATAATTTCTCGTACAACGACCTTAATACTTTCAAAATAGATGAATCCATATCTGGCGCCCATCCTGGGTAATCCCCTGAGAGTTCAACTTCACAGCCAATAAGCTCAAAAGTCGCTCGTAACATCATTGCTAAATCCATTTTCGAGGATTCTACAGAAGAGCGTGTTAAACACCCTATTTTAACATCCCCACCTTTGATAATCACGCGGGCAATATTGTTAGAAGTTTCTACCAATTCAGGGATGTCAGGACTCATACGATACACACCATTCCAAGCAGCATAAATTGCACGTGTTAATCCCTCCTGAACTCCCAAGTCCATCATGACTTTTGGAGTATCAATTTTAGTTAAAATAACGACTAAGTCAGGCTCTAATGTTTTGAGTTCGGATTGTATGGTTTCAATCTGAAGACCCATTTCATATTTAAAAGCTTCTTCTTGAACCTTATCAATGGCTACAATTGCTCTGCTTTCTCTAGGTATCGCATTGCGTAAACTTCCGCCATCAATTTCTGAAATTCGCAAACCAAAATTTTCAAAGGCATCAAATAACAAACGATTCATTATTTTATTGGCATTCCCAAATCCTTTATGAATATCCATGCCTGAATGTCCGCCTTGCAATCCTTTAACTTCGATGGAGTACCCTATTTTGGTTTCAGGTGTTGGTTCTTCGATATATGTCCCTGTAGCAGTCACATCAATACCTCCAGCACAGCCAACTCCAATCTCGTCGTCTTCTTCAGTATCTAGGTTTAAAAGAATGGCTCCATTTAACAAACCTCCTTCAAGTCCCATAGCTCCAGTCATACCTGTTTCTTCATCGATCGTGAACAAGGCTTCAATGGCAGGATGAGGAATATCAGTACTTTCTAGAATTGCCATAATAGTTGCGACACCTAGACCATTATCAGCACCCAAAGTAGTTCCTTTAGCTTTGACCCAATCCCCATCAACAATCATCTCAATACCTTGGGTTAAAAAGTCAAAATTAGTATCGCTATTTTTCTGATGTACCATATCTAAATGAGATTGCATCACAATCGCTTTTCGGTCTACCATACCTGATGTAGCTGGTTTTCTGATGATGACATTTCCTACAGTATCTTCTATGGTTTCAAGCTTTAGATTCTTTCCAAAATCTTTCATAAATGAAATAACGCGTTCTTCTTTTTTAGAAGGACGAGGCACAGCATTCAAATCAGCAAATTTATTCCAAACTGCTTTGGGTTCCAGTTGACGTATTTCTTGGCTCATGACTTTTGTGTTTTTTGTTGCACAAAGGTACAGATTCCATACCGATCATAAATTAAAATTATTACTTTTGAGTGATGACAAAAAAAGGGAAAATCATAATTGCTTTGAGTCTGCTGCCTCAATACTTTATTGTTAAAATATTGAAACAGTATCCTGAATATGTAGAAACGTATTATAGTTTAGGTTTGTTCCCAATCCTCTCAAAACTTCTCAATACAGCTTTCAGTTGGATCCCCTTATCTGTCGGAGACCTGATGTATAGTGCCCTCATCCTTTTTGCATTGCGATTGGTTATTAAAAACCGTAAAGGACTTAGAGCTGAACCCAAAACATGGATCTTAAATATTACATTCTTTGTATCCATTCTTTATTTTATGTTTCATTTGTGTTGGGGCTACAATTATTACCGACTGCCATTACACACTACTCTTCACTTAAACCCTAAATATACCACGGCTCAATTAAAATCGGTTACCAATAAACTTGTTGTAAAAACCAATAAGCTCCATTTAGCGATCACAAAAGATTCTTTGTTAAAAACGTCCCTTCCCTATGAATTTTCTGAGTTGATTGAAATAAGTCAAGCAGGTTATTTGCAACTAGAAAAAGTGTATCCTAATTTTAAACACGACGGTAAAAACAGCAAAAAATCAATTTTTAGCATGCCGTTAACCTATATGGGATTTAGTGGCTATGTGAATCCATTAACTTTAGAAGCGCAAATCAATGCTGTAATGCCCCTTAAATCTATGCCATCTACCATTGCACACGAGCAAGCGCATCAGTTGGGTTATGCCGCAGAGAACGAAGCTAACTTTATTGGTTTTTTAGCGAGTATCCATAATGAAGATCTTTATTTCAACTATGCAGGTTATAAATTTGCCTTGCGTTATTGCTTACGAGAGCTGTCTAAAAGAGATTTGGATGCCTACGAATCTACTTTATGTACAATCAACCCTGGTGTTTTAGAAGACTATCAGGAAGCATTTGAGTTTTGGAGTGCATATAACAACCCACTAGAACCTTTATTTAAAGCGTTTTACAGTCATTTCTTAAAGGCTAACAACCAAGCCAAAGGTATTGAAAGCTATAGCTATGTAGTGGCGCTTTTGGTGGATTATTTGGAGGATTGAAATCCTAAATCAACTCTTTACAGCCCTGCGAATAACAAAAAATAGCCTAAATCAGACGACCCAAGCTATTTTGTATAAATTATGAGATTTTAATACTTACTCACAAGACTCGTATAGAGCAGCAAGTTCTTCATCACTATTGGCTGTTTGCTGAGTGCCATCTTCAAATTCTACGGATATTGGATATGAAATCATACACGTATCATCTTCTGAAAGTTGAGAAAAAAAGTCATAAAGCTCCTCATAATTATTAACAGTATCTACTGTTCCATTTTCTGAAACGAAAGAAAATGGAAATACAATTTCAAAACATTGCGTCTCACAATCATAACAATCTTCGATATTATAACAATCGTTGTAAAGTGTGTCAAATTCTTGAGGGCTGTTTACAGATACTTGAGATCCATCTGATAAAGTCACAGAAATAGGATAGACAAATCCTGCAAATTCAAAGTTATATAAATCTTGTTCGGAATTTACAGTCACTTGGTTGCCCTCATGATCAACAGCGGTCAAAGGATAATTTAATTCAAAACATTCATCTTCATAATCATCGTAATCATCATCATAATCGTAATCACTATAACAATCTTCTAATATGATTTCAAACTCCTCATAAGTATTAATCGTTAGCTGAGATCCATCTGCAAATGTAACATCAAAAGGAACTTCAATATAAACCTCAGCATCATAATCTAGAGTTTCTAAAAAAGCAATCAAATCATCGTCACTATTAAAAGTGGTACTAATTTCACCATCAGAAACACTGTAAGGATAATTTATGACAAAACACTCTCCTTCTTCAACATAGTCGGATTCTTGATTCGTTGATTCAGCAAATCTTGCGCTGTCAAATAAATTAGACATTAGTTCTTGAGAAACCCCTCTTCCACTTCTGCTTCTGGAGACGTTTCATCAACTTTTTCATTGTTACAAGAGACAATGACTAAACTAAATGTCACAAATAATACAACGAATAGTTTTGAGATAAGATTTTTCATAATATAAAATTTTAAATAAAATTAGAATAAATCTATACATCAGCTACTGCTTTAACTAAATTTAACTCGATAAAAGTCTTTATAATATGTGGTTGTTAATTTATTATCATTTAAAATACCCAAATCTCTCTATCTTCTAAAGACCAACTCACAACACTGATCAAAAGGTATTACATCTCCACATAAAATTAGTTAACTAAATCCATTAAAATTTAACGATCAAACTTCCCTTTAAAATCCTAATATTTTACTAAATTTAAACTCTCTATTAAAGTTAATAAGTACATTGAGACACTAATTTAATTCTATTCAAATGAAAAAATTAATTCTCCTTTGGAGTTTTTTTGGGACATTCGTTTTATCCGCTCAAGATTATTTTCCAAAAAATGATGGTGTGAAATCTAAAAACACGAATTTCACCGCAATCACAAACGCAAAAATTTTTCTAACTCCTTCACAAAGTATCGAAAACGGTACCTTGTTAGTACAAGAAGGAAAGGTTGTAAAGGTAGGAACCAATGTTGTAGTTCCTAAAAATGCCGTGATCATAGATGTAAACGGCAAATCAATTTATCCGTCATTTATTGATCTTTACTCCGATTTTGGCATTTCAAAACCCAAACGTGAAACTAGCGGAGGTCGTTCTCCACAATACAGTGCGAATCGGGAGGGGTTTTACTGGAATGATCATATAAGACCAGAACAAAACGCTATTGACTATTTTAAATACGATCAAAAAGCAGCTAAACCATTACTAGAAGCTGGTTTTGGAGTGGTAAATACACACTTACAAGATGGCATTGTCCGTGGAACAGGAGCATTGGTTGCATTGGACTCCAATGGCAGTGATTCTCAACGCATCCTATCGGATCAATCGGCACAGTACATTTCATTTTCCAAAAGTGTACGTTCGCGTCAATCCTACCCCTCCTCTATTATGGGATCTATGGCTTTGTTAAGACAACTTAATTACGATGCCAATTGGTATGCAAGTGGAAACGTATCCACAAAGGACCGCTCAATTGAAGCTTTCATCAAAAATAAGAATCTCGTTCAAATTATTGATGCGGGCAGTAGAGCCAATGCTTTGAGAGCCGATAAAGTTGGTGATGACATTAGCGTACAATATGTTATTTTGGGTGGTGGGGATGAATACGAACGTATTAACGATATCAAAAATACAAATGCAACATTTATTCTTCCATTAAACTTTCCAAAAGCCTATGATGTTGAAAATACTTTTTTGACCAATTCTCTAGAGCTAGAAGCGATGAAAGAATGGAACCAACGTCCCAGCAACCCAATGGCATTGGATAGCTATGGAGTCCCTTTTGCGTTTACAACCAAAGGGCTAAAATCCATGAAAGAATTCAAAGAAAATGTTCAGAAAGCTATAAAATATGGTTTAAATAAAGTCACTGCCCTAGAAGCGCTTACAACACGACCTGCTCAGATTCTAGGAAACTCAAAACTTGGAAACCTTAACGTAGGGAGTTATGCGAATTTCTTGATTACTTCTGGTGACATTTTTGATAACAAAACTACACTTTATGAAAATTGGGTAAACGGCTCAAGAACTGTGATTGAAGATATATCTAAAAAAGACATAAGAGGAAGCTATAGTTTTTTGATTAACAATGACACGTATGATCTTAAAATAACTGGGACACTCAGTAAACTAAAAACAGAGATGACATCAGATTCTCTAAAGTTAAGCAGCAGTTTAAAATATGAAAATGATTGGATGCATTTGATGTTTTCTACAAAAGATACAACCCAACAGGCGTTTATTAGGGTGAATGCAAAAATTAATTCAAACGTTGAGACTATCAAAGGAACTGCCACCTTACTTGATGGAACAACTCCTAACATAATCATATCACTCCTTGAAAGTCCTTCAGCAAAAGAAGAAAAATCAAAAGAAGAAAAAAGCGCAAATACACCAAAAATTCTTCCTGTTAGCTACCCTAATGGAGCCTATGGATTTACAAAACTCCCTCAAGCAGAAACCATACTATTTAAAAACGCCACCGTATGGACTAACGAATCTGATGGAATTCTCCAAAATACTGATGTACTTGTAAAAGATGGACGTATTTCAAAAATCGGTACCAACCTCAAAAATTCAAAAGCGACTATTATTGATGCGACTGGAAAGCATTTAACTTCTGGGATTGTAGATGAACATTCGCATATTGCGGCCGCCAGTATCAACGAAGGCGGGCAAAATTCCTCTGCTGAAGTGAGTATTGAAGATGTCATTGATGCGGATGATGTGGATATTTACAGAAATTTAGCTGGTGGTGTCACAACCATTCAAATTTTACACGGCTCCGCCAATCCAATTGGAGGACGTTCAGCAATTATTAAACTTAAATGGGGAGACTCTGCAGAAAATTTAATATACAATAATACACCTAAGTTTATAAAATTCGCACTTGGCGAAAATGTCAAACAATCAAACTGGGAAAGCTACAGCCGTTTTCCACAAACACGAATGGGTGTAGAACAGCTTTACATTGATTATTTTACAAGAGCCGAAGCTTATGACGTTCTAAAGAAAAGCGGGAAGCCTTATCGAAAAGACACCGAAATGGAAGTGCTTTCAGAAATTTTGAACAAAGAACGTTTTATCAGTTGTCACTCCTACATTCAAAGCGAGATAAATATGCTAATGAAAGTTGCAGAAAAATTTGATTTCAACATTAATACTTTTACGCACATCTTAGAAGGTTATAAAGTCGCCGATAAAATGAAATCTCATGGAGTGGGCGCCTCTACATTTAGTGATTGGTGGGCATACAAATATGAAGTCAATGACGCCATTCCCTATAACGCTTCTATACTGAACCAAATGGGAGTGGTGACAGCAATCAACAGTGACGATGCCGAAATGTCTAGACGTCTCAACCAAGAAGCTGCCAAAGCAGTTAAATATGGGGGCACATCTGAAAAAGATGCTTGGAAAATGGTCACACTCAACCCTGCCAAATTACTACATATAGACGACAGAGTTGGAAGTATCAGAGTCGGAAAAGATGCCGATTTGGTCCTTTGGAGCAACCACCCTCTATCAATTTACTCCAAAGCTGAAAAAACATTAATCGAAGGTGTTACCTATTTTGACATCGAAAGAGATTCTAAACTCAGAGAAATGATAGAAAAAGAAAGAAATGAACTGATTCTTATGATGTTAAAAGAAAAAAACAAAGGCATGAAAACACAACCAATAAAGAAAAAGGATAAACAGCTTTTACACTGTGACTCCATGGAAATTAATCAACTATAAATACAGAACTGATGAAACTTATAAAATTAATTATACTATCAATTGTATGTGTATCTATAGGAAACGCACAACAAACACCCGCTGATAAACAGTCTAAGCCCATCGCAATTGTGGGTGGTACCGCCCATCTTGGTAATGGGACAGTAATTCAAAACAGCCTGATCACTTTTGAAAATGGCATCTTAAAAACAGTCCGTGAATACAATGGAACAGACGTTTCTGAAATGGAAATCATCGATGCCAAAGGACAACATATTTATCCAGGGTTTATCGTTCCGAATTCTACCTTAGGACTAATAGAGATTGATGCCGTCAGAGCTACAGATGATGATTCAGAACTAGGCAGTTGGAACCCACACATTAGAAGTTTAATCGCTTATAATGCCGAGTCTAGAGTTGTAGAAAGCATGCGTCCAAACGGGGTGCTCTTAGCGCAAATAACTCCAAGAGGTGGACGTGTTTCAGGTACTTCTTCCATCGTTCAACTGGATGCTTGGAATTGGGAGGATGCTGTGATCAAATCCGATGATGGAATTCATTTGAATTGGCCAAACACATTCAGCCGTGGACGTTGGTGGTTAGGCGAAGATCCAGGCTTAAAAAGCAATCCAAAATACATCAGTCAAACTTCTGAAATCGAAGTCTATTTTAACAACGCTAAAGCAAATAGAAATAGCGCCAAATCTAAATTAAACTTGCCCATGGAGGCCATGCGAGGACTTTTTGATCAATCCAAAACACTTTACATTCATGTCAATGATGAAAAAGGAATCATTGATGCTGTTGAATTCACAAAATCACAAGGATTGTCTAAGCCTGTTATTGTAGGAGGTTACGAAGCATACAAGCTTGCACCCTATTTAAAAGAACATGATATTTCCGTATTACTAAAACGCGTACATTCGCGTCCTAACAGCGATGATCACCATTACGATTTACCCTTTAAGATGGCGTATATGTTAGTCGAAGCAGGCGTAACTGTAGGATTAGAAACCAGTGGTGACATGGAACGTATGAACTCTCGGAACCTTCCGTTTTATGCAGGGACAACGGTCGCTTATGGACTGACCAAAGAACAAGCATTGCAATTAATTACCTTAAATACTGCTAAAATTCTAGGCATCGATTCTAGTTACGGTTCTTTAGAAGTTGGGAAAAGTGCAACCTTATTCATTAGTAACGGAGATGCTTTGGACATGCGAACTAACAATCTAACGAACGCATTTATAGACGGTCGAAAAATTAGTTTAGAAAGTCATCAAACTGAACTGTGGAAACGCTACTCTGAAAAATATGAGAATAACTAAAGTTTCATTTCTATTATAAATCAAAAGTTCAAGTTTCGACTTGGACTTTTTTTGGTTAAGCTTAAAAATTAAACACTATTTTTGTGTCATGGTTAAAACAATAAGCAGTCTTCAAAATCCCTTTATAAAACAGCTGGTTCAGCTCAAAGAAAAGTCTAAACTCAGAAAGCAAACAGGTTTGTTTGTCATAGAAGGAAAACGCGAAGTCTCTTTAGCCATCAAAGGAAACTACAGTATTGAAACCCTTTATTATTATGCAGATTTATTTTCAGCATCCGAAGCCGCATCCTTAGAAACCTACGGGATTGATGTGATAGAAATCACCAAAGCAGTGTATGAAAAAGTGGCCCATCGTGAAACGACTGAAGGGGTTATTGCTGTAGCGAAAGCCAAAAATTTTAATTTAGAAAAATTAAAATTTAAAAGTAAAACCCCTTTGATATTAGTAGCGGAAGCCCCTGAAAAACCTGGAAACCTAGGTGCCTTACTTCGAACTGCCGATGCTGCCAATGTAGATGCTATTATCATTTCAAATCCTCTGACAGACATTTACAACCCCAACATCATACGATCGAGTGTTGGTGGCGTTTTTACAGTTCCAATCGCGGTGGGTACTTCCGAAGAAGTAATTTCGTATTTAAAAAAACATCACATCTCAATTTATGCAGCAACACTTCAGGACTCTGTGGTGTATGACTCAATTGATTTCACAAAAGCCACCGCTGTTGTGGTGGGTGCCGAATCTACAGGTCTAAGTGAACTATGGCGAGAAGCTGCTACTGCAAAAATCAGAATTCCTATGCAAGGAAAAATTGATTCTATGAATGTATCGGTGGCCGCTGGCATTTTAACTTTTGAAGCTAGAAGACAGCGAAAATTCAGCTAAAAAATACTTTTAAGCATTTGTTAAAATAATTTTTGTAAAAACTAAGATTTGTTATTGTGAGTTTCGTTTGATTGTAGTAATTTTAGATTATGACAGCAGCCGATATAGCAATAGAAAATACAGCCATCGCTCAGGAGTATAAAGAACTCCTCAAGATCAGCTATAGAACTCTGTCCGCTTCCGATAAAAAATTAATTAGAAAAGCATTTGATGTTGCCGTTGATGCCCATTCAGATCAAAGAAGAAAGTCTGGAGAGGCTTATATTTTTCATCCCATTGCTGTGGCTAAAATTGTTGCCTCCGAAATTGGACTCGATGCTACGTCTATAGCAGCAGCGCTTTTACATGATGTTGTCGAAGATTGTTCGCGTTATAGCATTGAAGATATTCAACAATTATTTGGAGAAACGATTGCTCGAATTGTAGATGGTTTGACAAAAATATCTACCTTAAACAAAGACATGAATGTGTCCATGCAGGCGGAAAATTTTAGGAAAATGCTCCTCACCCTTCACGATGATATTAGAGTGATCATTATCAAAATTGCAGACCGCTTTCATAATATGCAAACGATTCATTCGATGCCAGAAGAAAAACAACTGAAAATTGCTTCTGAAACACTTTATATCTATGCACCGCTTGCACATAAAATTGGGCTATACAATATCAAATCCAAGCTTGAAGACTTAGCGTTAAAATACACGGAACCAGAAGTTTACAATGACATTTTACTAAAATTAGAAGAAAGTAAAGAAAAACAATATCTTTATATCAAAGAAATTAGTAAAGTATTATCAAAGGCCCTAAACAAAGAAAAAATAAAGTATGAAATAAAAGGGCGTCCGAAATCAATTTTTTCTATTCGAAGGAAAATGCAAAATCAGGGGGTAACTATTGAAGAGGTCTATGATAAATTTGCTGTACGGATCATTTATAAATCTGAAGAAAAAAATGAAAAATTTATCGCTTGGAAAGTATATTCAATCGTAACAGATCATTTTAGACCAAATCCAACACGCTTAAGAGATTGGATTTCCGCTCCAAAGTCAACAGGCTATGAAGCCTTACATATTACGGTTATGGGGCCTAAAGGACGATGGGTAGAAGTTCAGATTCGAAGTGAACGTATGAATGAGATTGCAGAAAAAGGCTATGCCGCTCACTACAAATACAAACAAGGTGAAAAAGAAAATGACAAAAATTTAGAAAACTGGATCGGAAAACTGCAAGAAGTGATCGAAAACCCTGAGTCTAGTGCTGTCGAGTTTGTAGAACAATTTAAACTCAATTTATATGCCAAAGAAATATTTGTATTCACTCCAAATGGCGATTTAAAATCCCTTCCAAAAAATGCAACACCATTAGATTTTTCATTTAGCATACATACCGAAGTTGGTATGAAAACGAGAGGCGCTAAAGTGAATGGTAAATTAGTTCCGCTTAACCATGTATTAAAAAGTGGTGACCAAGTGGATATTATTACTTCTGAAAATGCCAAACCCACCGTAAACTGGTTGGATTATGTGACGACTACACGCGCAAAAAGTAAAATAAAATCTTCTCTTAAAGAAGATAAAAAAGCCGTCGCTTTAGAAGGAAAAGAGATTTTGAGACGGAAACTCAAACAACTTAAAATTACTTTAAACGAACGGTCGATCAATGAATTAGTCAATTTTTTTAAACTCCATACGAGTTTAGATTTATTTTACCGCATTGGTATCGGTAGTATTGACAACACCATGCTTAAAAAGTTTGCTGCATCAAGAAGCAATGCGCTTGTAAGCTACATAAAAAACAAAATGACCCGTTCAAAGGGGCCAACAAAAGAAACTGTTGAAAGTGATGAAATTACTTCCAAATACGATATGCTGGTATTTGGAAAAGAGGAAGAAAAATTGAATTATAAAATTTCATCTTGCTGCAACCCTATACCGGGTGATATTGTGTTTGGATTTCTAAGTATAAAAGAGGGAATAAAAATTCATAAAAAAACATGCCCTAATGCTGTGAGTCTCCAATCTAATTATGCGTACAGAATCATGTCAGCCAAATGGATTGACTCCTCTCAGCAAGTATTTAGAGCCGTTATTAAACTCACAGGAATAGACAAACTCGGTTTGGTTAATTCGATTACCAAGGTCGTTTCTGAAAGTATGAATGTCAACATCAAAAACATAAGTTTTGACTCCGATAGTGGTACATTTAAAGGTCAGATTGCCTTGGAAGTCAACAATAATAATTTTGTTGAAAAATTGATGGAACGACTGCAAAAAATAAATGGTATCGAAAAAGTCTTTAGAGTCTAAAAATTAGTTTAAATTTGACCCTTGTATGAGTGTAAAAGCTAAAAATAAAAATCAAGACGTCGTAAAAAATGTTTTTACGAAATTTCTCGAAGAAAATGGGCATCGTAAAACGCCTGAGCGTTTTGCAATACTTCAAGAAATTTATGACAATGATGATCATTTTGATATAGAATCACTCTATATCAAAATGAAAAATAAAAATTACAGGGTCTCAAGAGCGACGCTTTACAATACAATTGAATTATTATTAGATTGCGCCTTAGTACGAAAACATCAATTTGGACAAAATCAAGCCCAATATGAAAAATCGTATTTCGACAAGCAGCACGACCACGTGATCCTCACAGATACAGGAGAGGTTTTTGAGTTTTGTGATCCAAGGATTCAATCCATTCAAAAAACAATAGAAGAAGTATTTGATATTGATATTCAAAAACATTCGCTCTATTTCTACGGAACAAAAAGAAATACTAAAATTAACGATTAAATAGCATGGCAGTAGATTTACTACTAGGATTACAATGGGGAGACGAAGGCAAAGGAAAAATTGTAGACGTTTTAACCTCAAATTACAATATTATAGCACGATTTCAAGGAGGACCAAACGCCGGCCACACTCTGGTTTTTAATGGCATGAAGCATGTACTTCATACAATTCCATCAGGAATTTTTCATGAAAACGCTGTGAATTTAGTAGGAAATGGTGTGGTCATCGATCCTGTGATATTTAAAAATGAATTAGACAAGTTGGCTACTCAGGACGTGGATTACAGAAAATCTTTAGTGATTTCACGTAAAGCACATTTGATTTTACCAACACACCGCTTATTAGATGCTGCTTCAGAAGCCTCCAAAGGGAAAGCCAAAATCGGATCGACTCTTAAAGGAATTGGACCCACATATATGGACAAAACAGGCCGAAATGGCCTTCGTGTAGGCGATTTAGAATTAGACAACTGGAAAGATAAATACCGAGCTTTGGCCAACAAGCACGAATCCATGGTGAATTTCTACAACGTTGATTTAGAATATAATTTAGAAGAACTAGAAGCTGAATTTTTTAAAGCAGTTGATGTCCTTAAATCACTCAAATTTATAGACTCGGAAGAATATTTACACCAAGCGTTAAGAGATCAAAAATCAATTTTGGCTGAAGGAGCTCAAGGCTCGTTATTAGACATTGATTTTGGAACTTATCCATTTGTAACCTCTTCCAATACTACCGCTGCCGGTGCTTGTACAGGATTGGGGATTGCTCCAAATTCGATTGGTGAGGTTTTTGGGATTTTCAAAGCTTACACCACACGTGTGGGCTCTGGCCCCTTCCCTACTGAATTATTTGATGAAGACGGAGAAACAATGGGACGCGTTGGGAATGAATTTGGGGCGACTACAGGACGCTCACGCCGTTGTGGATGGCTAGATCTTGTTGCCCTCCGCTATGCTTGTCAAGTTAACGGAGTTACACAACTCATGATGATGAAAGCCGATGTTTTATCTGGATTTAAATCTTTAAAAGTATGTACAGCCTACAACTACAAAGGAAATATCATCCACCATTTCCCGTACAATGTGGACCCAGAGAATATCACCCCAATTTATACAGACTTTGAAGGATGGGCTGAAGATTTGACAGAAATGAATAATGACTCAACACTTCCAAAATCATTGAACGCATATATTGATTTTCTAGAGAAAGAATTACAAATTCCAATTAAAGTAGTTTCTGTAGGACCAGATCGAAAACAAACAATTTTTAGATAACAATTAAAATCTATCCCATGGGTAGATTTTTTTTTGAACTTAAAATAATCTTAAGTTTTATTTAAAGAACTCAATATTACCTATTTTTGTATCAAACAGAATCACGTTGAAACATAAAAGCATTTATTTTTTAGTATACATTCTATTATTTTTAGGATCTATAGCTCAGGCTCAAGAAAGACGCCGAATCGAGATTGAATATGCGCCCTTTATGACCTTTGACGAATCGAAACCTGATGCGACGATTCTTACTCGTGACAGTTCAAAACAAGTACACATTAAACATGAAGGCATTGAACTGTGGTGCGATGAAGCTATTTATTACGGAAAACAAGATTTTATAGAAGCCTACGGAAAGGTTCACGTAAAACAAGGGGACACAATTAATATGACCTCAAAATATGTGGAATACAGTGGGAAAACTCAGTTGGCATTTGCCAGTGGTTCAGTCGTTCTTAAAGAACCAAGTTCTGTACTCACTACCGACACTTTGTATTTTGACCGTGTCAAACAACAAGCTTTTTATAGATGTGCAGGGAAAGTTGTTCGAGATACCACAGGAACGATAACCAGTACCATTGGACGTTATTATATGAATTCGAAAAAATATCAGTTTGTAAATAATGTCAAACTTGTCAATCCAGAATACGTTATCAAATCAAAGCAACTTGATTTTTATACTCTGTCGGGCTTTGCCTTTTTATTTGGACCCACGACAATTACTAGTGAAACTAGTGTGATTTATTGTGAACGTGGGTTTTATGACACTCAAAGAGATACCGGGTATTTCATTAAAAATTCTAAAATAAATTACGACGAGCGGATTGTTGAAGGCGATAGTATCTATTTTGATCGCAATAAAAAATTTGCCTCAGTAACCAATAATATTACCATCACAGATACGCTAAACAATACCATTGTTAAAAGTCATTATGCTGAAGTCTTTAGAGAAAAAGATTCTGTATTTGTAACCAAACGCGCATTGGCAATTACGCTTCAAGAAAACGACTCTATTTTTGTACACAGCGACACTTTGATGGTGACTGGAAAACCCGATAAAAGAATTACAAGAGGCTATTATAATGCAAAGATTTATAAATCTGACTTAAGTGGCAAAGCCGATTCCATTCATATGAACCAAGAAACTGGTCTGACACAACTTATTAACTTAGATCGCAATACAAACAACGATCCATTTTACAAAGTTGAACACCCTATTTTATGGAACTTAAAAAACCAAATCACTGGAGATTCAATACATTTAATTTCGAATTCTAAAACTGAATCCCTAGATTCATTAAAAGTATTTGACCATGCATTTATAATCAGTAAGGACAGTCTTGGAGATGGATACAATCAAATATCCGGGCAAAAACTATTTGGCTTGTTTAAAAATAACAGTTTATCAACCATAGATATAATTAAAAATGCTGAAAGCGTTTACTACCTCCGAAATGAAGACAACGAATTGGTGGGGATTGATAAATCAAAATCCGGATCTATTAAAGTATGGATTACGGAAAACAGCATCGACGAAATGCGGAAATACAATCAAATTGGAGGGAAAACGCATCCAGAAGACGAATTCCCGGAAAATGAAAAAATTCTTAAAGGGTTTCATTGGCGTGATGATGAACGTCCCAAAAGCGTTGAAGATTTATTTAAAGACGATCCTCCACTCGTACTTCCTACTATCAAAGGTTTAGACGCCTACGTTCCTCAAGAAGAGTTTTTTGACTCTAAACTCTTAGATCGTGTCGATAAAGCTAAACCAACTCCAACTAAAAAATTGGATAAAACTGAATTAAAACCAAAAAATAAAGCAGCGAGAAAACTACCTAAAGAGTTCCTGAAAAAGCCTTCAAAATTAAAAAAACCAATAAAGAAAAATTGATTACTAACGATTTTTTTAAACACCAAGCACAAACAACACCGCATCCCCTAGCGATGGAAATTTCCTATGCAGAAGGGTCCTATATTTACGACCAAAACAAAACAGCCTATTTAGATTTTGTTGCTGGTGTTTCTGCATGTAGTTTGGGCCATCGTCATCCAAAAGTGGTCGCAGCGATTAAGAACCAACTAGACTCCTATATGCATGTGATGGTATATGGAGAATACATCCAATCCCCAGCTGTAGAGTTATCCAAACTGCTCGCTTCGCATCTCCCAAAAAAACTAGAAAAAACATATCTAACCAACTCAGGTACCGAAGCGATTGACGGTGCCATGAAACTGGCGAGACGTTATACAGGCAGATCTGAAATTATTGCGGCACATAACGCCTATCACGGAAACACAATGGGAGCTTTGAGTATTATGGGATTTGAAGAACGAAAACAACCGTTTCGCCCCCTAATTCCAGACATAAGATTTATAGAGTTTAATAAGCTAACAGACCTTTCAAAAATCACCACAAAAACTGCCGCAGTTATCCTAGAAACCATCCAAGGGGGAGCAGGGTTTATAGAACCAAAAAATGGCTATTTAACTAAAGTACAAGAAAAGTGCAATCAGGTTGGTGCGTTGTTAATTCTCGATGAAATTCAACCTGGAATTGGACGCACAGGGAAACTTTTTGGTTTTGAAAACTACAACTGTATTCCTGATGTGGTTGTCACTGGAAAAGGTCTTGGAGGCGGCATGCCAATTGGGGCATTTACAGCCTCAGAAGACATGATGGACAGTTTGTCTGACCATCCAAAATTAGGGCATATCACTACCTTTGGTGGGCACCCCGTCATTGCTGCCGCTGCCTTAGCAACTCTCGAAGAAATTACAAGCAGTAGCTTAATACCAGAAACCCTAGAAAAAGAAGCACTGATCCGAAAACAACTCCAACACCCTCTCATAAAAGAAATCAGAGGAAAAGGGTTGATGCTCGCATTAATGGTTGATTCAAGCGATATAGCCAATAAAATTGTCCTGCAAGCTAAAGAGGATGGTTTGATTTTATTTTGGTTGCTTTACGAACCTAAAGCGGTACGGATTTCACCACCACTTACAATCTCTAAAGAAGAAATTCAAAAGGGATGTGATGTCATCTTAAATATTCTAAATTCCATTTAAACCAGACTGTTAATTAGTTTGTTGAAAACATTCGAGTTTTTTGAGTGTATCAAGCGGATATACCCTTAAATTTATTAGTGTAAAAAAAACTTTTTATGGAGTTCAGTCAATCTGAAGAAAATGAAGATGTAACCCTCTCAAAATTTGAGTCGATGTTAAAAACCAACAACGTTTTTTTCTTTGACTCTAATGAGTTTGAAAACATCATTCATCACTATTTAGAAAGTGGTAAAATTGCACTTGCAAAAAAAGCCATCAAACTCGGTTTGAGTCAACACCCTGCTTCTTTAAACCTTAAATTATTTCAAGTTGAAATTCTAATTTTTGAAAACAAATTAAATGAAGCCGACCGACTGCTCTCACCCCTGTTTGAAATAGAACCTAACAACGAAGAACTCTACATCCAAAAAGCAAATATTTTCTCTAAAAAAGACGAACACGAAAAAGCGATAGAAGTTTTTCAACAAGCTATTGAAATCGCCGATGACAGTGCTGACCTCTATTCACTTATTGGCATGGAGTATTTGTTTTTAGATCAATATCAAAATGCCAAACAAAATTTTAAAAAATGTATTGAGCTCGATGTCGAAGATTACTCGGCGCTTTACAACATCATCTATTGTTTTGACTTTTTAGATGAGACTACAGAAGCAATTGATTACCTAAACAGTTATCTCGATAAAAACCCCTACAGCGAAGTCGCCTGGCACCAACTTGGCAAACAATACGTAGAAACCAAACAGCTCTTAAAAGCCGTCACTGCTTTTGATTTTGCAATTATTTCTGATGATACCTTTATTGGTGCTTATCTAGAAAAAGCGAAAGTATTGGAAAAACTAAACCGTTTTGAAGAAGCGATTGAAAATTATAAAATCACGATCGCTATTGAAGATTCTACCGCCTATGCCCTTATCAAAATTGGGTATTGCTATGAGCGTTTAAATCAAGGGGATTTAGCACTTCAACATTACTACCAAGCGGTCGAAGAAGACCCAGCCTTGGATAAGGGTTGGATGCGCATTACAAAGTTTTTCATAACTAAAAAAGAGTACCAAAAAGCCTTGTCATACATCAATAAAGCAATTGATATTGATGGAGATAATACCGCCTATTGGTTGTTGTATTCGACTATTAACGAACGTCTTTCTTTTTTGGAAGAGGCAGAACGTGGCTATAAAAGAACCCTCGAATTGGGCGATTGCGAATTAAACACCTGGCTTTCTCGTGGCGATATTTTAATCAAACTTGGAGACTATGAGTCTGCAAAATTCAACTTTGTACAGGCCTTAGAATACCATCCTAAGAGTGAAGAATTAGAATACAGGCTTTCAGGAGTGTGTTTGAAACTCAACAATATGGATGCGGGTTATGCCCACCTTCTGACAGGAATGCACATAAATTTAGAACACCTGTTTATTTTGGAAGAATTATTTCCCGATGTCTATCAGCGCAAAGCCGTTCTTCAATTAATTGAGAATTTTAAAAATACACATCCGTAAAAATTTGTATTTTTAAAGTTATATTTGAATGATTATTTTCAAATACTTCGGAGTATATTCATAAACCTTTCAACCAAATGAAACGATCCCCACTAGATTACTTAATAATTTCACTCAAAGGAATGGCCATGGGTGCTGCAGATGTTGTTCCGGGTGTTTCTGGGGGTACCATCGCATTCATCTCAGGAATTTACGAAGAGTTGATCGGCACTTTAAATAACATCAATTTTTTACTTCTAAAACATTTAAAAACCCAAGGTCTCAAAAGCACTTGGAAAAAAGCGAATGGTCCTTTTTTGTTGGCACTTCTATTAGGGGTTTTTGTGAGTATTGTTTCTTTAGCGAAAGGGGTTGAATGGGTTTTAGAGCACCACCCTATTTTACTTTGGTCCTTCTTTTTTGGATTGATTTTAGCCAGTATTATCTATGTCGGAAAACAAATTAAAACCACTGCCAAGGACTTTAAAATATTTATAGCAATGGCCATTGGAGCCGCCATCGCTTACCTCATCACTACGATCAACCCCTCTGTAGCTTCAGATACCAATCTATTTTTGTTTTTTGCGGGGGCATTAGCTATTTGTGCGATGATATTGCCAGGTATTTCTGGGGCATTTATTTTGGTGATTATTGGGGCATACGCTCCTGTTCTTGAAGCCATCAACAGTAGAAATCTAAAAACAATTCTGATATTTGGAGCCGGTGCTGTGGTTGGATTGCTGTCCTTTTCAAAACTTCTGAAATGGTTGTTTGAAAAATACCACCGCATGACCTTGGCTGTCATTACTGGATTCATGATTGGATCTTTGAACAAAATATGGCCTTGGAAAACAGCCTTAACCTTCAGAATCAACTCAAAAGGAATCAAGGTTCCCTTGAACGAAGAATGTATTTCTCCAATTAGTTTTGATGGAGACCCACAACTGTTACAAGCCATCGGATTGATGGTGTTTGGGGTTTTAATTATACTCATTTTAGAAAAAATAAGCACTACAAACAAGCTTGATGAAACAGCCTAGCACGCATACAAACCCTTTTTTATTGACCCTAAAAGGCGTCATAATGGGAGCTGCCAACAAAGTGCCTGGCGTTTCTGGAGGTATTGTGGCTTTTGTGATGGGGTTTTATGAGGAGTTTATATATTCCTTACAAAAGTTCAATATCAAAGCTTTCAAATTAGTTTTTAGTGGACGGTTCAAAAGTTTTTACCACTATGTCAATGGACGTTTTTTAGCCTTGCTGTTTTTGGGGATGATCATCAGTTATTTTAGTGTTTCAAAGCTGTTGGACTACCTCATTGAACGCTATGAACTCTATGTATGGAGTGTGTTTTTTGGAATGATCGTGGGTTCCATTTTTTATATATACAAAGATTTTAAATCATGGAATACCAAAACAATAGGGATGGCGCTTCTTGGAATCCTCGTAGGAATGAGCATCAGTTTTTTAAGCCCTGCCACGCAAAATGACAACCTTTGGTTTGTCTTTTTATGTGGAATGATTAGCGTCACAGGTATGGCGTTGCCAGGGTTTTCTGGGTCTTTTATATTGATTTTATTAGGAAATTATGTCTTATTATTGGTGGACTCCGTCAACGTTCTTTTTGATACGTTTGTATTTATATTTTCTGGAGATTTTGGCTTTATATCAGACCCACAACACCTAAGACTCTTGAACGTTTTATTGGTATTCACACTTGGATCCGTTGTGGGATTGGTCAGTCTTTCCCATCTACTGAACTACATTCTAAAACATTATAAATTCAAAACATTAGCCCTCATTATGGGGTTCATCGCTGGGTCTCTTGGCGTGGTATGGCCGTGGAAAGAAGCCCTCTATAAACATGACGCCTCAGGGAACTTTATAACAGACACAAATGGTGGAAATATCATTGAGAATTATCAACGGTATTTGCCTGAAATGAACACCCAAACCCTTTATGCCCTTTTATTTGTTATTTTTGGAGCGGCCATTGTTCTGGGTTTGGAATGGTATGGAAATAAACGTAAACAGCATATATGAAGAATTTTGGATTGCTTGGTAAAAATATTGACTACTCGTTTTCAAGAGGGTATTTTAAAGATAAATTTGAAACCCATAAATTAGACTGCACTTACAACAACTTCGATTTAGAAACAATTGAGGATTTTGAGTCCGTAAAAACTTCTAAAACACCACTTTCAGGGCTTAATGTTACCATCCCTTACAAACAAGTGGTCATCCCTTATTTAGATGCTTTAGACACAGAGGCTAAAGAAATTGGAGCTGTGAATACCATTAAAATAAAAAACGGAAAATTAACCGGCTATAATACGGACCACTATGGATTTGAACATAGTTTAAAACCCCATCTAAAGTCTCACCACAAAAAAGCCTTGATTTTAGGAACTGGAGGCGCCTCAAAAGCTGTTGCTTTTGCGCTAAAAAAACTGGGCATTCATTTTGAATATGTATCAAGAACTCAATCAAATGCTGTGAAATTCACTTACAAATCACTAGAAGTTGAAGGAATTGACGACTACCAGATTATCATCAACTGTACTCCACTTGGAACATTTCCCAACATTGATAAATGCCCAAGTATTCCTTATGACAAAATTACTTCCAAGCATTTACTGTATGATTTGATTTACAATCCAGAGGAAACCTTGTTTCTCAAACATGGAAAAGAAAAAAATGCCAGATGTATCAATGGGCTTAACATGCTCCGTATTCAAGCGGAAAAGTCATGGGAAATATGGAATTCCTAAATAAAAATATAACTTAAACTATTTATATAATTTGTAGATTGAAGGGATAATGTTATATTTATGCTTACAGTAATTTTAAGAACTAAACATTGAAAGATATGTCAGAGCACGATAACCTGCAAGATGCAGATGGAGATAACTTAAAAAACACTCCTCAAAATACACCAGAGATTCCTACCTCTGAAAAGACACCACTCGAACAAGTGGCCAATTCAGATACGCCTGTGGATGAAAGCACAGAACCCACTGAAAAAGCAGCAGAACCAGAGAGTTCGGTAGAAAAAGAAACATCTGAAGAAGCCGTTAAAGAAGTTGAAACGCCTGAACCTCCCGTGGCGGATTCTAAACAATCCAAAGAAGAAAAAGCAGAAAAAAAGGAACCTACCAATGCTGAAGATTCTGAAGTTGAAAAGCCTGAAGCTGAAGACAGTAAAAAAGAAGAACCAAAACCGGCAGTAGATTATAAAACACTGTCGCTAGAAGACCTCATAACAGAATTTGAATCCCTGTTAAAATCTGATAACATACAAAGTGTAAGAAGCAGTATTAACGAAGTAAAAAATAATTTTAATGCTAAATTCACTGCATTAATTTCAGAAAAAAAAGAGGCGTTTTTAGCGGAAGGTGGAAACACTATAGACTTTCAATTCACCAGCCCTTTAAAGAAACAATTCAACGAATTATCTAAAACGTTCAGAGAAAAGCACCAATCTTTTCAAAAAAACAGAACCGAAGAACTCAAGCAGAACCTTGAAATTCGCTTGCACATCATTGAAGAAATTAAAGGATTAATCAATGTAGAAGGCGATATCAACTCAGCTTACAAAACATTTAAAAACTTACAAGAGCGCTGGAGAAATACAGGTCAGATTCCTTCTTCAGAAAATAATAACACCTGGAATAATTACCGCCACCATGTGGAGATTTTTTATGGATTTTTGCACTTAAACAGAGATCTCAGAGATTTAGACTTTAAACATAATTTAGAACAGAAACAAAAAATTATTCTCAGAACAGAAGAACTGGCAAAAGAAACCAATTTAAATAGAGCGTTTAGAGAGCTTCAAGCCCTTCATAAAATCTGGAAAGAAGAATTAGGTCCAGTGGCCAAAGAGTATAAAGATACGCTTTGGGAACAATTTAGTGCAGCAACGAAAGTGATTAACGACAAACGTCAGGACTATTACAATCAACTGGAAAAACAGTTTGAAGAAAATCTTAAAATCAAAAATGAGCTCATCGCTCAAATTAAAGCCATCTCTGAAAAAACAATAAATTCTCACAAAGATTGGCAAGCAAATATCAAAGAAATTGAAACCCTCAGAGAAGCCTTTTTCAAGACCGGGAAAGTTCCTTCAAAGTCAAACGAGAAAACCTGGAAGGCTTTTAAGGATGCTGTAAGAACGTTCAATAAGAATAAAAACAATTACTACAAATCTTTAAAGAAAGACCAGTCCGAAAACTATAAGAAAAAATTAGAATTGGTTGAAATCGCTGAGCAAAATAAAGACAGTGAAGATATTGAAACCACCTCGGTTTTGATGAAAGACATTCAAAACAAGTGGAAAACCATAGGGCATATCCCTCGTAAAGACAGTGACAAACTGTGGAAACGTTTTAGAAGTGCCTGTAACGCATTTTTTGACCGTTATCACGAACAGAAAAACAATGGATCTGATGAGGAAGTTGCGGCATTTGAACAAAAAAGTAAACTGTTAGATACGCTTAAAGCATTTGAACTAAGTGACGATAAAGACAAAAACATTGAGGCACTCAATGACTTTTCAAGTCAATGGAAAAAACTGGGCCATGTCGTTCAAAGCAAACGATTTATCGATGGGAAGTTCTTTAAAGCTTTTGACGGTTTTTATTCAAAATTAGGCCTAGACAAAGCGGCGATGGACGATTTAAAGTATTCACTTAAATTTGAAACCTTAGTACAAGACCAAAGCTTAATTAATAACGAGGTCATTTTCATACGAAAAAAGATGGATGAAATTAAAAGTGAAATCAACCAGCTCGAGAATAACCTACAATTTTTCTCAAATGTGAAGGAAGACAACCCACTTGTAAAAGAAGTTCATAAAAATATTGATAAACATAAAGCCGACTTAGAAACTTGGAAAGCCAAATATTCTAAGATCAAAAAAATGATTGAGCAGTAGACAATTAGAGTTTTTTGGCTTCATCCCAGTACACATCCATCTCTGCTAAAGTCATTTCTGAAAGTGATTTTTGAAGCGTTTTTGCTTTTGTTTCTAAATACTGAAAGCGTTTGATGAATTTTTTATTGGTGCGCTCTAGCGCATTTTCAGGATTGATGTCTAAAAAACGGGCATAGTTGATCAAAGAAAATAAAACATCTCCAAATTCATCTTCAACAGCATCTTGGTTTTTATTTTCGACTTCTAACTTCAACTCTCCAAGCTCCTCCTCTACTTTTTCCCAAACTTGCTCGGGATGCTCCCAATCAAAACCAACACCCGCTACTTTTTCTTGAATTCGACTGGCTTTGACCAAAGCAGGCAAGCTTTTCGGAACCCCTTGAAGTACACTGGTTTTGCCTTCTTTTAGTTTTAAATTCTCCCAATTTTGCTTGACTTCTGTGGCGTCTTTGACCTCCACATCACTGTAAATATGAGGGTGTCTATGAATCAATTTTTCACAGATGCTATTGATGACATCTGATATATCAAAATCCTTTGTTTCGCTTCCTATTTTGGCATAAAAAACAATGTGGAGCAACAGATCGCCCAGTTCATTTTTGACTTCTTGTAAATCCTTGTCCAAAATCGCATCGCCTAATTCGTAGGTTTCTTCGATGGTCAGAGAACGAAGGGTTTCCATGGTTTGTTTTTGATCCCAAGGACAGTGTTCTCGCAGTTCGTCCATAATGGTTAACAAGCGGTCAAATGCTTCTAGTTGGACGGTTCTATTGGTCATTTTGATGGTTTAAAGTAATCGTTGCGAGGCGTGTTTGACAGGCCTTAAATTCATTTATTATGGAATCTACAATATCAGAAACTGAAGCTATTTCATCTATCAGTCCCGAAATTTGTCCAATTTCTAATTCGCCTTCCTCTAGGTCGCCTTCAAACATGCCTCGCTTGGCACGAGCGCGACCAAGCATATTTTTTAAGGCTTCCGCTGTTGGAGCGGTTTTATATAAGGCTTGTAAATCTTGATAAAATTTATTTTTTAAAAGGCGAACCGGTGCTAATTCTTTCAGAGTTAATTGGGTATCCCCTTCTTTGGCTAAGACCACTGCCTTTTTAAAAGCGGCATGAGCTGAAGATTCTTGACTGGCTACAAAGCGACTTCCTATTTGAACCCCATCGGCTCCCAAAGCCATGACTGCCATCATCCCATCTCCAGTTGCAATGCCTCCTGCTGCTATCAATGGAACTGTAACCTGCTTACGAACCATCGGAATCAGTGTGAGTGTGGTGGTTTCGTCACGACCGTTATGACCGCCCGCTTCAAAACCTTCAGCGACGATGGCATCCACGCCTGCCTCTTGTGCTTTTAGGGCAAACTTCACACTGCTCACCACGTGCACCACTGTGACCCCCCGTTCTTTGAGCCAGGAAGTCCAAGTCTTTGGATTTCCTGCAGAAGTAAACACAATTTTGACGCCTTCCTCCACTACAATCTGCATCAACTCCTCTATGTTGGGATACAGCATTGGAATGTTGACGCCAAAAGGATTTGAAGTCGCCTGTTGACATTTTTGAATATGGGTTCTCAGTACGTCTGGATACATCGATCCTGCCCCAATGAGACCCAAAATTCCAGCGTTACTGGCAGCGGACGCTAATTTCCATCCACTGTTCCACACCATCCCCGCCTGAACAATAGGATATTGAATTCCGAAAAGTTGAGTGATTGTATTTTGCATTGTTAAAACGTTAAGAAATGACTCCCGAACCTACTAATTCATCTTCTAAATACCAAGCCACAAACTGCCCTTCCGTAATCGCAGATTGTGGAGACTCAAAAACGACATAGAGTCCCTCCGTGGTGGCATACAAAGTAGCCGGCTCTAAGGTTTGACGGTAGCGAATTCGTGCCATAACGGATAGCGATTGACCTATTTCAATGGCTAAATCCGTGCGTACCCAATGCACTTCCGAGGGTTGGACCAACAACACCGATCGGTACAGACCGGGATGGTTTTTTCCTTGTCCTGTATAGATGATATTATCCACAACATCCGTATCAATGACAAAAAGCGGTTCGGCGGTTCCACCAACGGCCAAGCCTTTGCGCTGACCCTTTGTGAAATAATGCGCCCCTTGATGCATCCCAACAACCACCCCGTCAGCAGTTGTATATTTAATTTTTCGAGCCTTGTAACTCAACTCCTCTTCTTTGGTCTCAAAGTTGGGAGCTGTGGTTTGATAATCTTCAAAACTCTCTGGAATTTCAACGATCTGCCCTTCTTTTGGCTGCAATTGTTGTTGCAGAAAATCAGGCAAGCGTACTTTTCCTATGAAACAAAGGCCCTGAGAATCTTTTTTATCCGCAGTGACTAAATTTAATTGAGTAGCAATCTCTCGTACTTCGGGTTTGGTTAACTCCCCTATTGGAAATAAGGTTTTAGAGAGTTGTGCTTGAGACAACTGACATAAAAAATAAGACTGGTCTTTATTTGTATCCACCCCCGAAAGGAGTTTGTAAATTTCTGGATTTTCGGTGCCCTCCACGCTGGCTTTGCGGCAATAGTGCCCCGTGGCAACATAATCCGCGCCAAGTGACAATGCAATTTTTAGAAAGACATCAAACTTAATTTCTCGGTTGCAAAGAACATCTGGATTGGGAGTGCGTCCATTTTTATATTCGTTGAACATATAGTCCACAATCTTGTCTTTGTATTCTTCACTTAAATCGACCGTCTGAAAAGGGATGTTTAATTTTTCTGCTACCAACATGGCATCGTTGCTGTCATCTAACCAAGGACAATCGTTTGAAATAGTCACCGAATCGTCATGCCAGTTTTTCATAAACAAGCCAATGACATTGTACCCCTGTTTTTTTAGAAGATAGGCCGCAACACTCGAATCGACGCCCCCTGAAAGTCCCACAACGACTGTTTTCATGAATTCTGTTTTTTATAACTCAACGGTACTGCAAATTTACAACTATTTATAATGTAGAACTTATAACTGATGAGAAAAGAATAGAATAGAAGCAAGACCTAAGACTAAAGAGTATGAAGTACGGAGTACTAAGTATTAAGATGTAAGACGTAAGACTAAAAAGTGTTAAGTACCCTAGTCACTTCGATGTCACTTCGACTGCTCCCTTCGGAAGAATCAATAGGACATAAGAAATTCAAATTGACTCTAATCTTGAGTCTTTTTTCTTAATTCTCTGTACTGAATACTTAGTACTTTGTACTGAATCCACAAAAAAAAAGCCCATCCAAATGAATTGGACAGACTTTTAATTGAATTGAATTTACCTTACAAATTCACTTACAATAAAAGGATTAATACCAAAATAAAAAAACACCATGTAACAAACGGCAGGTTGATGTAATAACTGTCTTGAATTGTGTAAGGAACGGATTTTTAACGTTTACAAATATTTGATTTTTAACACTTTAATTCCTTATTTCTGGTAAGGGGAACGCATGTACTACGGAGGGTTGGAGTAGGAAAAAGAGTTATGAGTTATGAGTTGAGAGTTCATAAATAGAAGATAGAGAAAAGACATAAGACGTAAGACTAAAGAGAATTAAGTACGGAGTACTAAGTATTAAGTATAAAGACCTAAGACGTAAGAAATAAGACTAAAGAGCTGAAGTACCTTAGTCACTTCGACTGCTCCCTTCGGGCAGGATCAATAGGGCAAAAGGAATTCAAATTGACTCTATCTCTAATCTGGAGTCTTTTTTCTTAATACTCTGTACTAAATACTTAGTACTTAGTAATTCATACTTCATCCTTTCTACCACACAATTACTTCTTCCGCTTTTGTTGAGCGGCTTTCTGAGCTTCTGCTTGTGCCATAATTTCAGCCATTTTCTTTTGGAAACGGTTTTGTTTTTTAGGTTTGGCCTTGCTCACTTGAATTTTAGCCAATACTTTATCTTCATCAATGATGTAGTTTTTAATCACGAGCATGATTCCGATACTAATAAGGTTGGATATAAAATAGTATAAACTCAATCCAGACGCATAGTTATTAAAGAAAACCAACATAATGATTGGAGACAGGTAGATCATATATTTCATCATTTTCCCCATATCGGGCATGCCTTCTTGAGTAGGCTGAGACGCCATTTGCTGACCTGTGGTCATTTTCATGTAAAAGAAGATGGCAATAGAAGCCAAAATTGGAAACAAGCTGATGTGATCGCCATAGAACGGAATGTTAAAAGGCAGCTCTGCTATGGAATCATAAGAACTTAAATCATCAACCCATAAAAACGATTTTTGACGCAATTCAAAGGCGATTGGAAAAAACATAAACAAGGCATAAAACACTGGCATCTGCAACATTCCAGGTAAACATCCACTCAATGGACTGGCTCCTGCTTTGTTTTGAACCGCCATTGTTTCTTGTTGTGCCTTCATTTTATTGTTCTTGTATTTCTCACGAATGGCATCTAACTCTGGCTTTAGAATTCTCATTTTAGCCTGAGATAAAAATTGCTTGTATTGCACAAAAGACAATAAGATTTTAACCATAATGGTCATCACAATAATGGCGATTCCGTAAGGCAAATAATTAGTCAACCAAGCATATAATGGACTAAAAACCGCTTTGTTGATCCATCCAAAAATCCCCCATCCAAAAGGGATGCTGGCTTCTAAATTTCGATCGTATTTACTCAGTATTTCACTATAAGTCGGACCATAATAGATGTTCATGTTATGTGCCAACTCCCCCCCTGAATAAGTCAAAGGAAGACTGACTTCATAGCGTTTGGTGAATAGGGTATCTACGGTTTCGTCCTTCACCAAATCAAAAGACTTTAAATCGGCAGTTTTAAACGGTGTATCTGGCACTAAAATCGTGCTAAAGAAATGCTGTCTAAAAGATAGCCAAGCGATGTCAGATTCGGTTTCATCATCATCTCCCGACTGAGAGAGTTTATTGATTTTATCTCCTTCATGTTGGTAGGTCAAACGGGTGTATCTATTTTCAAAAGAAACACTTTGATCTTGTCTGTGGGCTTTAAATTTCCAATCGAGTTTTACATCTTGTGAGGTGTTTAATACGTTGGAGAGTCCTTGAGATTTCACAGAGAATCCTAACATATAATCGTTGGGTTTCAACTCGTAGCGGTATTCCAAAAATTGGGTTTCTGAAACTTTGAGGCGCATGGAAAGCAGTTGGTTTTCTCCAGATGTACTTAGTGTTGGTTGAAAATACAGATCAGTAGAATTGAGTGTGCGGTTGTCGGAAGTTGCAAAGTTTAAATTAAAAACAGCACTGCCGTCTTTGATGAGATACACAGGAACTGAATCGTGGTTGACATAACTTTTGAGTTTGACTTCGGAAATAAATCCTCCTTTATTATCTATTTTAAGAGATAAAACTTCGTTTTCAAAAGTTGTAAAGGCATCCGTTGCTGAAGGAAGGGTTAAGGCATAGGCGAAATCTCCAATTTTATTTTTCAAGCTTGACAATGCTAAAGAATCCGTAGGCAGTTGGCTTTTGGTTGAGTTGTTGGTAATGCTCATCTCCGCAGCTGCTTGGTTGGCAGATTCGGTTGCTAATTGTTCTTGCTTGGCTTTTTCTTGTTCCGCCAATTGTTCTGGAGTGGGTTGGTTTTGCCACAACATATATAACATAATAGCCCCTATGAGTAGAAACCCTATAACTGAATTGATATCTAATTTCTTTTCTTCCATATCTTTTGATTTTTAATTGACCTGCCTAATTTGAAAGCGTCAAATAAATACTGTTATTTTTTTGTTTTATGATTTAAAGCCGCTTTTATAAATGCCAAAAATAACGGGTGTGGATTGGCTACGGTACTTTTATATTCTGGATGGTACTGAACGCCTATAAACCAAGGATGTGAAGGGATTTCAATCACTTCAACAAGACCAGTTTCAGGGTTTAAACCAGTGGGTTTCAAACCGGCATCTTCCAGTTGTGCTTTGTATGCATTGTTAAACTCGAAGCGGTGTCTGTGACGCTCCATGATAGAGGTTGTATTGTAAATTTGGGCAATTTTGGTGTGCTCTAAAAGATCGCATTTCCAAGAACCCAATCGCATGGTCCCTCCTTTTTCGGTCACTTTTTTCTGAGCTTCCATAATATCAATCACAGGATGCAAGGTTTCAGGGTGCATTTCTGAAGAATTTGCATCTGATAATCCTAAAACATTTCGAGAAAATTCAATAGTGGCCATTTGCATTCCTAAACAAATCCCAAAGAATGGAATTTGATGTTCTCTTACATAACGAATGGCTTCAATTTTTCCTTCAATCCCCCGTTCTCCAAATCCGGGAGCAACCAATACTCCATCTAAATGAGATAGTTTGGTGGCAATATTTTCTTCTTTTAAATATTCGGAATGAATCGATTCAACATTGACCTTAACTTTGTTGGCTGCACCTGCATGGGTAAAGGCTTCAAGAATTGATTTATATGAATCTTGAAGTTCAACATATTTCCCAATCAATCCAATAGTGACTTCACTTTTGGGGTTTTTATGTTTGGCTAAAAAGTTGTTCCAGGATGTTAAATCCGGTGTATGACTTTCTAAATTTAACTGTTCTAAAACAACGGTATCTAAACCTTCTTTAAGCATCAAATTTGGGACATCATAGATGGTAGAAGCATCAATAGATTCGATGACCGCCTCTCTTTTAACGTTACAAAAACGCGCCAATTTGGTACGGATACTGTCACTGAGTTTATGCTCGGTTCTACAAACCAAAATATCGGCTTGTACACCGCTTTCCATCAGCTTTTTGACACTGTGTTGAGTGGGTTTTGTTTTGAGCTCACCCGCAGCGGATAAATAGGGTATCAATGTTAGATGAATGACCAGTGCATTTTCATCTCCCATTTCCCATTTCAGTTGACGAACGGCTTCGACATAAGGTAGAGATTCTATATCTCCCACAGTACCCCCAATTTCAGTGATGACAATATCATAGTCTCCCGAATTCCCTAAAATCTGAACACGGTGTTTGATCTCATCAGTGATATGAGGAATGACTTGTACAGTCTTACCTAAAAACTCCCCACGACGCTCTTTATCAATAACACTTTGGTATATACGACCAGTGGTGACATTGTTTGCTTGTGAGGTGGGTACATTTAAAAAGCGTTCATAATGCCCTAAATCTAAATCTGTTTCGGCCCCATCATCTGTTACATAGCATTCGCCATGTTCGTAAGGATTCAAGGTTCCTGGGTCAATATTGATATAAGGATCTAATTTTTGAATGGTGGTACGGTAGCCTTGTGATTGAAGTAATTTTGCCAAAGATGCTGCAATAATTCCTTTACCTAAAGAAGAACTTACCCCTCCTGTTACAAAAATATATTTAGTAGTTGTGTCTGTCATTATGCGCTGTTAAACGCGAACAAATTTACAAATAAGAATTGAAACTTTGAGTATTATTGAACGTTGTTTCTGTAACGAATACATATTATTCAAATAATTCATTTGATTAGTCTCTAAATTGGCTTTTAAGAATGTCTGTAAAAAAAGTTTAATTTAATATTACATTCAATCTGTAAAGCGTTTATAGATTCAACTAAAAAAAGCACCCTATGGGTGCTTTTTAAAATATTATTTAAATGGAATTCCGTTTGAGTTATTTGACCTCAACCAATTCAACATCAAAGATTAGGTTGGCATTTGGAGGAATCACCCCACCAGCACCTTGAGCTCCATAGCCTAAATGGCTTGGAATGACAAAACGCGCCTTGTCTCCTACGCTTAGAAGCGCTACGCCTTCATCCCAGCCTGCAATAACTTGGCCAGTTCCTAAAGCAAATTCAATCGGTTCTTTTCTTTTGTACGAAGAGTCAAATACAGTTCCATCCGCTAACTGCCCTTTATAGTGCACAGAAACTGTAGCCCCTTTTGCTGCTTTTGAACCACTCCCTTTTTGAAGTATCTGGTAACGAAGACCACTCTCGGTTCTTTCAAATCCTGTGGCTAGTTTGTCTAATTCCGCTTCAATAGCTGCATTTTGTTTGGCCAGATTTTTTTCTCTAGCCCCTTCAAAAGTTCTAAAAGCTTCCACCGCTTGAAATGCTTCTGCATCTGCTCCAACAGCTACAATTTCTAAGGTTTCTAAAACATCGCCTTGTCCAATGCTATCTACGATTTCCTGTCCTTCCACCACGTTTCCAAAGACAGTATGTTTTCCATCTAACCAATCGGTTGGAATGTGCGTGATAAAAAACTGGCTGCCATTGGTACCAGGACCCGCATTGGCCATGGATAAAATACCCGGTCTGTCATGTTTTAAATCGGAATGAAATTCATCGTCAAATTTATAACCTGGATTCCCTGTCCCAGTTCCTAACGGACAGCCTCCTTGAATCATAAAATCTGGAATGACTCTGTGAAATTTAAGACCGTTGTAATACGGATCTCCTTGTTTTTTTACAGAATTTTCTAGGTTTCCTTGCGCCAATGCAACGAAATTACCAACGGTTCCAGGTGTTTTTTGATATTCTAAATTTACTAAAATGTCCCCTTTAGAGGTGTTGAATTTTGCGTATAAGCCGTCGTTCATGAGTCTAATTTTATTTTTTTTATAATAGCTGCAAAGATACGCAGGAATTACAAACAACAAAGTTTAGGGAATGGTTTTGTGAAAAAACAATTAGTTTGCTACCTCACTTATAAATTTAAGGCGATACAAACGCAATTCTTGATCGTCGTATTCGCCATCAAATTCTTCAATAGCTGCTTCTATATCGTCGGATACAGATTCCATAAAATAGTCGTGAATTTCTTCTTGTTGATCCTCGTCAAATATTTCATCAATCCAATAGTTGATATTTAATTTGGTTCCCGAAAACACAATGGCTTCCAACTCTCTAATAAAATCAGCCATATCCATTCCTTTTGCAGAAGAGATATCGTCAAAAGGTAATTTTCTATCTATGTTCTGAATGATGTAAAGTTTTAGAGAGGAATTCAGTCCTGTAGATTTGATAATCATGTCTTCCATCCGCTCTATCTCATTGTCATCGACATAGTGCTTTATCAGGTTTACAAAATCTTTTCCATAACGCTTCGCTTTCCCTTCGCCTACCCCGTGAATGTTATAAAGTTCTTCGATTGTAATGGGATATTTAAGGGCCATATCTTCAAGAGATGGATCCTGAAAGATCACAAATGGAGGAACCCCTAGTTTTTTGGCACTTGCTTTGCGGAGGTCTTTTAGCATCCGCATCAGTGTTTGATCGACTGAGTCCGAAGAATTATTATAATTACGGTTGGATTCCAAATTATAGGTATGGTCTTCCGTCATCATAAACGACTTAGGATTTTCTATAAATTCACGTCCACTCGGAGTGAGTTTTAAGACTCCATAGGTTTCTATATCTTTACGTAAGTAGCCAGCTACGAGCGCCTGCCTGATTAAAGCCGTCCAATACACTAAATTATGCTTGCTGCCATTTCCAAAAAAGGGGAGTTCGTTTGTACGGTGCGATTTTATGAGTGCATTTTCAATTCCAATGATCACATTGACGAGGTCTTTGCTTTTATATTTTTGGTGAGTTTTAGATACAATTTCAAGCATTAACTTGACTTCTTCAATTGCTTCTGTTTGTGGCTTCGGATTCCGAACATTGTCATCCATATGTCCTCCTTCGCCTGTTTCATTATCAAAAGATTCTCCAAAATAATGCAGAATAAATTTACGGCGCGACATCGATGTTTCTGCCATAGCCACTACTTCTTGTAATAACGCAAAACCAATTTCTTGTTCCGCCACAGGTTTTCCTGACATGAATTTCTCGAGCTTTTCTATATCTTTATAGGCATAGTAGGCCAAACAATGTCCTTCGCCACCATCTCGACCGGCTCGACCGGTTTCTTGATAGTAGCTTTCAATACTTTTTGGGATATCATGATGAATTACAAAACGCACATCGGGCTTATCGATGCCCATTCCAAAGGCTATGGTTGCCACTACTATATCGGTGTCTTCCATCAAAAACATGTCTTGGTGCTTGGATCGGGTTTTGGCATCCAAACCAGCATGGTAGGGCACCGCCTTGATGCCGTTTACCTGAAGGATTTGTGACAAACCTTCGACCCGTTTTCTGCTCAGACAGTATATAATTCCAGATTTGCCCTCATTTTGTTTCACAAAACGGATGATATCGTTATCAACCTGGTCTGTTTTGGGAAGTATCTCGTAAAATAAATTGGGTCTGTTAAAAGACGCTTTAAATGTTTGGGAATCGGTAGTCCCTAAGTTTTTGAGAATATCTTCTTGAACCTTGGGTGTGGCAGTCGCTGTCAATCCAATGATTGGGATGTTATCCCCTATTTGAGTGATGATGTGTTTGAGGTTTCTGTATTCGGGTCTGAAATCATGTCCCCATTCACTGATGCAGTGTGCTTCATCGACCGCCATAAATGAGATTTTTTGACTTTTTAGAAATTCAATATTATCAGCTTTTGAAAGCGATTCTGGTGCTACATATAACAGTTTGGTAATGCCAGATTCGATATCTGATTTCACTTGTTTTATTTCGGTTTTATTTAACGAAGAATTTAATACATGTGCAATTCCCTCATAATTGGAAACTCCTCGAATCGCATCGACTTGATTTTTCATAAGTGCAATCAATGGAGAGACCACAATGGCGGTCCCTTCCTGCATCAACGCTGGCAATTGATAGCACAGAGATTTACCACCTCCTGTAGGCATGATTGCAAAGGTGTTCTTTTGCTCTAAAATACTAATAATAACCTGTTCTTGAAGTCCTTTAAATTTATCAAACCCAAAAAAGGTCTTGAGCGCAGTATGTAATTCTTTGGTCGAAATACTCATTTATGGTTAATTTCTTGTCTTATTTAAAAAAAAACACGGTTAATTCAATCAAAATTGGAATAAAATCAGAAACACTCCTATTTTTTTTGTTTTTTTGTAATGTGATTTAAAGGTAGATATATTTAAATAAGTACACAACCAAAATATAAAAAAATTGAGTTCAAAAAATTCCATAGTCGCATTAGCCAAAGAAACCATTGCAATTGAAAGCTTAGCAATTTCTAAACTTGCAGATTTTATTGATGAAAAATTTGCTGAAGCTGTAGAGCTTATATACAAATCTAGTGGTCGTGTGATCATCACAGGGATTGGAAAAAGTGCTATTATAGCCAACAAAATTGTAGCAACATTAAACTCCACAGGAACTCCCTCGGTATTTATGCATGCAGCAGACGCCATTCATGGCGACTTAGGACTTATTCTAGACGATGATATTGTTATCTGTATTTCAAAAAGTGGAAACACTCCCGAAATTAAGGTTCTCATCCCCATTCTAAAAAATGCAGGAAATACCTTAATTGCAATTACTGGAAACCAAAAATCCGTACTAGCAGAACAAGCAGATTATGTTTTTAATTCGTATGTCGAAAAAGAAGCATGCCCAATTAATCTAGCCCCCACCACAAGCACCACAGCGCAGTTGGTAATTGGAGATGCCCTAGCCGTTTGCTTGTTAGAACTTCGCGGATTTACAAAAGATGATTTTGCAAAATACCATCCAGGAGGTGCCTTGGGCAAAAAACTATTCCTTAAAGTCAGTGACCTTTTAGTTCACAATGAAATCCCACAGGTAAACCCCGATGCGAGCATCAAAAAGGTAATCATCGAAATTTCAGAAAAACGCAAAGGAGTTACAGCTGTAACAACTGCCAATAAAATTGTTGGGATTATTACAGATGGAGACTTAAGACGGATGCTTTCCGAAACAGAGGACTTATCTCAATTGAAAGCCGAAAATATTATGAGTAAAAATCCCATCTGCATTCCAATTAATTCCATGGCAATTGAGGCTATGGAGATGATGGACATTCACCGAATATCACAACTCTTGGTGGAAGACCAAGGAGCCTATGCAGGAGTAATTCACATTCATGACCTTATAAAAGAAGGGATTATCTAAGCATGGAAACACAAAAAGAAATGTCATTTTTAGATCATCTTGAAGAATTAAGGTGGCATATTATAAGATCTTTGGTGGCTGTGATGATTGCAGCAACCGCCGCTTTTTTGGCCAAAGGGTTTATTTTTGACACACTTATTTTTGGCCCTACAAAAGCTGATTTTTTTACCTATGAATTTCTTTGTAATGCCTCAAAAATATTAGGGTTTGAAAGTTTTTGTGACACCAATTTTGATTTTGAAGTACAAAGCCGAACCATGGCAGGACAGTTTTCTGCTCATATTTGGACCTCTATTTCATTTGGACTAGTAGTAGCATTTCCTTACGTGCTGTATGAATTTTGGAAATTTATCAGCCCTGGACTTTATACCAAAGAAAAAAACAGTTCAAGAGGGTTTATCTTTATCTCCTCTGTTTTATTTTTTATTGGGGTTTTATTTGGATACTATATTGTATGTCCACTTTCTATCAACTTTTTAGGCACCTATTCTGTAGCAGAACAAGTACACAACGATTTTGACTTAAATTCTTATATAGGGCTCATACGAGCCTCCACTCTCGCATCTGGATTTATTTTTGAACTCCCAATTATTATTTATTTTTTGACAAAAATAGGGTTGGTTACTCCTGAATTTCTTCGTAAAAACAGAAAGTATGCCTTGGTAATTGTGTTAATTTTTGCCGCTATTATTACCCCACCAGATATTGCGAGTCAAGTAATTGTAGCCATCCCCGTATTGATCCTGTACCAAGTGAGTATCCTGATCTCAAAACTAGTTTTAAGAAACCAAAAAAGAAGAGAAAAAAATGGCAAATGAAGTAGAAAAATTTAATGCCTATCGCGAGAAAATGAATTCTAAAATTCTTGCAGAAAACAATACTGTGATCAAACGTATCTTTAATTTAGATACGAACGCTTTTCAGGAAGGGGCTCTCAACACAGAAACAAAAGAGTTGCTAGGTTTGGTGGCATCTGCTGTCTTACGCTGTGATGACTGTGTGCGTTACCATCTAGAAAAATGCCATGAGGAAGGCTTGAGCAGAGCACAAATTTCGGAAGCACTCAGTATTGCCACTCTTGTGGGTGGTACAATTGTTATCCCTCATTTGAGACGGGCTTACGAATATTTAGATGTTTTAGAAGCCTAGTTAAAAATTATATAAAGAACCTAGAATTGATGGATAGTTTATTTCATTTTACTATTTTTAAAATTCTTTAAATGAACTAATGAAATTAAGAGTCGAAAATTTAATGAAGTCCTACAACGGACGAAAAGTAGTAAAGGATGTTTCACTTGAAGTCAATCAGGGTGAAATTGTGGGATTGCTTGGTCCTAATGGAGCTGGAAAAACAACTTCTTTCTACATGGCCGTTGGATTGATTAAACCCAACGGAGGTGCCATCTATTTAGATGATAAAGAAATTACTTCTTACCCGATGTATAAAAGAGCACAGAGTGGAATTGGGTACTTGGCACAAGAGGCTTCCGTATTTCGTAAACTAAGTATTGAAGACAATATTTTAAGTGTGCTTCAAATGACAAAACTTTCAAAAAAAGAACAAATAGATAAAATGGAATCCTTAATTGAGGAATTCAGTTTAGGACACATCCGAACCAACAGAGGTGATTTGCTTTCTGGGGGCGAACGAAGACGTACTGAAATCGCGCGGGCCCTTGCAACCGATCCCAGTTTTATATTACTCGACGAACCCTTTGCTGGTGTAGATCCCGTAGCGGTAGAAGACATTCAACGAATTATTGCCAGACTTACCAAGAAAAACATTGGTATCCTAATTACGGATCACAATGTCCAAGAAACCTTGGCTATTACAGACCGTACTTATTTGATGTTTGAAGGAAGTATCCTAAAAGCTGGAAAACCTGAAGTACTCGCGAATGATGAAATGGTTCGAAAAGTATATCTCGGACAAAATTTTGAACTCCGGAAAAAGAAATTAGAGTTTTAAATCTCCTTCATCTTTTTTTAGAAACGGTTTTATAATTCGTTTGCAGAGTTTAACCAACAAAAGAACGGCTATTCCTGCGCCACCCCCAACTATGAAATCCCTTAAAAATCCTGGTAAACTTTCTAAGAAGTGATGAAAGTATGCCATATTGTGTACAAATATCCCCCCTGATACGAGTAAAAGTGCTATTGTACCAATGACGGATAACGATTTAATAATTACAGGCAAGGCATTTACTAAAGTCACTCCAGAATAGTGAAGGCTGTTTTTTTGTCCCTCACTCATCTGTATTAACTTCAGTCCAAAATCGTCCATACGAACAATAAGCGCCACAATTCCGTACACGCCAGCCGTTGCAATGATAGAAATAATACTCACTACCAAAATTTGAATGGTCAAAGATTGGTCCATTACTGTCCCCAACGCGATGATTATAATTTCAACCGATAGAATAAAATCCGTGAGAATGGCTGATTTTATTTTCTTTGATTCCAGAACTAAAATTTCGGACTTTGACATCAACTCATGAGAAACTTCAACATCCGAAGTTTTGTGTGGGATGATATATTCAAAAATCTTTTCGACTCCTTCATAAGCTAAATAAAGCCCTCCTAAAATCAAAATAATTGTAATTAACGAAGGTAAAAAAGCGCTAAGCAGAAATGCAAAAGGTAAAATAATGAGTTTATTATAAAAAGATCCTTTTGTGATAGCCCAAAGTACCGGCAACTCTCTAGAAGACACAAAACCAGATGCTTTTTCTGCATTAACTGCCAAGTCATCACCCAAAATTCCTGCTGTTTTTTTAGCGGATATTTTACTCATCACCAGCACATCATCCATAAGAATCGAAATATCATCTAACAATGCAAAAAAACCTGAAGCCATAAAAGGGAGTGTATTTAATAGTTACTTTGAAACAATTGACAAAAAAATATACGCAAGGATGATCAGTGGAATCCCTGCAAATTGAAAAACAGCAAGAAGAACTAGGGACAAAATAATCAAAATATAACGCGGTATATTATCTTTAAAACTCCATGTTTTAAATTTTAAGGCAATCAATTTTATGGGAGCATTTAATAAATAACAACTCACCAATGTGAACACAATTAAAAACCATGGGTTTAAAATAGTTGTATTGATGGCATCGCTATTTTGATATTCTAATATCAAAGGCAAAGAAATAATCAAGAGCGCATTTGCAGGCGTTGGCAATCCAATAAACGCATCGGATTGGTTGGTAGAAATATTAAATTTCGCCAAACGGTACGCTGAGGCCAAGGTTACCAATAGCCCAAAATAGGGCAATAAATCAGCATTTTTCCAAGAAGGCTGGGGCGCTAATTCTAGCAGATGAAAAAGCACTAAACCAGGCACCAAACCGCTAGTGACCATGTCAGCCAATGAATCCAACTGTACACCTAATGCACTTTGGACGTTTAATTTCCGTGCAAGAAGCCCATCAAAAAAATCAAAGAAAATACCAAGAAACACAAACAGGGCTGTGAGCTTCATATGACCCTCTAACGCAAAAATAACCGCTATACAACCAGAGAATAAATTTAATAATGTTATAAAATGAGGTATATATGATTTCACAATAAATTGTATTTAATTAGTAAAAATAATAAACTATTTTTGTTTTCAGTAAATAAACAACAATATCTAAAAAAAAACAGAGTTTATATTAGTGTATATCAGATCATTTTAAAAAAAGTCCTTGCAAGTACTAAAATTCATCTTTTTATTTCTAGTACCGTTTACGACGGTTTCTCAGACTGCACGAAAATATTCCAATGAATTTTTGAATATTGGTGTAGATGCCTCTGCTTTGGGCATGAGCAATGCCGTGGTCGCCTCTTCAAATGATGTCAATTCTGGCTACTGGAATCCCGCTGGATTGGTGCATTTAGAAGACCATGAAATTGCCATCATGCACTCCAGTTATTTTGCCAATATTGCCAATTACAATTACATTGCTTACGCCATGCCATTAGATGAGGATACAACTGTAGGTCTTTCGTTAATTCGATTTGGGGTTGATGATATTTTAGACACCACCAAACTTATCGACCAACAAGGCGCCGTTAATTACGATCGGATAAATTTATTTTCTGCGGCGGACTATGCTCTTACATTCTCTTTTGCAAAAAAACTTCCAATTACGGGATTAAATTATGGAGTCAATGCAAAAGTGATTCGACGTATCATAGGCGATTTTGCCTCTTCTTGGGGATTTGGGTTGGATGTAGGGATTCAATTTGAATCTAATGACTGGAAATTTGGTTTGATGGCAAGAGACATCACCACTACTTTTAATGCATGGGCAATAGATGCCGACCGATTGCAAGACATAAAAGATGCCATCCCGGGACAAAACCAAGAAGAACCCGAAGCAACGGAACTCACACTTCCCAAGCTGCAACTCGGAATGTCTAAATTGTTTACGTTCAATTACGACTACACACTCCGAACAGAAATTGATTTAATCTGTCGATTTGAAGAAAATAATGATATAATTTCATCGTCATTTGTGAGTATCAATCCTGCCTTGGGACTTGAATTTGGTTATACCGATCTTGTATTTTTTAGAGCTGGTATCGGAAATTTTCAAAATGAATTACAATTAGACAATTCATCTCCGTTGACATTTCAGCCCAATTTTGGCGTCGGATTTAAATATAATGGCATCTGTTTAGACTACGCATTTACGGATATTGGCGATCAAAGTGCCGCCCTCTATTCCAATGTGTTTTCTCTTAAAATTGATTTAAGTATCTTTAGATAATGAACTTTAAAAAATTAATCACACTTCTGCTTCTTAATGCGTGTTTCAATGCAAATGCACAGCTTCAACTCACTACTGAGTCTAAAATTAGCATTTTAACCATCGGTCCTGGTGCTTCTTTAAACGATGCGTTTGGACACAATGCAATTCGAATCACAGACCCTGTTTATAAATTTGATATTGTGTTTGACTACGGGCGTTATGACTTTGAAACTGAAAATTTTTATCTAAAATTTGCACAAGGAAAACTGGATTATCAAATCAGTCAATCTAAGTACAAAACTTTTTTAAACTATTATCAATATAATAACAGAAGTGTTAAAGAGCAAGTTTTAAATTTAAGCACAAAACAAAAAACAGATTTTTACAATCTGTTAAAAGAAAATATCAAGCCCGAAAATAAAAACTACCTTTATGATTTTTTCTATAACAACTGTGCAACAAAAATAAAAGATGACATTGAAAATATCCTAGATTATCAAGTTGTTTACACCCCCTCACCTACTTTTAAACAGTTTACATTTAGAAATTTAATTCGCTCTGATTTGAATGAAAATTCATGGGGTAGTTTTGGAATAGATATTGCACTTGGCTCAAAAATAGACCAAATTGCAAGTGTTGAAGAGCATATGTTTTTACCTAAATACCTCCACCAACTGCTCGAAAATGCACGTTTAAAAACAGATGATTCGAGATTGGTAACCGCTTCAAAAACTCTCAACCCCTCCGATGCTATCATCGAAAATAATTTCTTTAACAGTCCACTCTTCGTTTTAGGAATCTTAGCACTGATCATGTTACTCATCACTTACAAAGATTACATAAGTAAGACCCGTAGTAAATGGTTAGACATTGGATTGTTTGCCATTACAGGGGGAATTGGCATAGTTTTGTTGTTGTTATGGTTTGCTACCGATCATCAGACCACAGCTTACAACTACAACCTGTTATGGGCCTTTGCTTTAAATATTTTATTCATTCCGTCGTTGTGCAAATCAACACTAAACAATCGAGGATTGAGTTATTTAAAATTCCTTGTATTGCTCTTGTGTTTAATGTTACTGCATTGGATGACCGGCGTACAATCCTTTGCAATTGGGTTGATTCCGCTTCTAATTGCTCTTAGTGTGCGGTTTTTATTTTTAATTCATCATTTCAAGACCGCAAATCGTCTATAATTATCCTTTCTTTGTAAAAACAAAACTTTGAATTACCTTAACGTAGAAAACATATCGAAGTCGTACGGCGAACTTAATCTGTTTGAAGACCTTTCTTTTAGTATTCATAAAGATCAAAAAATAGCATTTGTTGCTAAAAATGGGACCGGAAAAACATCGATTTTAAACATCCTTTCAGGAAAAGACAGTCCAGACACAGGCCAAATCATATATCGAAAAGGACTGCGAACTACGTTTTTATCTCAAGAACCTTCTTTAGATCAAAACCTGACCATTGAGGAAACTATTTTTAGTTCAGACAATCCAATTTTAAAGGTTATCAATACCTACCATGCAGCGCTAGAGAGTCCTGAAGACAGCAATCTCTATCAAACGGCTTTTGATGATATGGAACGGTATCAAGCATGGGATTTTGAAACCCAGTACACTCAAATACTTTTTAAATTAAAACTTGAAAATTTAAATCAAAAAGTGAGTGCACTTTCTGGAGGGCAACAAAAACGTTTGGCCTTGGCAAACACTCTGTTAAGTAAACCCGATTTACTGATTTTGGATGAGCCCACAAACCATTTGGATTTAGAAATGATAGAGTGGTTAGAATCATTTTTTACTAAGGAGAATATCACTCTATTTATGGTCACCCATGACCGGTATTTCTTGGAGCGTGTATGCTCAGAAATTATCGAATTGGATGAAGGCTGCATTTACAATTACAAAGGAAATTACTCTTACTATCTCGAGAAAAAAGAAGAGCGTATTGAGCGTGAAGCCATTGAAACCAACAAATCCAAACAACTCTATAAAAAAGAACTCGGATGGATGCGGCGACAACCAAAGGCTAGAACAACCAAATCGAAATCTAGAATTGACGATTTTTATGAAATCAAAGAACGTGCAAGCAAGCGCCGAAACGACCATGAGGTTCAGTTAGAAATCAACATGGAACGCTTGGGAAGTAAGATTTTAGAAATTTATAAAGTCTCCAAAGCGTTTGAAGAAAAAGTCATTTTAAATAAGTTTGAATACGTATTTCAACGGGGAGAACGCATTGGAATTATCGGAAAAAATGGGACAGGAAAATCTACGTTTTTAAACATGATTACGGGTGGATTAAAGCCTGACAGTGGGAAAATCATTCAAGGGGAAACTATTAAATTCGGTTATTACACCCAAGATGGAATCCAACCGAAACCCATGCAAAAGGTCATTGATGTGGTCCGTGAATTTGGCGATTACATCCCTTTAATGAAAGGCAAGCAAATTAGTGCACAACAATTACTTGAACGCTTTTTGTTCAGTCGAAAAAAACAATACGATTTTGTAGAAAAACTAAGTGGTGGCGAACGAAAACGTTTGTACTTATGTACAGTTCTGATTCAAAATCCTAACTTTCTAATTCTCGATGAGCCGACCAATGATTTGGACATTGTAACGCTCAACGTCTTAGAGAACTTCTTACTGGATTTTCCGGGCTGTTTGTTAGTGGTTTCTCACGACCGTTATTTTATGGATAAAATCGTTGACCATCTGTTTGTATTTCGCGGCGAAGGAATTGTCGAAGATTTTCCCGGAAATTACTCCGATTTCCGAACTTATGAAGACAGTTCTCCAGTGTTGGCGGAACCCAAGAAACCAACAACTTCTAAGGCGGCTATAGAAAGTCAATCGGAAGCTAAATTGAGTTTTAATGAACAAAAAGAACTCAATAATCTGGAAAGCAAATTAAAATCGTTGGAGTTTGACAAAAAAGAAATCGAAGCAAAATTTCTGGTTCCAGATATTGACATGGATACTATTGGAGCACTTTCTGATGAATTGAAAACTTTAAATGAAGTGATTGAGGAAAAAGAAATGAGATGGTTGGAATTAAATGAAAAACTGAATTGAAGTTACTGTTTGCATATTTAAAATTTTGGTGGCACTCCAAAAATGAACACGGCGTCCACTCCCCTTTTGTATTTGATTTGCTTACCAAGTGTTTTTATGACCGCACAAACCATAGTACATATCAACAACTTTCATCAAACGATTCTAAGTCAAAGTTTTTACTTCGCTTAGCGGCTTATTTTAAGTTTGACAGCTGTTATGTTTCTAAAACCATTCAACCAAAATTTAAACAGGTCCTAAAGCTAAACCGTCTTATATCAGAGTTTGAAACAGTTCAAGATTTAATCAAGGTTGAAACTAAAATTTCAAAAAAACCGTGTTTGATTTACCTCGATTTAAACACAATAGAAACAACTTCTATTTCCGATTTGTTTCAAAATTGTCACAAAGATTCTTTAGTGCTGATCCCTTGCATACGACAGTCTAAAACCCATTTAAAACACTGGAACCAGCTGAAATCCCAATCGGAAGTTTCTGTATCCATTGACACATTTTATTGGGGATTATTATTTTTCAGAACCGAACAACCTAAAGAACATTTCACAATTAGGCTCTAATTTCTTGTAGATTGGAATATTACTTATAACTTTATACTTTTAAACACGGTATGAAAATCTACACAAAAACTGGAGATAAAGGGACAACGGGACTCGTAGGAGGCACACGCTTGCCTAAGCACGATTTGAGAATCGATTGTTACGGCACAGTCGATGAATTGAACTCTTACCTCGGTTTGATCCGTGACCAAGCGATTTCAAAGCAAAGCAAAACAACCCTCATAGAAATACAAAATCAATTATTTATCATTGGATCACTTTTGGCAACCGATCCTGAGAAACTAAAAGACGCATCCAAAAGAAAACGTCTTGGCATTTCATTGGTCAAACCCGAGGCTATTGCATTTTTAGAAACAGAAATTGATGCTATGAATCTTGAATTGCCACCAATGACCCATTTTATTTTGCCTGGAGGCCACCAAACCGTGTCATTCTGTCATATTGCGCGATGTATCTGTCGCCGTGCCGAAAGAACTATCTCTAAACTCAATGTAAATCATCCTACACAACCTGAAGTCCTCATCTATTTAAATCGCTTGTCGGATTTCATTTTTGTATTGGCACGGAAATTGTCTAAAGAATTAAACGCTGAAGAAATCAAGTGGATTCCCAACACACCTTCTTAAATTAGGAAGGATTGATTCTCGTTTCTGTCTTGCTATTTTTTTAGTTAATCAGATGATTTTTTAACGTTCATAAATTTATTGATGAAATAAATGCTTTTTTACTTGAATTTTTCAACTAAAAAATTATTTTTGCAAAAATTAAATACTTCAACAAATGTATTGGACACTAGAACTTGCCTCTTACCTAAGTGATGCGCCTTGGCCAGCCACTAAAGATGAATTGATAGATTATTCTATCAGAACTGGAGCTCCACTAGAAGTTGTGGAAAACCTTCAATCCATCGAAGATGAAGGAGACTCCTACGACTCCATCCAAGAAATCTGGCCTGATTATCCATCAGATGAAGATTATCTTTGGAATGAAGATGAATATTAAAAATTCAAAAATTATTTAAAAAAGTCTCAAAATGAGGCTTTTTTTTTGCTTTATTTCACAAAGAAAATAACAACAAACTGTATCTTTGGCTGTCTGTACATTTAAAGATCATTAAAATAAAACCCTAAAATGAGTTTACTGAATTCGGTACTAAAAGTATTCGTTGGAGATAAATCCAAACAAGACGTGAAGGCTATCATGCCAATCGTTCATAAAATAAAAACATTTGAAGCAGCTATTGCCGCCCTAAGCAATGATGCCCTAAGAGCGAAGACTCAAGAATTCAAATCAAAAATTTCAGACGCTTGTAAAGTCCTTGAAGATTCCATCGCTGAATTATACACCGAAGCCGACACTACAGAAGACATCGACAGAAAAGAGGATATCTATTTAGAAATTGACGGATTAAAAGATGAAGTGTATGCGAAGACCCAAGAGGTTTTAGATGCCATTCTTCCTGAAGCATTTTCGGTTATTAAGGAAACTGCCAGACGTTTTGTTGACAATCCACAAATTGAAGTAACAGCCAGTCCTTTTGATCGAGAACTTTCGGGAACGAAAGACTATGTTTCCTTAAACGGCGACAAAGCCTTATGGGCCAACTCTTGGGATGCCGCTGGAAAACCAATCACTTGGGACATGGTACACTACAACGTGCAGCTTATTGGAGGTATTGCCATGCATCAAGGGAAAATCGCGGAGATGCAAACAGGGGAAGGAAAAACACTGGTAGCAACGCTGCCAGTCTATTTAAATGCCATCACCGGCAAGGGAGTTCACTTGGTAACAGTGAATGACTATTTAGCCAAACGTGACAGTGCTTGGATGGCGCCTATCTTTCAGTTTCATGGCTTGAGTATTGATTGTATTGATTACCACCAACCCAACTCACAAGAACGAAAAAATGCTTACAATGCCGATATTACTTACGGTACCAACAACGAATTTGGATTTGATTACTTGAGAGATAATATGGCACATACGCCAGACGATCTTGTACAACGTCCCCCCCATTATGCGATTGTCGATGAAATTGATTCGGTTTTAATTGACGATGCCCGAACTCCCCTTATTATTTCAGGACCCATTCCTCAAGGCGATCGTCATGAGTTTATGGAGTTGAAACCCAAAGTAGAAGACATTGTTGGCATTCAACGCAAATACCTTACAGCCGTCTTAGCAGATGCTAAAAAAATGATTGCGGCTGGAGATACCAAAGAAGGTGGTTTTCAGTTGTTACGTGTGTTTAGAGGAATTCCAAAAAACAAAGCATTAATTAAATTTTTAAGTGAAGAAGGCATCAAACAACTGCTTCAAAAAACAGAGAATTTCTATATGCAAGACAACAATAGAGAAATGCCCAAAGTGGATGAAGAACTCTATTATGTGATTAATGAAAAAAATAATCAGATTGAATTGTCTGATAAAGGTGTCGAATATCTCTCTGGAAAAGACGACCCTGACTTTTTTGTGATGCCAGAAATTGGCATGGAAATTTCAAATATTGAAAGCCAAAATCTTCCTACTGAAAAAGAAGCCGAACTCAAAGAAGAATTGTTTAGTGAGTTTGGTATCAAATCCGAACGCATTCATACGCTCAACCAACTTCTAAAAGCCTATGCCCTCTTTGAAAAAGACATTCAATATGTGGTGATGGAAAACAAAGTCATGATTGTGGACGAGCAAACCGGCCGTATCATGGACGGGCGTCGTTACAGTGATGGATTGCACCAAGCGATTGAAGCCAAAGAAAATGTTAAAATTGAAGCCGCGACACAAACCTTTGCTACGGTGACCTTACAAAACTACTTTAGAATGTACCGCAAACTGTCTGGAATGACCGGAACAGCGGTGACAGAAGCAGGTGAATTTTGGGAAATTTATAAATTGGATGTGGTCGAAATACCAACCAACCGTCCGATTGCAAGAGACGATCGCGAGGATTTAGTGTATAAAACCAAGCGTGAAAAATACAATGCCGTCATTGACGAAGTGACTAACCTATCCAAATCAGGACGTCCTGTATTGATTGGAACGACCAATGTAGAAATTAGTGAGTTGTTAGGAAAAATGTTGAGCATTCGCAAAATCCCTCACAACGTCTTAAATGCAAAGTTGCATAAAAAAGAAGCCGATATTGTAGCAGAAGCCGGACAGCCCGGACAAGTGACCATTGCCACCAATATGGCGGGACGTGGAACCGATATCAAATTGTCTGAAGAAGTCAAAGCCGCTGGCGGATTGGCGATTGTAGGTACGGAACGCCACGATTCGCGACGTGTGGACAGACAGTTACGAGGACGTGCAGGACGTCAAGGAGATCCAGGAAGCTCACAGTTTTATGTGTCTTTAGAAGACAATCTAATGCGTCTTTTTGGAAGCGAACGCATTGCCAAAATGATGGACCGTATGGGTCTTGAAGAAGGCGAAGTGATTCAGCATTCTATGATTTCAAAATCTATTGAGCGTGCTCAGAAAAAAGTTGAAGAAAATCAATTTGGCGTGCGTAAGCGTCTTTTAGAATATGACGATGTGAGGAATTCCCAGCGTGAAGTGGTGTACAAACGTCGTTACAACGCCCTGTTTGGAGAACGCTTACGTGTCGATTTGGCAAATATGATTTATGACACTTCTGAAATTATTGTAGGAGACAACAAAGCGAACAACGATTATAAAAACTTTGAGTTTGAATTGATTCGTTATTTCTCTATGAGCTCCCCTGTGACAGCCGATGAATTTGCGAGCAAGACCTCGCAAGAGATTGCTGGAACGGTTTACAAAACAGCCTTTCAACATTATATTTCTAAAATGGAACGCAATGCAGATTTGGCATTCCCAGTCATTCAAAATGTATATGAAACCCAGCGCGATAAATTCAAACGTATTGTGGTGCCATTTACCGATGGAGTCAAATCCTTACAAGTGGTCACTGACCTTGAAAAAGCCTATCAAACCAACGGAAAACAATTGGTCACGGATTTTGAGAAAAACATTTCGTTAGCCATTATTGACGATGCTTGGAAAACCCATTTACGAAAAATGGACGAGTTGAAACAATCGGTACAATTGGCAGTACACGAACAAAAAGATCCGTTATTGATCTATAAATTTGAGTCGTTTGAGCTGTTTAAGTCCATGATTGATCAAGTGAATAAGGATGTGATTTCTTTCTTGTTTAAGGGAGAGATTCCACAAGAAACCGCCAATGTCATCCAAGAAGCCAAAACACGCCGTCGTGAAAAAACACAAACGTCCAAAGAAACGATCCAAAACTTAGATGAGCGTTCTGCGGAATCAAGAGCAGCAGGGAATACCCAACGGCAACCACAAGTGGTGGAAACCATAGTGAGAGACCAACCTAAAATTGGACGTAACGACCGCGTGACGATTAAGCATGTAATGAGTGGCGAGAAAAAGACCACCAAATTCAAACAAGCAGAACCTTTGATTGCCAAAGGCGAATGGGTGCTAGTGAATGAATAAACCCCAATAACTGAATTGTTAAAATCACCTGTATTTTTGGATATAGGTGATTTTTTTTATAATATTAATTCAGATTTTAATCCCCAGATCTAAATCTTCATAAGTAGCTTGACCGAAGTTTTAGATATTATTTTGTTGTACGTACCCTATTAAAAAGGTTCCGATATCTGTCTGACCAAGGCGGTATTAAGACCTAAGAACTTATTGTAATATGGGATTTATATTAGTAACCCAAGGAAAACTGAGGGGAACTAGAATACAATTTTAAGAGCTAAAATATACTGATTATCAATACTGTATATAAAATAATTGAACCATCTAACATATTAGAAATATCGGTACCAGTACCGATATACAGTAGTTGTGAGCAATTAGAACAAAGGCAAAAAGTAATTAATAAACCATAAAAAAGATATCATTTGGAATTTAAAACAGAACAGGAAAAATTTTGGGCTGGTGCATTTGGAGACGAATACATTGGTAGAAATAAGAGTGAAGAGTACTTAGCTTCAAACTTGAACTTTTTCTCAAAAGCTTTTAACCAACTGGGTAGGCCGAACAGTCTTATTGAATTTGGCGCGAATGTAGGAATGAACTTGAGAGCGATTAAGCTACTATTTCCTAACATTGAATTGTCAGGAGTTGAAATAAACAAATCTGCATCAGAGGAATTAGCAGGCTTCCTCGGGCAAGAAAATGTATTCAATGGTTCCATATTTGACTATCAACCTAATGTTGAGTTTGATGTTTCCTTAATAAAAGGAGTGTTAATACATATAAATCCAGAAATGCTTTCAACTGTCTATGAAAAACTCTATCAATCAAGTAATAAGTATATATTGATAGCTGAATACTACAACCCATCTCCTGTAACCGTGAATTATCGAGGCCATAAGGACCGTTTGTTCAAGAGGGACTTTGCTGGAGAATTACTTGAAAAATGTGATGATTTAGAGCTAATAGATTACGGTTTCACATATAAACGTGATAAAGCATTTCCCCAAGACGATGTTACATGGTTTCTCATTAAAAAGAAGTAAAAGCCCACAACAATGTATAAGCGGTATTAAAACGACCGCTTATAATCAACGTTATACATAATTTGGAAAGTCTATTTCCCCTTAATGCAACTTCAAAACCAAATTGGGATCGGGACAATTGTCACGATAAAACGCCAAATCATTTTGAGAAGAAACCCCTGGATAATCCCCATCATAGTTTGCGATATTTTTTATGATTTGAAAGTGTAAATGGGGCGCATAATCGCCGTTTACGTCGGCACTCCCCAATAACCCAATTACTTGACCTTGAAATATTTGAGTGTTTTTATATAAAGTTTTAATTGATAGCCTAGATAAGTGACCATAAAGAGTGTAAAACGTCACCCCCTTGAGGCTGTGTTTTAAGACAATGGTAGGGCCATAATCTCCGTGATTGGTGTTATCTTTAAAGCTGTGCACCACCCCATCAAAGGCCGCCAATATAGGCGTTTCAGCAGCACACCACAAGTCAATTCCCAAGTGGATATTTCGTGCCTCCAAGGCACTTTCAGCATTAAAATAATCACTTCTATTGTAAATAGATCGCGGCTCTAAATAGCCTCCAAAAGCCACAGACTTATTGTGATTTTTGAGGTATTGATGGATGTATGCAATCCACGATTTTGAACAGCTGGTATCAAAATCCTTAAGAGATTTGTTGTGTGTCGATAAATCTATGGAAACATAGTCTCTAAAATCAACCGAAGGCGCAATGACCTTGATTGGCGTCTGTGACAACTCAAATAAAAAAGTATTAAAATCCATCTAATCTAATTTGATCGAAAGATACGGACAATCAAAAAAACAATCCTAATATAAAAAATTAGATTAATTTAGCAGGAATAGACCAAAGATGAGCAAAGAGAAAGCACATAAAACAGCACTTCAAGAAAAAGAAGGGGTTTCCAAACAAGAAGCCACAAGCAAACATGCGATTTCTCATCTGAAAAAGAAGCGAAAAGAACAACCCTCTACAGCAGAACTTCTTGAGGGAATCCTAAACGGGAATACGGCGGCTCTCAGTCGCGGGATTACACTCATTGAAAGTTATAATATTGCGCACAAAGCAAAGGCAAATGCACTAATTCAAAGCTGCATGGAACATCAGAAACCCTCTTTGAGAATTGGAATTACAGGCGTTCCTGGTGTGGGCAAAAGTACGTTTATAGAAACATTGGGCACCTACTTAACCACGCTTGGCAAAAAGGTGGCGGTATTGGCGGTGGATCCGAGTAGCAGTCTGAGTAAAGGCAGTATTTTGGGTGACAAAACTCGTATGGATTCGTTGGTCAAAAATCCGAATGCGTTTATACGTCCCTCCGCAGCGGGGGATTCCTTGGGTGGTGTGGCTCGACATACTAGAGAAGCCATTACTCTTTGTGAAACCGCTGGTTATGATGTGATTCTCATCGAAACCGTGGGTGTTGGACAAAGTGAAACAGCCGTTCACAGTATGGTTGATTTTTTCTTATTGTTAAAAATTGCAGGAGCCGGAGACGAACTTCAAGGAATCAAACGTGGAATTATCGAAATGGCGGATGCCATTGTCATCAATAAAGCTGATGGAGACAACCTAACGGCTGCTAAATTAGCAAAGGTGGAATTTGCCCGTGCTCTTCACTTCTACCCTACTAAGGACTCTGGATGGGCTCCTAAGGTATTGTTGTGTAGTGCCCTTGAAAAGAAAGGCATCGAAGCTGCTTGGAATTTAATTAGCGAGTGTATAAGCCAGGCTCGTGAGAAGGAGCATTTCACAAAAAAAAGACAGGAACAAAATAGGTTTTGGTTGCTTCAATCGATCGAAAATCAATTAAAAGATCAGTTTTTTCAAGATGAAATAATTTCTGAAGAATTAAAAATACAACTGCAGTTAATTGCTAAAAACAAACGCTCTCCCTTTGCAGCAGCGGAACATTTATTGAACCTTCAGAAAAAACGTTTGTAGACGCTTAAAGACCTTGTAAAACAAGTACCCTGCGACTGCTCCAAAGGTCAATCCACAGATAATATCTAAAGGATAATGAAGTCCTAAGTAGATCCGACTGTATGCCACAACGACACTCCACACAATCATAAAATATATCAGGTTTTTATAGAACGGGCGCAACATTAAGCCTGTAAAAATTGCAGTTGCCATGGAATTGGAAGAATGTCCAGAGAAAAACCCATAACCCCAACACTCGCCTTGTCTGATGTATTCTAACACCCCCTCTTGGGCACATGGACGAAGGCGTTCAAAAGTAAATTTAAAAAGATTGGTCATCTGATCGGTAAACAAAATCATTCCCGCAATCGTGAGGACAAAAATGACAATTCCTTTAAAAGTTAAACGTTTTCTTATGACAATTAAAAGAATCAAAACGAGATATAAGGGAATAAAAGTCAACTTATTGGTGACGACCAACCAAAACCCATCCCACGAGGGGGTTCCTAAATTATTGAGATAAAGTAGTAAAGAGCGGTCTAATTCTATTAGTGAGTCTAACATACTTATTCGTCGTAGGATGAAACTTCAGAATCATAAAACGCAGAGGCTTCTTTGATGGCAGTTTCCGTTTCAGAAAGTAATTCTTCTTCGTCTTGTGCATCAAAATCTTCTAACCACTCCACTTCATCTGTTTCTAGATTGATAATAAAACGCGGAAACTCTGTGTGTATGACATAAATTGCGGACGGAAATTTTGTATTATCTCCGAGAATAAATTTTGGTAATTCCATGCTTAGTTGTTATGAGTACGTATTAAACGGTTGGTTAAAAATATAAATCTAAGATATAAAAAAATTGATGCCGACCCTAATCCTACCAGCAGACCCATCCATATTCCTACACTTCCATAAACCTCTTCTTTTCCAAGAAAATAACTTGTTGGAAACCCAATCATCCAATACGATATAAAGGTCAACAGGGTTGGTATTTTCACATCTTGCAACCCTCTTAAAGCTCCCAAGAATACAACTTGAGTACTGTCACTCAGTTGGAAAAGAGCGGCCACTAAAAGTAATTTTGAGGCGATTGCTACCACTTCTTGGTTGTCTAAGTAATTATTTACATCTTTTAAGTCAAGGTAAAGTTCTGGAAATACATCGTGAAAAACCAAGAAAAGAATGGCAAAAATGGAGGCAAATAAAATTCCCATTAAAAATATAGACTTGGCTATGCGTTGAAGTTCCACATAGTTTTTTAATCCTTTTTGGTTGCCCACACGAATCATCGCAGTGACACTCAATCCCATAGCTATCATAAAGGTCATGGAGGATAAATTCAATGCAATTTGATTGGCAGCTTGAGCATTTTTGCCCAGGGCACCACTCATCCAAATTGCTGCTGTAAAAATAGCAACTTCAAAAAGCATTTGCATCGCACTAGGCAACCCAAGGTTGATAATTTTTTTGAGCATGGAATTCTCCAATATAAAGAGTTTTATTTGGGTTACAAACGCTTGTGTTTTTTGGTCATTTTTAAGTAAAAACCATATTAACATAATCATAGCTACTCTAGAAATCAGGGTTCCAATTCCGGCCCCTATTATTCCCATTTCTGGAAAACCAAATTTCCCAAAAATCAATAAGTAATTAAATCCAACGTTTAAAACATTCGCAATAATGGTGGCATACATGGCGTGTTTTGTCAATGACAGGCCATCACTAAACTGTTTAAACCCTTGAAAGATAATAAGTGGGATTAATGATATGGCCACAATATTTAGATAAGGCATCGCTAAAACCACTACTTCATCAGGTTGATTCATGAAGTACATGAGCGGTTTGGCTAACAAAATCATTGCATACAACAGAAGACTAAGAACGATGCACAAAAACAAACCGTGCTTAAAAGCCGACTTTCCTTTTTTGAAGTCATTTTCAGAATCTGCTTCTGCGACCAAAGGGGTAATTGCTGTAGAAAATCCAATTCCCAACGACATAGCCACAAAGAAAAAACTATTCCCAAGAGAGACTGCTGCTAGTTCTGCTGCCCCTAATTGCCCTACCATGATGTTATCTACAAACCCCACAAAGGTGTGCCCGAGCATTCCCATAATGACGGGAGCCGCTAATTTCCAATTGTAGTTAAATTCTTTTGTTAAGTGTGTAAACATTCTAAAATAGGGTGTCAAAAAAAGCAGCTGTCAGCTGCTTTTTTTATTCTTCTTCTTCTTCTTCTGAGCTAGAAGGGTCGGTTTTAAAGTCTAGGAGCTGGTTTTTATTTAACAGATTATACCAATTAATAACCTTTTTGATATCGCTCGGATACACGCGATCTTCGTCATAATCAGGGAGTACCGAAAAGAAATAGGCTTCTAAGTCGTCTTTGGAAGCTTTGTGACTAACACTTGTTTCAGCCCCTTTTTCTTTGTCAAAAATCTTTGACAACACCTCTTTTAGTGGCAATTCTTCGTTAAGGGTATAAATCGCAATTTCGCTTAACAGACTTACGTTGCTACTTATACTTACTGAAATGCGTTTTTGATCGAGCAAAGATTCTGCGATAAAGCCACCTCGAGATTGTGTAATTAGTTTATATAAACCTGGTTTTTTAGAAATGGCTAAAATTTTATCTAATTCCATTGAATAATTTTATTATTGATTTAAGATCGTTTTTTTGAGATATTTGGAAACCGCATGCGATAGTCGACAGTAGTTTTTCCCTTAGAAATATTGGCTAACTTTCCTTTTAACAGACGTTTTTTTAAGGAAGATACTTTATCTGTAAACAAGATGCCTTCAATATGATCATACTCGTGTTGAATAACTCTTGCAATGAGCCCATCAAATTCTTCAATATGTGTTTTGAAATTTTCATCTTGATATTCTACTTTTATATGTGGACATCTAGACACATCTTCGCGCACACTGGGAATGCTTAAACAACCTTCATTAAAACTCCATTCTTCACCTGATTCTTCAATGATTTTAGCGTTTATAAAAGTGCGTTTAAAGGCTTTTAATTGAGCTTGCTCTTTTGCTGTGTAGCTTTCATCCTCTGCAAAAGGAGCTGTATCTACCAAAAACAAACGTATGGAAAGTCCAATCTGAGGTGCTGCTAAGCCAACACCATAAGCGCCATACATAGACTCGTACATATTGGCAATGAGTTGCTTTAGTTGTGGATAGTCCTTAGATATCTCGGTCGCTCTTTTCTTAAGAACGGGATCTCCATAAGCTACAATTGGTAAAATCATATTAATAAATATAAGGCCTCAAAAATACGATTTTTGGAACTATAAAATAATACTTCTATAATTATTTATTGTGAAGATAGGATTGTAGAATTAGTGTTGCACTAATTTCATCGACCAAAGCCTTGTTTTGACGTTGTTTTTTTTTAAGACCACTATCAATCATCGTTTGAAACGCCATCTTAGAAGTGAAGCGTTCATCCACTCGAATAACGGGAATATGGGGAATTTCTTTATTTAAAATCTTAATGAACTTCAAAATTAATGGCTCGCTTTCAGAGGGTTGGTTATTCATCTGTTTTGGAAGCCCAATTAAGAATAAATCTACCGATTCATCCTTACAATAGGTTTTTAAGAAAGTGATACCATTTTTAGTATCTACTGTTGTCAGCCCAGAAGCAATAATTTGCATTTCGTCTGTGACAGCGATCCCACAGCGTTTACTTCCATAATCTATTGCTAATAATCGTCCCATTGAAAGCAAAAATACAATTTTAAAGTTTTACTGCCCCTTTAAGAGTTTCAATTCCGTAAGGAGTCTTTATTATTTTCTCTTTTTTTGTTCGAGCTCGAATATTTTTATTTGCAATTATCATCGCTTCATTTTTATAAGCTCGCAGATGAAATAGATGCACACATATAGCACTGTATCTAATTTGTAATCCTTTAATTTTATTATTAACCAATCGCTCTCCAAGTTCTCGGTCTTCTCCGCCATATTGCATTCGTGTATCAAACCCATTAACGGCCATGATATCTTTTTTCCAAGCCGAAGAGTTCATCCCATTCCATGTGGCTTTAGTTACGGTGTATTTGTTTAGCAACTTTTCTTTTATTCCTTTAGAACACAATTTGTGTAATTTAAAGGTTTTTTTAAGACCTAAATTCAAAAGCCATTTTGGATCAAAACAGGCTTGAGTCTTTATATCCTGCTCTGTGATTAAATCTGATATGGTTTTGGGAAGTTTAAAATATCCCCCTGATAAAAAATAATGGAGCGTTCTTTTTTGATGATGTACCGCTACAAAATCCCTTCGTGGTATACAGTCTCCATCAGTAAATATAAGATAATCAGTGTTTGAAGCAAGAATAGCTTTATTTAAAATGGTTGTTTTCTGAAACCCTCGATCTTCATGCCAGACATGAATAATTGGGATGGTAGTTTGTGTCTTAAACTGTTCAATGACAGATTTTGTTCGATGGTCAGAACCATCGTCAGCTATAATAATTTCGAAGGAATCAAATCTCTGATATTGATACCCTAAAAGTGTCTTATACAACCAATCTGGTTGATTGTAGGTGCTGACAATTACAGAAATAGTAGGAGATTTCATAGACAATGGGGATTGCTTAGTTTTAAAAAAATAGAGTTTCGCGTAGATTTTACACTACATTAAATAATGAGTCACATTTATTTATTTATTACTTTATTATTAACTTATATTTGCAAAAAATTAATGCAATGAATAGCTTACGCTCACTTATAGAATCGGCTTGGGAAAACCGAAGCCTCTTAAACGAAAATACTACAAAAAATGCGATTAGAAAAATCGTTGACTTATTAGATAAAGGAGAGCTGAGAGTTGCAGAGCCTACAAAGGATGGCTGGCAAGTGAATGAGTGGGTGAAAAAAGCGGTCGTTATGTATTTCCCTATCCAAACTATGGAAACAATTGAAGTTGGTCCTTTTGAATTTCACGATAAAATTCCATTAAAAACAGGCTATGCAGAAAAAGGCATTCGTGTGGTCCCTCATGCAGTAGCCCGACACGGTGCTTATATCTCAAAAGGTACTATTTTAATGCCGAGCTATGTCAATATTGGGGCTTATGTTGACGAGGGCACTATGGTTGATACCTGGGCTACCGTTGGAAGTTGTGCTCAAATTGGTAAAAATGTTCACCTTTCAGGGGGCGTTGGAATTGGCGGTGTTTTAGAACCCCTACAAGCAGCCCCTGTAATTATTGAGGACAATGCCTTTATTGGTTCGCGATGCATTGTTGTGGAAGGAGTTCGAGTAGAAACAGAAGCCGTATTAGGCGCTGGAGTTGTCTTAACCATGAGTACAAAAATTATTGATGTAACGGGAGATAAAGCTGTTGAACATAAAGGAGTTGTTCCTGCACGTTCGGTAGTCATTCCTGGGAGCTACGTAAAGAAGTTTCCTTCTGGAGACTACAATGTTCCTTGTGCTTTAATTATTGGAAAACGAAAAGAAAGCACCAACAAAAAAACGTCCTTAAATGATGCTTTAAGAACGCATAATGTAGCGGTTTAATCTGTTGATTTAAACACCATTTTACGTCCACTACGTTTTAATTTTTTTGAATCAATTTTTTTCTGAAACTGACGACTGTAATGAAGCATTTCGCTCTTGACTTTAGTAAACGAGATTTCGCTCAATGCTGCATATTCTTTGGACATGATATTTATCATAGCTTTTGAAAGCCAGAGGCGTCTAAAATTATGCATTCTTTTTTTAAAATCCATTGTTTCAAATCGCATGCGATTTAAATCGATTAAATAAAAATCATATCGACCGGACGAGGATTTAACAATTAGTGTATTGCCAGGTGAATGATCTAAAAAATTAACATTTTGTTCGTGGAGTTTAAAGGTAAATGCTGTGAATTGTTTTAAAATCTCAACTCTTTCAGGAAACTTTAAATCATGAATCAATACTCTAAAATCAAAATCATAGTCTATATGCTGACTAACATAATAGCTTTGCTTAAGCCCAAACCATGAAGAAGCTTCAAAATATGCAATTGGAGTAGGTGTTAAAATAGACTTTTGAGTTAATATCGTCCCATACTCATAAGATCTTCGTGCTTTTGATTTCCGAATGTATTTGTAAATAAAAGCATTAAAAATATTCGGAGTTTTAAACTCTTTTATATTTAGGTATAATCCTTCAATTTTAAGAGATTTAATAGTATTCCTGTCTCCTTTTAAGACCGTATCACCTGAAGTTTCAAAATTACTTATAGCCTTAGAAATTGCTGTAGAATGCGCAGTGAATTTTGAATGTATAATAATATTGTTCATGTAAACTTTACTAACTTTAAAAAAAGTAATATCTTGCTAAGATAGTCTATAGTTATTAATGAAAAAAATACTTGTAATTCAAAATAAGCGAATTGGGGATGTACTTATTGCCTCTCTAATCGCAGCCAATATAAAACAAATAATTCCTAACTCTAGGGTTGATTATTTTGTTTATGATTATACAACAGGTGTGATCGAAAATAACCCCAATATTGATAGAATCATTCCCATAAATGAAAAGGAATTGAAAAAAATTCCAACACTTATTAAAACAGCTTGGCGCATCCGAAAGGAAAAATATGACATTATTTTTGATCCGTATTCAAAGTTTCAAAGTAAGTTCATTTCACTAATATCTCAAGCTCCTGTACGAGTTGGATACCATAAAAAAGGCAAAAGATCTATTTTTAATTTTCATACACACAAGATTCTTCCATTAGTGAAAAAAACTTTGCCTTGCGGAAAATCTATTGAAGAAAGGGTTTATTTAGTAAATTCAGTGTTCCCTTTAAAAACTCCAATATATACGCCAAAATTATACTTAACAGACACAGAGAAAAAATATTCTAAATTAAATAGTTATTCTAAACCGGTTGTGATGGTAGGGGTTTTGGGAAGTACACCACAAAAATCAATGCCCTATTCGTATGTCGTAGCGCTCATTGACTATGTGACTTCAAATTTTGAAGTGAATATCATGTTCAATTATGCACCCAACCAAAAGGGAGAAGCCACTAAAATTTATGAAGCTTGTAAAGACCAAAATGCGATCATATTTGACGTTTACGAATCTAATATACGAGGATTTATATCCTTAATGAATCAATGTAAACTTCTTATTTCTAACGAAGGCGGGAGTGTTCATATAGCCAAAGCATTGGACAAGCCTACATTTACAATTTTCTCACCTTATATTTTAAAATCGGATTGGTCTAGTTTTGAAGATGGTCAAATGCACACCTCAGTCCATTTATTAGATGAGAAACCTGATTTATTTTCCACTTCAAGAAAAGATCGTAGAAAAATTGAGCAAGACCCTTCGTTTTTATACAATCAATTGACCCCTGAAATGATTCTAAAAAAATTAACACCATTTCTAAAATACCACCTCAATGAATAAACTAAGTTTTATGGATCAGTTTCATATTTGGCGACGAAAAATTCGTTGGAATCGTCAGTATAAAAAAGGACGATGGGACTATTTAAAAAATGATATTGAAGCACCTCGATATGCTAAAATTATAGAATCCATAAAACAACATTCTATAAAAGAGCCAAGTGTTCTAGATTTAGGATCTGGTGAAGGCGTTTTAAGGATGCGTCTAGAAAATGAGGGGATTGGATATTTTTTAGGAGTAGACTTCTCAAAAGTTTCTATAGAAACTGCCACTAATCATCATTTTAAAAATGCGGATTTTAAGGTGGCAGACCTGCATTATTACAAACCACCACAAGAATTTGATGTCATTGTTTTTAATGAAGCATTTTATTATATCAATGACACTGTGAGGGCTAAAGTTCTAAATAGAATTTTGGGCACTCTAAAAAAAGACGGGATTTTAATCACCTCTATTTTTAAAGAAGGCTCCGGGTGTTGGAAATATTTTGACATTCCCGAATTGAAGCAATTAGAGTTTTCAAAAGTAGCTTCTAAAAAAGGAACTGCCTATTGGAAGTTAGGCGTTTACAAAAAGACCTAAGAGCATTTATTTTATGCCTTTTTAAGAATACCGTGATCTGTCCAAGATCGGTTTTCGGACTTTATAACCCTTCTAATTTCTAAATTTTTATCAATGGATTCTTTAGTTTTATAACTTCGAGGATGATCTAAATGCACGCAAATTGCACTGTATCGAATTTGTTTACTCTTTAAACCATGATTAAACAAGCGTTCTCCAAGTTCACGGTCTTGTCCACCATACTGCATTCGTTCGTCAAAACCATTGATAGCCAAT
>JABHDE010000050.1 GCA_018673215.1 Formosa sp. | reverse complement strand
TTCCAGCCTCGGCTTGAGCTAGTGTTTCATGATAGGTTACAAAATTATTTGTCTGTCCATTGGTAATATCGATATCGGCTTCGTTTATGTTAAAGTCGGCTATTCCGTCGTATGGAGTTAGGTCGCATTCTGTCAGAGGAGTTGGAGTTTCTGCAATAGGTGAAAGCACATTTAGCTCTATTGCAAAGGTTCCAAAGCATCCAGTTATATTATCTTGTATACGTGCCCAAATAAATTCAGAGTTTGTGGTATTTGTGTGAGGACTTGATAAAGGTGATACTATTCCCGCTTCTGCATCTGCTTCAGTTAAGTAATAGCTTACAACAAGGTTAGAAGCTCCATCGACAATAGTTGGATACAGGCTGTCTAAATTAAATTCTGTAAAACCATCAGGTGTAATATCGTCACAGATTTGAAATAAAGAAACCTCGGTATATGAAGGTACTGTGTCAATAATTAAATTAAAAAAACCTACACTAGAACAACCCTCTGTATTGATATCGCGTACCCAAATCGTTTCTGTACCACTACTAATATAGGCTGAAGGTATTGCTATAGAGTTTGTATCTGCATTCGCATCGGCCTCGGTATTGTAAAAAGTAAGTGTAATATCTGTTAGTGTAATTACAATCTCGTCATATTTAGAAGTTAAGTCAAAAGTTTCGGAGCCATCACCATCGTTATCACACAGACGATAATCACTTATAAGGGATGAAATCGAGGGTGCTCCTAAAAAAGTTACAGTAACTTCATCTGTTTCTGTGATTACATCTCCATTACAATTTGTATAAATTGCCTGAGCTTTGTAGGTGGTTACTTCGTTAGTTGGACACACATTAACAATTGGATCTGTTCCAATGATTTCGTTATTTTCATTTAACCAAGAAAAAGTTACATTACTCTCGCCATTTGGAGTAAATCTCCAAGCTTCGTTAGAAGCTGACCAGTTACCTGTATTTCTTTCTGGCGGAGTAATTCCGTTAGTCCCATTTTGATTTTGTAGTCCTATTACAGCATTCCCGTTATTCCAGGTTGGACAAGCATCTGTTCTATCTTCAAGATATATTTCAATAACATTAGTTGTTTCATACATAACAATTTGAGTTGTAAAAGTGTATTGATTACAACTTATACTAAAATAGGGTATATCGGGAAAATTAACAACCATTGTTCTACAAGGTGCATCTCCAAAAATTGTATAGTTGATAGTGCCAGTACCCTGAACAGAGGGGTCTATATCCATGTATGGACCAAAAATAGTGCTATTAAATAAATTAGTGCTTGGAATAGGATCACTAAAAAGCCATTCACACCATCCGTCTGGCTGATTATTTAAAGTATCAAAAGTAATTACACTATTTGATCCAATCAACATTTCTGAATAAGTCCCTCCGTAAAAACAAAAATCAAATGGCAGGGGAATTATACTCGACCACTTATCATCTATAAATACTGATACTTCTGTCCCACCTGTTGTGGGAAAAGGAGGCTGGTAATCTATGGGTGAAACATCATACGAAGTTGTTACTCCGGTGTGAAGGAAAGTTGCAGAGATATTTGTACAAGACTGTTCACAATCTAATTCAAAATCTTCTCCAGCATTTACATTTGGACACCCAGGTCCTTGCGCATAGGGAGAAAACCATAATAGTAAAAAAGCTAAAATTAAATAGCGCATTGTTAAATTGGTTAGTTCAAATATAAAAAAAATAAAATTGTTAAGTGAAATGCTGTTGTAACAAAAAAACCCTCAACAAAAAAGTTGAGGGTTCGACTGTACTGAAGACGGGACTTGAACCCGTACGTCCTAATGGACATTGGATTTTAAGTCCAACGTGTCTACCAATTCCACCACTTCAGCATCTTGGTATATTTTAAAAAAGTTTCAGAGCGAAAGACGAGATTTGAACTCGCGACCCCCACCTTGGCAAGGTGATGCTCTACCCCTGAGCTACTTTCGCAATTTTGTAATGAACGTTTCTCAACTAGTATAGAAAGGTGCAAATTTAATACAATTCTTAGAATAGCAAAGTTTTTTTAAACTTTTTATCCTCTTTTCTTTTTTGTCAACATCCGTTTGATTTCATTCAATTTCATTAAGGCTTCAACGGGTGTTAAGGTATCAATATCAATAGCCTCAATATCTGTTTTTAATGCCTCTAAGATAGGATCGTCTAAATTAAAAAAGCTCAGTTGCATCTCTCCGTCCAAGTCTTTGACTTTGGCGGTCAGCTCATCACTCGAATGAGATTTCTCGAGCTGTTTCAGAATTTGTTGCGCACGGTGTAAGACTTGTGGTGGCATCCCTGCCATTTTTGCCACATGAATCCCAAAACTGTGATGACTACCTCCCTTTACCAACGTTCGTAAAAACAAGACATTGTCTTTCAGCTCTTTGACAGATACATTATAATTTTTAATGCGATCAAAGGTTTCCGTCATTTCATTTAACTCGTGGTAGTGGGTTGCAAATAAGGTTTTGGCGTGTGACGGATGTTCGTGCAAATATTCGCTAATTGCCCAGGCAATTGAAATTCCATCATAGGTACTGGTCCCGCGTCCAATTTCGTCCAACAACACCAAACTGCGTTCTGAGATATTATTTAAGATCGAAGCGGTTTCATTCATCTCTACCATAAAGGTAGACTCGCCCATTGATATATTATCACTCGCCCCTACCCTTGTAAAAAGTTTATCAATCAATCCGATGCGTGCACTTTTAGCAGGCACAAAACTCCCAATTTGCGCCAAAAGGACTATCAAAGCGGTTTGCCGTAAAATGGCCGACTTTCCAGACATATTTGGCCCGGTAATCATAATGATTTGCTGGGTGTTTCGATCTAAAAACACATCATTAGCTACATAAGATTCCCCCAACGGTAATTGCTTTTCAATCACCGGGTGACGTCCTTGTTTAATGTCTAAATCATAAGATTCATCCATTTCGGGATACACGTAGTTGTTGTGTTGTGCCAAATGTGCAAAAGACCCCAAACAATCCAATTGTGCAATCAGCTGTGCATTTTGCTGCACCTCCAAAATATACGAATGCATCCAAAGAACCAACTCAGAGAAAAGGGTTTGTTCGATCTCTAATATACGATCTTCAGCTCCTAATATTTTACTTTCATACTCTTTGAGTTCTTCCGTAATATAACGTTCGGCATTGACCAGTGTTTGTTTTCGAATCCAGCTTTCTGGCACCTTGTCTTTGTGTAAATTCCGAACTTCAATATAGTAGCCAAAGACGTTGTTAGAAGCGATTTTAAGCGACGTAATTCCTGTGGCGGCACTCTCACGTTCCAACATTTTATTTAAATAATCTTTTCCAGAGAATGCAATGGCACGTAAACTTTCCAATTCTTCTGACGCAGAAGAAGCGATGCTATTGCCTTTGAGGATATTTACGGGCGCATCTTCATTAAGCGTTGCTTTAATTTTTTCTCGCAACAATTCACAGCTTTGAAACTGTTCGCCAATGCGTTTTAAATCGGCATTCTCACAATGAGACGCCAAGGCTTTGATCGGCACAATGGCTTCCAAAGAATTTTTTAACTGCACCACTTCACGAGGATTCACTTTGGCAGTCGCTACTTTAGAAATGAGACGTTCCAAATCGCCCACTTGTTTGATGTAGTTCTGTGTTCTCTGAAGCGATTCTTCATGTTCTAAAAAATACTGCACCACTTCGTGGCGTGCTTTTATTTTTTCTTGTGACTTTAAAGGCAATGCCAACCAGCGTTTTAAAAGCCGTCCGCCCATGGGAGAAATCGTGTGATCGATCACATCAATTAAGGTCGCAGCATTGGTATTGGTGGAATTGTACAACTCTAAATTTCGAATGGTAAATTTATCCATCCAGACATAGTCGCCTTCTAAAATACGCTCAATGGCGGTGATGTGCTGTAGCTTGTGGTGTTGGGTTTCTGCCAAATAATGCATCACCGCGCCAGAAGCCACAATACCTTGTGTCAAGGCTTCAATTCCAAAACCTTTAAGAGTTTTAGTTTGAAAGTGTTTACAGAGGGTTTCGTTTGCATAATCGTCCTGAAAGACCCAATCTTCTAAATAAAAGGTGTGGAAATTAGTTCCAAAAGTATCGTTAAAAGTACTTCGTTTTTGTTTTTCTATGAGGACTTCACTCGGGTTAAAATTTTGAAGGAGTTTTCCTATATATTCAGCGGAGCCTTGTGCGGTGAGAAATTCACCTGTGGACACATCTAAAAACGCCACTCCGATGGTTTTCCCAAAATAGACCGCCGCTAAAAAATTATTGGTTTTAGAACTCAACACCTCATCATTCAGCGCAACTCCAGGAGTAACGAGTTCGGTTACGCCTCGTTTCACAATCGATTTGGTGAGTTTGGGATCTTCTAATTGATCACAAATGGCAACGCGCTCTCCTGCTTTGACCAGTTTGGGCAAATAGGTATTGAGCGAATGGTGTGGAAATCCCGCCAATTCGGTTTCACTCTCACTGCCGGCGCCACGCTTGGTCAGAATAATATCTAATATATTTGCCGCCTTCACCGCGTCACTCCCAAAGGTTTCGTAAAAGTCACCAACCCTAAATAACAGCAACGCATCAGGATACTTGACCTTGATGGCATTGTATTGTTTCATTAAAGGCGTGACTTTCTTCGCTTTTTTTGCCAATGGGTGTTTGATTTTTATACCTTACTTTTGTATCGCAGTAGGACTGCTAAAGTAATTAATTTTAGCCTTTTTATAAAACTAAGTTTATTAAGATTTAAAACACGGATGCGAAAGTTAGAAAACAGCGAGTTAGAGCGTTTATCAGTAGAAGGATTTAAGGCGGTTGAAAAGACCCCTTTAATTGTGGTTTTAGATAACATTCGAAGTTTAAATAATATTGGAAGTGTCTTTAGAACTAGTGATGCGTTTCGGATTGAGAAAATTTATCTTTGCGGAATTACCGCTAGACCCCCACACAAGGACATTCAAAAAACAGCCTTAGGAAGTACCGAATCTGTGGACTGGACGTATGCAGAAAGTACCCTCGAAATTGTTCAGGAATTACAAGCAGACAACGTTCAAGTCCTGTCTATTGAACAAGCAGAAAACGCAACGATGCTTCATAAATTTACCCCAAAAGCAAACACAACCTATGCCTTAGTTTTTGGAAACGAAGTAAAAGGCGTGTCTCAAGAAGTCGTAAATCTCAGTGACCAAGTGATTGAAATTCCACAGTATGGCACCAAGCATTCGCTGAATATTTCGGTGAGTTGTGGCGTAGTTTTATGGGATCTGTTTAGTAAATTAGACTAGGCACATATTTGCTCTAAAATCCAAAGATAATCGACTCTATTTTTAATAAAATCTCGGTTTGAAATATCAATAATTTTTACGTTAAACTCGGGGTGGTTTTTTATAAACTCCAAATAGCCCGAATTGATTTTCTCCAAATAACTAGACTCGATGGTTTTCTCATAGTCGCGCCCTCTAAGTCTAATGTTCTCTTGTAAGCGTTCGGTATTTTGATAGAGATAAATGTATAAATCGGGTCGTGCAATGTCTTTATAAACCTGATAAAACAATTTACGATACAACACAAACTCATCTTCACTTAGCGTAATTTTTGAAAAAATAAGCGATTTAAACACGTCGTAATCACTAACAATAAAATCTTTAAATAAATCTAATTGCGATAAATCATCTGAGATTTGTTGGTAACGATCGGCCAAAAACGACATTTCTAAAGTAAAGGCATAACGGGTCGCATCTTCATAGAATTTTGGCAAAAATGGATTGTCTGCAAAACGCTCCAGAATTTTTTTGGCATTAAAATCATGGGAAATCATGTGTGCTAAACTTGTTTTTCCTGCACCTATATTTCCTTCAATAGCAATAAAATTATATTTTGAAAAATCAAAGGCTTGCATCGGATTTGTCAACTGGTCCACTAAAGGAGTTACAATACTCTCATCATTGCAAATTTCAAGCAGTGTGCTAATGGTGTGTTTTAAAACAGGATGTTCAAAGTCAGAAGCGATATCCGTTAATGGTTGCAGTACAAAACGACGGTTGTGAAGCCTTGGATGTGGCAATTCTAAACGCTCTGATTTAGAAATCAAGCTGTCAAAAAATAACAAATCTAAATCAATAGTCCGGGAGTGGTACAAACCATCATCGTGACGAGTTCGTCCCAAGTTTTGCTCGATAATTAGTAGTTTTTCAAGTACTTGTGAAGCCTCAAGCTGGGTGGTTACCTTTAGACATCCATTGATGAAATCCGCGCCTTCAAAGCCTAAAGCTGGCGTTTGATACAGCCTAGAGATCTGATCAATACTTCCAATTTGAGTATGGATCGCATCTATAGCAGATTGAAGGAGGGTTGTTTTATCCCCTGTGTTACTTCCAATCCCAATTAAAACCGTTTTTTCGTGCGTCATATGATCTAGCAAATTAAGTAAAAGAAAAATTAATATGATATCTTTACCAAAGTATTTATTGACAATTTATATGACGAATAAAGATACGGTTCTCGCACGACGCATTTATTTACTTCTTGGGGTGTTATTTATTACCTCTTTGGTGGTCTCTAATTTAATTTTTAAAAAATTCTTTTATTTCTATCCTCTAGAATCCCCCGTATTTGGAGTCCAATTGTTTGAAATATCGGTAGGAATTCTCCCCTATCCTATTACATTTTTAATCACCGATTTGATAAGTGAAATTTACGGCAAACAAAAAGCCAATGAAGTGGTGGTTGCTGGAGTTTTAGCGTCTATTTTTTCTATGGGCATTATTTATGTAGCAAATTTGGCGCCTGCAACCGACTGGTCTCCCGTATCGGACGGCATGTTTTCGGAGGTATTTGGCAGTACTTCAATCGCCGTATTGGCAAGCATGCTAGCTTATCTATTTGCTCAATTTATTGATATCCAAATTTACCACTATTGGAAACAACTCACTAAAGGGAAACATCTTTGGTTACGAAATAACTTCTCTACATTTTTGTCTCAATTTATAGATACAGCAACGGTGCTATTACTCCTATGTTTGTTTGGGGAAATTAAATGGAATTTGTTTTTGGGACTGCTCATGGCCGGCGTTGCTTTTAAAGTGATCATCGCTGCTTTGGATACACCATTTTTGTATCTCGGGGTGTATTGGTTTAGAAAACGATTTAAACTAGAGGTGAATCAAGAAATACAAATCGACTAAGAAACATTTAGACCTATAACTAACCCTTCATTACTGCGTACGTTAAAGACGGTATTGTCTTCAAAAATAAGGTATTGCCCTTTCACTCCTTTTAAGACCCCAGAATAGACAGGGGTTTTGGTAAGATTCAAGCTTTTTGGTTTCTCAGGGTATTTATGAACAGGGAATTCTAACTTAAGTGCCTTTTGATTGGCTAAAAAATAGGGTTTGGTTTCTTCAGGAATATAAACTTCTAAACGCTCTCGCCAGTCTTCTAAGTTATCATCCGTTGCTGTACCCTTGAGCATTTCACGCCAATTGGTTTTATCACTTACAAATTTTTTAAGTGCAACCTCGGTGACCCCAGCGAGGTAACGGTTTGGAACCTCTACAATTTCTAGAGCTTCTTGTGCTCCTTGATCGATCCAACGAGTAGGCACTTGGGTTTTACGAGTGACGCCTACTTTGACATTACTAGAATTGGCCAAATACACAATGTGAGGCTGAAGTTGTACGCGTTTTTCGTATTCTAAATCGCGTTCTTCTACATCGAGATGTGCCTTACTTAGTTCTGGTCGCATGATCCAATCGGCAGCTTGTGGGAGTTCGAAAAAACAGGATTTACAAAAACCTTGTCTAAAAATAGAATCCTCACTGCTGCAATTTAAACACTGGTATTTGACAAAAGATAGTGTGAGTGTTTTATTTAATAATTGATTCATATTCAGTACATCATTTTCAAGGACTAGAAAATATTGAATTGGTTGAGAAAACTCTGTTTCCATTTTTGTTAAAACACCTTGATAGAGCATTAGCAGATTTTTATTACATTTAGCATTGTAAATATATGCATTTATATGGCAATTCCATTAGTAAATTCTGTGGCATCATGGGTTCTAAAGAAGCGATTTCATCAAATTGATTTGTTTCTAAAATATCCTCATGATGTTCAAAATGAACTGCTTATGAATTTAGTGTCTATTTCTAAAGACACAGAGATTGGAGCTACTTATGATTATAAATCCATTCGTAATTACCGCGATTTTGCTCAGCGCGTTCCTGTTTCCACCTATGAGGATTATCAGAATTTAATAGAGCGCTCTCGAAAAGGCGAAAAAAATATATTTTGGCCAAAACCAATTAAGTGGTTTGCAAAGTCGAGTGGGACAACCAGTGCACAAAGCAAATTTATCCCTGTCAGCACAGACTCACTAGAAGACTGTCATTATGCAGCGAGTAAGGATTTACTCTGTATGTATTTGAATAATAATGAAAATTCTACTCTTTTTAATGGGAAAAATTTACGCTTGGGAGGCAGTAAAGAACTCTATGAAGAAAACGGCACCGTCTTTGGAGATTTATCCGCAATTCTGATTCATAACATGCCTTTTTGGGCAGAGTTTAGCAGTACGCCTAGCAATAAAGTTTCCTTGATGAGTGATTGGGAATATAAAATGCAGGCCATCGTTAATGAAACAATTAATGAAAATGTAACCAGTCTTGCTGGGGTTCCTTCTTGGATGCTGGTCCTCCTCAATACTGTTTTGGAGACTTCTGGAAGTAAAACAATTTTGGACGTTTGGCCCAATTTGGAAGTGTACTTTCATGGCGGGGTCAGTTTCTTGCCTTACGTCGATCAATTTAAATCTATCATCCCTTCAAACTCCATGAAGTATTATGAAATCTACAATGCTTCCGAAGGCTTTTTTGCGATTCAAGATCGGAACCATTCTGACGAGCTTTTGTTGATGTTAGATTACGGAATTTTTTATGAGTTTATCCCAATGAAAACTTACGGAAGTCCAACCGAAAAAATAATTCCCTTATCTGAAGTTGAAGTCGGCGAAAATTATGCCATTATTGTGACTACCAACGCAGGACTTTGGAGATACAAAATTGGAGATACTGTGACCTTTACGTCTGTATCGCCCTATCGCATTAAAGTCACCGGAAGAACCAAGCATTTTATAAATGTTTTTGGCGAAGAGTTAATCATTGAAAATACAGATAAGGCGATAAAAATAGCTACACAAAAAACCAAAACAGAGATTGTCGATTATACAGCAGCACCCATTTTTATGGAAGGGAAGTCTAAAGGGGCGCACGAGTGGATTATTGAATTTCAAACTCCTCCAAAAGACCTTCAATATTTTGTAGAAATTTTGGATAATTCTCTAAAAGCCTCAAACTCTGATTATGAGGCCAAACGCTACAACAATATGACCTTGAATATTCCCAAAGTTCATGTGGCACAACAAGGATTGTTCCATAAATGGATGAAAAAAAACAATAAATTAGGAGGTCAACATAAAGTGCCTCGCCTGTCCAATTCGAGAACTTTCTTGGAAGAATTGTTAAGTTTAGAGTAACTTTTATGAAATAAAATAGCTGTTCGTCATTTAATTGTAGATTTGGGGTTATTGTATTCTATAAATATTTTAGAGATAACAGAGTTTAAAATTATTTTTTAACATTTTTTTAACATTTTACCCAAATCTGTTTAAACTCTATAATTTGTATTTAAACAAAGCACAAGTTATGGTCAAAAATCACAAACTTCTAATGATTAAAAAAAAGAAAATGTAAAGGCTATGAGACTGCTTTAAGTTGCTTTAAGCGTGTACGGCTAAGGTGCTTTTGAACATAGGCTTTATCAACAACCAAGGTTGTTTCATCACTGCTTGGAAGTATAAACATTGCATCGGTTAAAATTTCTTCACATAACGATCGCAGTCCTCTTGCACCTAGTTTATATTCTATCGCTTTTTTTACAATAAAATCCAAAGCATCATCCTCAAAAGATAACGCAATTTCATCCATTTCAAAAAGCTTTTTATATTGCTTTATAAGAGAATTTTTTGGCTCTGTTAAAATTGCTCTTAAGGTTTCCTCATCTAAAGGATTCATATAGGTAAGTACGGGAAGCCTTCCAATAATTTCTGGGATGAGTCCAAAATCTTTTAAATCTTTGGGAATAATATATTGTAATAAGTTATCTGTGTCAATTTGCTCTTCATCATGAGAAGCTTTGTAACCAATTGCGGACATATTTAGCCGCTTAGAGATATGAAGATTTACGCCATCAAATGCACCTCCAGCGATGAATAAAATATTTTCTGTATTAACTTCAATAAACTTTTGATCTGGATGTTTTCGGCCGCCTTTGGGTGGCACATTTACAACGGTACCTTCTAATAATTTTAAGAGTGCTTGCTGCACACCTTCCCCAGAAACATCGCGAGTAATAGAAGGATTGTCACTTTTGCGGGCAATTTTATCAATTTCATCAATAAATACAATCCCTCTTTCTGCTTTTTCTTGATCGTAATCTGCTGCTTGCAGTAAGCGCGTGAGCATACTTTCGACATCTTCTCCTACATAACCCGCTTCAGTTAATACCGTTGCATCGACTATAGCTAGAGGGACATTAAGCATTTTTGCGATAGTTTTGGCCATCAGTGTTTTTCCAGTCCCTGTTTGCCCTACCATGATGATATTGCTTTTTTGAATTTCAATATCGTCCTCATGAGGGGGCTGTAATAACCGCTTGTAATGGTTGTAAACCGCAACAGACATTACTTTTTTAGTTTGCTCTTGCCCAATAATATAGGAATCCAAAAAGGCTTTAATTTCTTGAGGTTTCTTGAGCATGACATCCGAAGCTAGAGCGCTGCCTTTATCTTGCTTTGCCTCTTCAAGGACAATTCCATTGGCTTGTTGGATACAACGATCGCAGATATGCGCGTCAATTCCTGCTATGAGTAAATTTGTATCGGCTTTTTTCTTGCCACAAAACGAACAGTCTAATTCTTCTTTTGACATAACTCCTTTGGGGTGTTTTTAACTTCGTGTTAATATTTCGTCAATCATACCGTATTCTAAGGCTTTATCGGATTTCATCCAATAATCACGGTCACTATCAGCATATACTTTATCATATTCTTGTCCAGAGTGCTTGCTAATAATTTTGTAAAGTTCTTCTTTTAAAATTAAAATTTCACGTGCTGTAATTTCTATATCACTTGCTTGACCTTGTGCGCCTCCCAGAGGTTGGTGAATCATCACTCTAGAGTGAGTCAACCCACTTCGTTTTCCCTTAGCACCTGCACACAACAACACTGCTCCCATAGAAGCTGCCATTCCTGTGCAAATTGTTGCAACGTCGGGTTTAATCAACTGCATGGTATCATAAATTCCTAGCCCTGCATATACACTGCCACCAGGTGAATTAATGTATATTTGAATATCTTTTGAGGCGTCCGTACTTTCTAAAAACAACAGCTGTGCTTGAATAATATTGGCAACTTGATCGTTGATGGCTGTTCCCATAAATATAATACGATCCATCATCAATCTTGAAAACACATCAAAAACAGCGACATTCATTTGACGCTCTTCAATAATATTTGGGGTCAAACCCATTGGGGTCATACTGCTTACTATTTTGTCGTAATAAGTACTGCTAATCCCTTGGTCTTTGATGGCGAATTTTTTGAATTCATTTCCGTAATTCATAATGCTTTTTTTAGGTTTTTAGAATGTAAATATAAAGCTATTTATAGATTTATACTTATTTTAAAGATATAAAAAAACACTTCCTAAGAAGTGTTTTTTACAAAATTGTTTTTTAAAATTACTTCCCATAAACCTCCTTAACAAAGGCATCATAGGCTAATTTTTTTTCTTTAAAGTTGGCGTTTTCTTTGTAAAAATCCAATAATTTCTGACTTGTTAATTGTTCAGAAATACGCTTCACCTCTTCTTGATTCGATAACACACGTGCAACGATATCTTCAATTTCTTTTTCTGTTGGATTCATTTGGCCATACTGTGCCATTTGAGCTTTGATCATTTCTGAAGTGTAGGCTTTTAAGTCCTCAAAATTAACCTGAAGGTTATTATCTACAATGAGCTTGCTTTCAATTAATTGATAACGCATGCTCTTTTCTGATTTTTCAAATTCCTCTTTGGCTTGGGATTCGTTTAATTCAGTTTCACCCGCAGTTTGAATCCATTTTTGAAGAAACTGAACTGGTAAATCAAATTTTGTATTCTCTACAAGATATTCTGTAACATCGTTCAAGAATTTTTGATCAGCTTGCTGTACAAATTGTTTTTCGGAGTCTTCCTTTATTTTAGCTTTAAGTTCTGTAACTGAAGTGACAACTCCTGGGCCAAATAATTTATCAAATAATTCCTGATCTAGGTCCGCTAATTCTCTTGTATTAACTTCACTAATTGTAAAAGTGACTTGCACATCTAGTCCATGAGCTGTGTCGTGGTCTACTTTTAAATAGGTCATCAAATCGTGAGAGTCGTTGAACAATCCTTTAGTATTTAAGGTCAATACATCATCAACATTCGCTCCTAAAAAAGCTTTTAGATTTGACTTCCCTTTTAGCTTATCTAAAGTCAGAGTTGCTGTTGCCTCGATCCCTTCTGCATCATTAAAAAATACACCAGTTACTTCGTCTTCATTACCAACCACTGTTTTTGAAACAAGTTTTCCGTATTGTTTTTGAATGTTAATCAATTGATCGTCGATCATCTTTTTATCCGCAGTAATCGTGTATTTAGTAAGCGCTTTTTTAGCTTTAAGTTTGATCTCAAACTCTGGACTTATCCCGATTTCAAATTCAAATGAAAAATCTTCACCTTCCCAGTCTAAATCGTCTTGAGCAACTGGAAGTGGACTTCCTAAAACATCAAGTTTTTCTTCTGTAAGATATTTTCCTAATGCTTCTTGAAGTGTTTTATTGACTTCGTCTGCTAATACAGATTTTCCATATTGCTTTTTTACAAGACCCATTGGGACTTGTCCTTTTCTAAAGCCAGGGATATTTGCTGTTTTGCGATAATTTGTTAAAATTTTCTCAACGTTTTCAGAATAATCTGATTTCGTAATATCAATTTTAACCACGGCATTTAAGTTGTCGATGTTTTCTCTTGTAATATTCATTATGATGAAATAAAAATTGGGTGGCAAAAATACAATATTTTTAACGCCTTACAAACATTTTTAAGCTTATGTGTATCAAGCTATAAAGCTGCTCACACTATCAAAGAATTCCACAGGGTTTTCGGCATGTAACCAATGACCTGCATTTGAAATTGTTTTGATAGCTGCGTTTGGAAACTGGCGCTTTATAAGTGTTTCATCTTGAACTGAAATGTATTCTGATTTATCACCTCTTAAAAATAGAGTCTCTTTTTGATACTTTAAGTTGGGTGCTAGGGCTTCTCCAACTTCTGAAACATGAGTTTTAAGTGTTTCTAAATTGATTCGAAGTCCTAAAACTTCTGAAGATACTCTGTATATGTTTTTCAATAAGAATTGGCGGGTCCCAATATCTGGAACATATTTAGAGAGCTGAATTTCTGCTTCTTTTCTTGACTTTATGACTTCAAAATTTAAAGAGGATAAGCCTTCTAAGATAGCATCGTGGTGGATAGGATAAAATCGCGGTGAAATATCTGCTACAATTAATTTTGAAACAATTTCTGGGTAAAGGGCCGCAAAAAGCATTGCTGTTTTTCCGCCCATTGAATGCCCTAAAAGAATAATATTCTCTAAATTATGATGACTGCAATAGGCTTTTAAATCTGATGATAACAGCTCGTAATTAAATTTGGAGTGGTGAAAACTACGCCCATGGTTTCGTTGATCGACGAGATGAACTTGAAAGCCTAAAGCTGAAAATTGATTTGCGAGGGTTTTCCAATTATCGCCCATTCCCAAAAATCCATGTAAAATCACAATTGGATCCCCTTCTCCTATAATATTGGAATGCAATTCCATTATTTTAATTTATTCAGATACATATTAATAACGTTGTCTATCCCTAAATACAAACTCTCTGAAATAAGAGCATGCCCAATAGAGACCTCCAGTAATCCAGGCGAATTTTCTTTAAAAAACTGAACATTATCCAGTGACAAATCGTGCCCTGCATTCAGACCTAATTCTAATTGCAAAGCACGTTCTGCACATTCTGTGTATGGAATTATTGCGTCTTTATTTCCAAGAGAAAATTGGTGTGCAAATGCTTCGGTGTACAGCTCAATACGATCTGCCCCTATTGCCTTTGCTCCTTCGACTTGTTTGAGCGATGGGTCTAAGAATACAGAGGTTCGGATGTCGTTTTGATTAAATTCTTTAATGATTTCAGTCAAAAATACTTTGTGTTTGAGAGTGTCCCAACCTGCATTGGACGTAATTGCATCTTCTGCATCGGGTACCAAAGTGACTTGCGTTGGTTTAATTTTAAGCACCAAGTCTATAAAGTCTGGAATGGGATTTCCTTCAATATTATATTCGGTATGAACCACTGATTTTAAATCATAGGCGTCCTGATAACGGATGTGTCGTTGATCTGGTCGGGGGTGAATTGTGACCCCTTGAGCTCCAAATTCTTGTACATCTTTGGCAAACTGAACGACATTAGGAGTATTGCCACCTCTAGAATTTCTTAGAGTCGCAATCTTATTGATATTTACGCTTAGCTTCGTCATTAAAAATTAAATTTGCAGCAAAAATACAAAGTACTTAACGCTTAAAGTATATATTTTTTGATTAATTTGCATCTGAATAAAATGAACCCATGCCTTTAAATCAATTTATAATAAACGATCTAAACCCTTCAAGTCCAGAAACACTTGTTGAGGAGATACAGACTGTTTTCAAACAATTAACATATTCACATATCCCTATCCTAAAAGAAGAGGTTTATTTGGGTTGTTTATCTGAAACAGATGTATATTGTTTTGAACCCAAACAAGCCGTATCTGAAGTCCTCTACGCTGTCGAAGGTTTTTTTGTACGAGATTCTGCTATGTGGCTCGATGTTTTGGAAGCGTTTGCCCAAAATAATTGTAATATCATGCCCGTTTTGAATGCTGAAAACAACTATATAGGTTATTATCAATTAATTGATGTGATATCATTGTTTAACAGAACCCCCTTCTTTTCGGAACCGGGTGGGATTATCGTCATTGAAAAAGGCTTAAATGATTTCTCATTCATCGAAATCAGTCAAATTGTGGAGTCCAATAACGCCAAATTATTGGGTGCATTTATTTCAAAAACCGAAAATGATTTAACGCAAATTACCCTAAAAATTGGGAATGTAGGACTAAGTACCATTTTACAAGAGTTTAGGCGCTTTGGATACACTATTATTTCGGGACATGAAGACGATACTTTTTTACGAACACTCAAAGATCGATCGGCCTATTTAGATACCTACTTAAACCTTTAGTAATAAAATCAATTCAAATGAAAATAGCTGTCTATGGCCCCCTTTACAACGAGCGCTCAAAAAGCACAATTGAAACACTCATCGTTTATTTAAAAAAACGAAAGGCCATTGTTGTTTTTGAAAAAAACTTTCACACTTCCATTGTAAAGGATTCAGATATTGATCTTAATAGCTGTTTTTCTGAAACTTTTGACATTTTAGATGCTTCCTATAATTTATTAATTAGTATTGGTGGGGATGGAACTATTTTAAGGGCTATCACATTTGTTAAGGATTTAAAAATTCCTATGGTAGGAATCAATACAGGGCGTTTAGGGTTTTTAGCAACAATTCCTATGAATACTATTCACGAGGCGATGGATGAAATTTTTGAAGGAAATTATAGAATATCCAAACGCAGTTTATTATCTATTGAGGTAGATGCCAAAGACACCTCTTTTAATTTGGACTTTGCATTGAATGAAATTGCTGTGAGTCGAAAAAATACAACTTCTATGATTTCTGTAGAAACCTGGTTAGACAATGAGTATCTAACATCTTATTGGGCTGATGGCCTAATTGTTTCAACCCCTACAGGGTCAACAGGGTACTCTCTAAGCTGTGGGGGACCCGTTATAATTCCCGAATCGGATAGTTTGGTATTAACTCCAATTGCTCCTCATAACCTGAATGCACGACCGTTAGTAATTTCGAGTGATAAGGTGATAAGGTTAAAAGTCAGTGGACGTGAAGATCAGCATCTTGTTTCCTTAGACTCAAGAATAAATACCTTAGAAAACAACACCACAATCACCATTCAAAAAGCCCCGTTTTGTATCCATATGATTGAATTAACAGAAGATGGGTTTTTAGAAACCCTTCGAAAAAAGCTTTTGTGGGGCGCAGACCCACGGAATTAAGCAATATATACTTAGAAATCAAGTTTAATGATTAGTGAGGAAACAAATTATCTGATCCATATCGAAATTATTATATTTGCATTCTTAAAATTACCATGAAAACAGTTGTATCCCTTATATGTTTCCTTTTTGTTTCTATTTTGAGTTTTTCTCAGACTTATGAAATTGGTGGATTTCTTGGTGGCAGTAATTTTATTGGAGATGTTGGATCGACCCAATTTGTAAATCCTAATAAAATTGCTTTTGGAGGTTTGTTTAAATGGAATAGAAGTCCAAGACACGCATTGAGGGCAAGTTTGACCTACAGTACGTTGTCAGCCGATGACGCTTTATCTAGTGATCCTCGAAGAAATTTACGTGCTTATAGCTTTAATGTGGATATCTTAGAAGCCTCTGTTGGAATCGAATTTAATTTTTTAGATTTTGATTTACACACGGCAATCCCGATGTCTACGCCCTATATATACACTGGAATAAGCTTGGCCAATCATCCAAATTTCTACTTCACAAATATTGACTTGATCTCAGAAAAAACGAGAAGCAATGCCTATGGAATTCCAATTATTCTTGGCTTAAAGACAACTTTGTCACGTTATATTATTCTTTCTCTTGAAGTTGGAGCACGCTATACTTTTTCTGACGAGCTAGATGGAAGCGAGCCTGACACAGAAGAATTAAAAAAAATTGTGCGTTTTGGCAATTTTAATAATAATGATTGGTATGTATTTAGTGGTTTTACATTAACTTACACTTTTGGTAGAAAACCTTGTTATTGTTCTTTTTAATATGAGCTTAAAATCTAAAATACACCCTCAAAACCTCCCTAAGCATATTGCCATTATCATGGATGGAAATGGTCGTTGGGCTAAAGAAAAAGGCCTTCTTAGAGTCTTTGGTCATGAAAATGGAACAAAATCCGTTAGAACCACTGTAGAAAGTTGTGCCGAACTAGGTGTAAAAAATTTAACGCTTTATGCGTTCTCTACAGAAAATTGGAATCGCCCAAAATTAGAGGTAAAAACTCTGATGCAACTTTTGATTTCTTCTTTAAAAAAAGAAATGAATACGATGCAAAAAAACAGTATTCGACTGAATGCTATAGGAAACATTGATCATCTTCCTGCACGGGTACGTAAAGAATTATTGCATGTAATTGATGAAACAAAGAACAACACACACATGACTTTAACTCTTGCTTTAAGCTATGGCTCTAGAGATGAACTTGTAAATGCAACAAGACAAATATGTGATAAAGTTAAAAATAATATAATTTCAGCAGAAAACATTGATGAAACGCTAATTAATCAGCATCTTTACACCCAGAATTTGCCAGATGTAGATTTATTGATCCGTACTAGTGGCGAAAAGCGCATCAGCAACTTCTTATTATGGCAGATTGCTTATGCAGAATTATATTTTACTGATGTGTATTGGCCCGATTTTACAAATGAAAACTTGTACGAAGCCATAATAAATTATCAAAAAAGAGAAAGACGATTTGGAAAAACAAGTGAGCAGCTTAATTAACAGAGCTTTTAGATATAAAAATACAATCCTTTGCTTTTGCTTACTTTTAAGCAATTTTGCAGTGTTGTCCCAACAAAATAACCCATCAATTTCAGAGTTTACTATCACAGATATTACGGTCACTGGACAAACAGCTTATGGTGCGGAAACTATCCTGACCTATTCTGGACTACGAAAAGGAGAAACGGTCATAATTCCTGGAAGCGTAAAAATAAGCGCTGCGATCAAAAAATTATGGGATTCGAATTTATTTAGTAGTATTGAAGTTTTTGCAACCAAAACAGAAGGTCGTAATGTTTACTTAGAAGTGGCCTTAAATGATTTGCCCGAATTAAAAGAGGTTAAAATAGTTGGTGTAAAAAAAGGGAAAGTAAAAGAGATTATTGATGAAAATAACCTCACTTCAGGAGTAAAGGTTACCGAAAATTTGATAACCACAACCAAAAACTATCTTGAAAGTAAATATAGAAAGTTAGGGTTTTTAAACACCAAAGCGACCGTTACAACAACCAAAGTAATCGATTCTGTTGCCAAGTCTAGAGTGGACATGCTAGTAAGAATTGATAAAGGTCAGAAAATAAAAATAAAAAGTATCGCCTTCACCGGAGCAGACAAATTAAGCGCCAAAAAACTGCGTAAGGCAATGAAAAACACCAAACAGAAAAACCCTCTTCGTGTTCTTAAACGTTCTAAATATATAGAAGCAGACTACAGTGAGGATTTACAAAGTGTTGTCGATAAATATAAAGAAAAAGGATACAGAGATGCTCGAATTATTTCAGATACACTCATTGTAAACGACAATAACACAATTACGCTAGCAATTGACGTTGAGGAAGGCGAGAAATATTATTATGGGGTCATTAATTTTCTGGGGAATTCCGTGTACTCAGACTCACAACTCAACCAGGTTTTAAAAATTAAAAAGGGAG
>JABHDE010000027.1 GCA_018673215.1 Formosa sp. | reverse complement strand
CTTTAAATGCAAGTTACAATAAAGGATTTCGAGTATTTGAGCTAGACATAATTAAAACTTCCGACAACCATTATGTTGCAGCACATGATTGGAAAAATTGGGCTAAGCAAGTAGGATTTTTAGGAGATGTTCCACCAAATTTAAAGGAATTTAAAGAACATAAAATTTATGATTCATATAGCCCATTAGACATGAATGACATTAACAAATGGTTTTTAAAGCATCCTGATACAAGGCTTGTTACAGATAAAATTAATGAGCCAGAAAAATTTTCATCTTTATTTATTGATAAATCAAGATTGATGATGGAGCTTTTTGACATGAAGGCAATAAAGGAAGGCTTACAAATTGACTCCCTTTCTGTCATACCATCACAATCGGTGATAAGCAACCTAGGTAAAAATGAAATAAAGAAACTCAAAGAAATGGGGGTCTTAAACATTAGTGTTTCTGTCAATTTTGCTAAAACTAACTGTGAAATGATGTCTTATATTAAAGAATTAGGTGTTAATACGTATTTATATAATGTTAATATTGAGTCTTGGACAAACGAAAAGTTCGTGTTATAATACTTCATGGATAACGCTTATGGGTTGTATTCAGATGATTGGCAATTTTAGTTTTATATATGGTTAATACCCTTAGTACGGTTTGAACTATTGTTTGTTTGGGCGCAGATTATTCCCAAGAATAATTTTTAATATCTGGAATATTTTTTTTGAGTATATATGACTAACCCCATTTATAAAGTCTGAACTGCTGTATGCTTGGTTCACGCAATTGGAGAATGGATTCAGAGGAATTGGTTCTCCTTTTTTTTATGCTTGATATTTCCTTCTATAAAATCGGAATTGACCAAAAAATAGCGTTCACTTTTGGGGCTCGAACTCAGGAATTCAATTTGTCTTTATCTAGTCTGGACGGGAAATACTTCATGTTGTAGTTTCTACTTATTAAACCAATTTCATCTAGATCCTACACAATAAAATAGCGCAATTAGGAAAAACGCCAAGCTAGCCTGAACACTTTTTTATTGGTGCTATTTTCAAAGAGAAGCTTTGTGAGGATAATAAATAATCTTCCTAGTGTTCCTGTTTGTGAAGGCTAATTGGTGAGGGCTAGAAGAGATATTACCGTTTTCAGAAGGAAAAGTAATTGTCAAAGGATGAACTAGCTCATTATCTCAAGCATTGGCCGCTACCATGTGGATTGAGGGTCAATGAGTTACTAAAAATGCTGAAAAAAAATTATTCAGTTGTGAATTTAAAATTTATTGAATATTTTTAAGCACTTTAAAACCAATAAATGAGACACCTATTCGCCATTACTTTTCTTGCATTTTTTTCTTATGCACAAGAACCAATTAAACCAACCTTTGCGTCAGTTTTTTATCAAAATGATGGGAAGACTTATGCCAACAAATCCCTTCCGATATATATATCGATTTCGACGAGTCCAGATGGGTCAGATCCGATTGTTTTAGACACACCTGCCAACCCATTGGATGGTTCCCCGATGTACCTAGACTCTGAAGGGGTAAATTATATCCGTTCCAAGTGGGCAGTTGATCCGGAGACCAAAAAGTTATCCTCCCCAAAACGCGAGGTATTATTTCCTGTGCATGCCGATGGGGTTTCCCCAGTTTCAGGGATTACATTTAGTGGCGCACCAAGTTACACAAGTCAAGGGGTAGATTACTACGGCAAAGGCCTCAACTATAGTTTATCGAGTACAGATCAGATTTCAGGTGTACAATCCACGTTCAAAAGCCATGATTCGGATTATACGCCCTATGTTTCGCCATTAGATGTAACGACTGAGGGAGAGAACACGATTCATTATTTTGCGGTTGACAATGTGGGTAATACAGAGGAGACCAAGAGCGCATCATTTGTCTTGGACCTCACACCTCCAGTGTCTAATTACATACTTTCTGATGTGTATGGGGACAATATTTTAGGGCCAACGTTCAATATTGGTTTGGAGTCGACAGATAATCTTTCAGGGGTTAAATTTACTTACTATACTATTGATGATATGTCACAACAAGTATATGGCAGTCCAATCGATCTATCGGGTCTTTCGGATGGCCCTCACACCTTGCGATTCTTTTCGGTTGACAATGTAGAGAATGTAGAAAGCACAAAGGAGTTGATGTTTTATCTCGACAAAATCAATCCAGAGACACAGTTGGTTGTGATCGGGGATCAGCATGAAGAAAAATATTACTACGTTTCTTCTAGAACCACCTTTGAGCTACCCGCTACAGACAACAAAGCAGGTGTAGCAAAAACAAGTTTTTCAGTTAATAACCAAGACGCGCAGACTTATACGACCGCTTTTAGTCTGCCAAATGAACTTGGCTTGCATTCGATAACCTATAACAGCGAAGACAATGTTCGCAATGTGGAGAAAGAAGAAACGAAAACATTTTTTATGGACAACAAATTACCCAAGACGTCTATTGAATATGGCGAGCCACAGTTTTTCACACGCGACACCTTGTTTATCAATCAAACCACGCCGATTACGATTAGCCCTCTTGACAAACACAGTGGGGTACAG
>JABHDE010000053.1 GCA_018673215.1 Formosa sp. | reverse complement strand
TACCTGTAAATATTAGTAATTCCAAAATCATAAACTTGTGTTAAGAATTCATTTCAAATGAAAATGTATAGGGTTTGTATGGTTTGTTATGCTTAATGTTGTGTTGTAATAACTAAACAATAAGTCGTTAAAACGCTCTATCTATATCACCTCCATGAAAAAAGGGGGGCAATACAACCTCTTCAGGATTGGATAGATTTGTTATTATATAATTCACTATGAACATATTAAGGAGTTCATAGAACTGCACAACGAAAAAGAAAACATGGATTTCGGAGAATTTGAGGAATATCGGAGAATTTTCACTAGTTTTAAAAAATATTATCAAAACAGTCTTAAACACACAAACATGAGCAATACCTATTATGAACCTTCTGATTTACGAAAATTTGGAAACATCACCGAATGGAATGAAGAACTCGGAAAAAAATTCTTTGACTATTATGGAAGTGTCTTTGAAGAAGGCGCTTTATCAGCTCGAGAAAAATCACTCATAGCCCTGGCGGTGTCACATGTTGTAAAATGTCCCTATTGTATTGACGCCTACACACAAGACGGCTTAAAACGAGGGATTACCAAAGAAGAAATGATGGAAGCAGTCCATGCAGGGGCCGCCATTGAAAGTGGCGCTACGCTGGTCCATAGTGTACAAATGATGAATAAGTACAAAAAATTATCCATGTAACCTATGCAATTAAAGTCCCTTAAAAAGCGCGAAAATGAACTTGCCAACGCCAAGCGTCAATTGGAAATTTTATCAAATGGAATTTTTCAAAATGAGGATCTTCCTACATTTCGCACAAAATTAGTTACTCAAAATCAATTTCCTTTAAAACCAAAACTATTAGAAATCCTACAAATCAATGTAGGCTATATGTGTAACCAAGTGTGTGGACACTGCCACGTCGATGCCGGTCCCGACCGTAAAGAAATCATGACTCGTGAAACCATGCAACAGTGTTTGGATGTCATTAAAGCAACTGGGGCTCACACCCTAGACCTAACTGGCGGTGCACCAGAAATGAATTCTGACTTCAGATGGTTTGTAGAAGAAGCCACAAAAGTTGGTGTTAAAGAGGTCATCGTTCGGTCCAACTTGACCATCATTACCGCCAATAAAAAATATAATGATTTGCCCGAGTTTTTCAAAAAACACAAGGTACATGTCATCTCCTCTATGCCTCACTGGACAGAAGGAAAAACAGACCAGCAACGTGGCGATGGTGTTTTTAATGCCTCTATTAAAGCCTTAAAAATGTTGAACGACGTGGGCTACGGTATGCCCGGCTCTGAGCTTAAACTCGATTTGGTTTACAACCCCTCAGGGGCTTTTTTACCAGGGGATCAAACGGCCTTAGAAACCGACTTCAAAAAAGCATTACTCTCAAATTTTGAGATTCAGTTTCATAATTTATTTACAATCACCAACCTTCCCATCAGTCGATTTTTAGATTATCTCATAGCCTCTGAAAATTATGAGGACTATATGTACAATCTCGTAGAAGCCTTTAATCCCGCAGCTGTGGACAATGTCATGTGTACCAATACCCTTTCTGTAAGTTGGGATGGATGGCTTTACGATTGTGATTTTAATCAAATGTTAGAATTAAAAGTGGACAGCACAGTGCAACACATTCGCGATTTTAATAAAGACATTCTAAACAAACGCAGCATTTGTATTTCGCAACACTGCTATGGCTGTACGGCCGGCGCAGGAAGTAGTTGCCAAGGAACCGTAACTTAATACAATGAGAAAATTATTTTTTTTAGGGATATATTTACTGTGTGCCAATGGCTTTGGTCAATCCTCTGTCAAAGAGCTTTTGAATAAATACAATGACCATTCAGTACCTTATATATACGTAGAAGAACTCAGCAGACTAACAACAGCTCCCTTCCTTTTAGATGCACGTGAAGTAGAAGAATATAACATTAGCCATTTAGAGCATGCGATCCATGTAGGCTTTAAAAAATTTAATATCTCTAAAACGACAGGCTTGCCAACAGATAAAAACACAACTATTGTCGTTTATTGTTCTATAGGTGTACGCTCTGAAATCATCGGAAAAAAACTCATTGCTGATGGATATACCTCCGTTTATAACTTATATGGCGGCATTTTTGAATGGGTTAACAAAGGCAAAAAAGTTTATGGCAGCAATCAAGAAGAAACACCAAAAGTTCATGCCTATTCTAAATACTGGGGAAGTTATTTATTAAAAGGAACGAAAGTCTATGAATAAAAATTTAGTCATCGTTTTTGTAAGAAACCCAGAGCTGGGAAAAGTCAAAACACGACTTGCCAAAACCATCGGAAACGAAAACGCCTTGAAAATATATACTAATTTACTACAGCATACGGAGTCCGTAATAAACTCTGTCTCTGCTGATAAAGTTGTATATTACTCGGACATCATTCTACACAGCGACTTATGGTGTGAGACAAAGTATCAAAAAAAGGGGCAAAAAGGAACGGATTTGGGTGCACGGATGCAAAATGCTTTTGAGACGGCTTTTAAAAACTCCTATGAAAAAGTGGTGATTGTGGGAAGCGATTTATTCGATTTGAAACCCACCCATATCGAAGATGCCTTCACTGCTTTAGAAAAGAACGAGGTCGTATTAGGACCTTCACTGGATGGGGGTTATTATTTATTAGGAATGAAAAAAATGCATCCCAATATATTTAAAAATAAAGAATGGGGAACTGATATGGTTTTAGAAACTACTTTAAAAGACTTAGAGCTACAAAACGTTAAACTTTTGGAAGCCTTGAACGACATTGATACATTTGAAGATCTAAAAACACAACCTAAACTGATTAAAACACTAAAAGAATAATGAAGAATCTGATTGAAGACACCACGAATTATCTAAAAGAAAAAGGGTTTGAATCTCCCGAAATTGGAATTATTTTAGGCACTGGACTAGGCCAGCTTCTAAACCATGTTGAAATTATAAAAGAGGTGAGCTACAATCACATTCCAAACTTCCCAACAGCAACGATTGAATTTCATAAAGGAAAATTGATCTATGGCGTTTTGGAGGGTAAAAAAGTCATCATCATGCAAGGGCGCTTTCATCTTTATGAGGGGTATTCACTCCAAGATGTCAGCTATCCTGTACGTATTATGAAACAATTAGGCATTAAGACACTTTTAGTATCAAATGCTTCTGGGGCCTTAAATTTAAATTATAAAAAAGGAGAGTTAATGCTGATTGAGGATCACATCAACTTACAAGGCGGATCGCCTTTGGCATTCAAAGGTGTGGAGCAATTAGGGGAACGTTTTGTAGACATGAGTGCTCCTTATGACAAAAATCTCAACACCCAGTTTGAGTCCATCGCTCTTAAAAACAATATCAAATTACACAAAGGCGTTTATGTCAGTGTGGTGGGCCCTCAACTTGAAACCCGTGCCGAATATAAAATGCTTAAACTTCTGGGCGCAGATGCTGTTGGCATGAGTACTGTACCCGAAATTATTGTAGCAAATCACCTTCAACTAAAAGTGGCAGCCGTCTCTGTTTTAACAGATGAATGTGATCCAGAAAATTTAAAACCCGTCGATATTTCAGAAATTATTCAAATGGCTGAAAAAGCCGAACCCGATATGATCACACTATTTAAAGAACTTATAAAAACATTTTAATGAGCTACCTAGATACTACCCACGACGTTTACAAAGAAGCAGCCCTCAGTCCTGATATAGGACTTTGCTGCACCACCAACCCTATTTGGGAACTCCCTGGTTTGAAAATTCCGAAAATCATGCAAGAAATGAACTATGGCTGCGGAAGCACGGTCCATGCGCGTGACCTAACTAACAATCCGAAAATACTGTATGTAGGGGTTGGCGGCGGAATGGAGTTGCTACAATTTGCGTATTTCAGTCGTCAAAAAGAGGGAGTGATTGGGGTCGATGTAGTCGATGAGATGCTGGAAGCCTCCGATAAAAATTTTAACGAAGCCGAAGCTCAAAACCCATGGTTCAACAAAGAATTTGTAAGTCTCAAAAAAGGAGATGCGCTCAATTTACCTGTTGCAGACAACAGTATTGATGTGGCAGCACAAAATTGTTTGTTTAATATTTTTAAGGTTGAAGACCTCAAAAAAGCAATATCAGAAATGTACCGTATCTTGAAACCACATGGAAAATTAGTAATGAGCGACCCCACATGTGAGCAGCCCATGAACGAAGCATTGCGCGAAGACGAACGCCTTAGAGCCTTATGCCTGAGTGGAAGTATTCCAATTGCAGAATATGTAAAGATGCTTACAGATGCGGGCTTTGGAACGATTGAAATCAGAGCTCGAAAGCCTTACCGAATTTTAGACCCGCTTCATTACAATACCCAGGAATTAATCTATATTGAATCTATTGAAGTTGCAGCGATCAAAGATCCAATGCCTGTGGACGGCCCGTGTATTTTCACAGGGAAAGCAGCTATTTTTTATGGTAAAGAAGCCTTTTTTGATGACAAATTAGGCCATGTATTAGTGAAAAATCAGCCTTTAGCAATTTGTGATAAAACCGCTAATACCCTAGCAGATTTAAACCGAAACGATATATACATAAGCGAATCTACTTATCACTATGATGGTGGAGGTTGCTGTTAACTTAACCTAAATCACTATGAAACGATTCTTATTCTGCAGCTTACTTCTGTGCTTTTACACTGCTAGCGCACAGACAATAGATCATTCTAGATGGACTAAAATCCTACAAACTTACGTAGCAGAAAATGGGGTTGTCAACTATAAAGGATTGCAAGGAAATCAGAAATCACTGCAGAACTACCTTATCTACTTGGCAGAGAATGCTCCCCAGGAAAACTGGAGCAAAACCGAAAAAATGACCTATTGGATCAATGCGTACAATGCGTATACCATTCAACTGATTGTTGACAATTACCCGACAGAAAGCATTAAAGATATTAGCGATCCGTGGGAACAAACATTTTTTGAAATCGGTGGCAAAAAAATGTCATTAAACACTATTGAACATGAAATTTTGAGACCTATGGGCGATCCTCGCTTTCATTTTGCCATAGTGTGTGCATCGGAGTCCTGTCCAAAACTTTTAAATTGCGCTTATGAATCCAATACGCTGTCAGATCAATTGGATCAAGCGGCACGTGAATTTATAAACGACCCCTCGAAAAACAACATAACTGAATCAAAAATTACAATTTCAAAAATATTCAAATGGTTTAAATCAGATTTTCCAAAAGAAGATGCATTTATAAGATACCTCAACAAATACAGTGCAATAAGCATTTCCTCGGATCCAAAAATTAACTACAAAACTTACAATTGGTCTCTGAATGAATAGCATCAGCATCATTATTCCTGTTCTCAATGAAGCTGAAAATATAGAGGCTTTATTGACCTATTTGGATCTTCATAGCAGCTCGGAACTCCTTTTAGACATCCTAGTCGTAGATGGTGGCAGTACCGATGGATCTCAGAAAATAGTGTCCGAACTTTCAAAAACACATCCTAAGATTGTAGGAATAAAAAGTCCAAAAGGACGTGCGAAACAGATGAATTTGGGAGCTTCACAGTCCAAAGGATCGGTGCTCTATTTTTTACATGCCGACTCAATTCCTCCCAAAAATTTTGACCAGTATATTTTGGATGCAGTACACAACGGCTCAAAAGCAGGCTGTTTTAAAATGAAATTTGACAGCAATCATTGGTGGCTGCAACTGGCGGGATGGTTCACGCAATTTAATTGGAAATCATGTCGGGGAGGCGATCAAAGTTTATTTGTAGAAAAAACAGTCTTTGATGATTTAGGCGGTTTTAATGAGGAATTTGTCATTTATGAAGATAATGATTTGATTTATAAACTCTATAAACATTACAAGTTTGAAGTACTTCCGTACTGGTTGACTACTTCATCAAGACGCTATTTTTCCAATGGAATCTGGTCTTTACAGCTTCATTTCTGGATGATTCACCTCAAAAAGCTCTTTGGAGCAACCCCTAAAGAATTAGAAGCTTATTATTTAAAACATATTAAGTAACTTTGATAAACCTTAAAATCTAAACTTATGTCAAACGAAAAACACCCTAGTCTTATAAAATGGAGTTTAAAATACTCATTAAGTGCAGCAGTAGCCGGCATCTTATGTTGTGTTGCACCAGCAGTTCTGTTCATGTTTGGTATTATGGGAGGAGTATATGCAATCTCATTTGCTGATTTCTTTTATAATGAAGACGGAAGTGAAGGAACGGGCTCTCTAATTTTGAAAGGAATAGCTATATTAATCGGAATTCATGGCGTGTATTCCTTCAGAAGAAAACAAAACCAATGCTCTATAGACCCTAAGAGAAAGAAGAAAAATATGCTGATTCTTATCATTACAATAATAGCTTTAAGTCTTGGTGTATTCCTTAGCTTAGAGAAATGGTCTTCGTGGTATTTCGACACTCATATTGTCCCAGCTCAACAAAAAGAACTAAAGAACTAAATCTGTTTGACTAAAACTGTTAGAGTCATAATTCCAGCTTATAATGAAGCTAAATCCATAGCTAAAGTCATAAAAGATCTACCCACTTTTGTGGACGAGATCATCGTGGTTAATAACAACTCAACAGATGCCACTGCAAAAATCGCACAAGAAGCTGGCGCCACTGTTTTATCGGAACCTAAACCGGGTTATGGGAATGCCTGTTTAAAAGGGATTGAATATCTCAATCAGCAAAAAAGTGATACAGATATCGTTGTGTTTCTGGATGGAGATTATAGTGATTACCCAGAAGAACTCACCAAAATTATAGCTCCAATTATTGAAAAAAATGTTGATTTTGTAATTGGAAGTCGTGTTAAAAAACTCAGAGAAAAAGGGGCTATGCAGCCTCAACAAATTTTCGGAAATTGGCTAGCAACTTCTTTAATGCGGATGTTTTTTAAATCAAAATTCACAGATCTCGGGCCATTTAGGGCGATTAAGTTTGACACCTTAATGTGCTTGAAAATGAAAGACCCCACTTACGGATGGACAGTAGAAATGCAATTAAAAATATTAAAACAAAGGTTTAGTTATGAAGAGATTGCTGTAAAGTATCGAAATAGAATTGGAGTTTCGAAGGTTTCTGGTACGCTAAAAGGTAGTATATTTGCAGGAATTAAGATATTAACTTGGATATTTAAATACAGTTTCAAATAATGCTATTAGAAATCATCATAATTTGCGTTTACTCTATTGCGCTCATACTCATATTTATGTATGCCTTGGCTCAATTGAATTTACTTTTCAATTATATAGCATCTCAAAAACATTCAGAAGACAGTCCCGAATTTGATTTTTCCAACAGTGATGAAATTCCTTATGTGACCATACAACTTCCAGTATTTAACGAGATTTATGTAATGGATCGCTTGTTAAAAAATATAGTGCTTCTTGACTATCCAAAAGATAAATTAGAAATTCAGGTGCTTGATGATTCTACCGATGAATCAGTAGAGTCTACCGCTACATTAATTAAAGCCTTACAAAAAGAAGGGGTTGACATTCAGCACATTCAAAGAACAAACCGTGAAGGATTTAAAGCTGGAGCGCTCAAAGAAGGTTTGGTAAATGCAAAGGGGGAATACATTGCCATATTTGATGCTGACTTTTTACCACAAAGAGATTGGTTGAAACGAACCATAACCTTTTTTAAAGATGAAGCGGTTGGTGTTGTACAAACACGCTGGGGACACATCAATCGTGATTACTCTGTTCTAACAAGGATTCAAGCCTTTGCTCTAGATGCTCATTTTACATTAGAACAAGTAGGACGAAATTCTAAAGGACACTTCATCAACTTTAATGGTACCGCAGGGGTATGGCGTAAAACTTGTATTATTGATGCAGGAAATTGGGAAGGGGACACCTTAACCGAAGATCTTGATTTAAGTTATAGAGCGCAGTTAAAGGACTGGAAATTTAAATATTTAGAGAATGTTGAAACGCCTGCAGAATTACCTGTAGCCATCAGTGCTGCAAGATCGCAACAGTTTAGATGGAACAAAGGAGGTGCTGAAAATTTTCAAAAAATGATGAGGCGTGTCTTAAAGAGTAAAAATATTTCTGCAAAGACAAAATTACACAGTCTGCTTCATTTATTAAATAGCACGATGTTTTTAAACATCTTAATCGTAGGAATTCTTAGTATTCCTATGCTCTACATCAAAAATGAATATGCACACCTAAAAATGTATTTTTATGTGATGAGCTTTTTTGTAATTAGCACTCTTATATTTTTTATTTG
>JABHDE010000044.1 GCA_018673215.1 Formosa sp. | reverse complement strand
TGTGAATACATTCAAAGTAAGACTGGCAGGACTACCGTTTCTTAGTAAGTCAGAAATTCAGTCTTACCAACAGAGGGTAACACAGGGTAGAGTTGATCCTCAGACCCTTTATAGGGAAGCGTTAGCTGTACATAAAAATAGACGTAACCAAGAAATCTATAAAAAGCGTCGAGAACTCGAACGACGGATAGCGAATTTACCGTTAAACACGAATGATCTGTATAATCTATTGAACATAGTAGACGATAAATCAAATCTGGATGATTTACACAATAGGGCTAAAAAAATAGTTGAACTTCGTAAAAAGAAGGATTTGGGTAAGAGAAGGACCAAACTCTCGAATAATTTGGGGAAGATACAGATAAATCAGTCTAATAAGACTGAAATTCTTAAAAAGTTTAACGAGGGGAAAAACACGATCAGAACTCTCATCGAGAATGCTAAAAAGCTCGAGAAGAAGAAGGCGTCTGAACGTGTTTCTAAACAGAGAAAGATACTTCGGGAATCCATCAAAGATCTTGGTATTAGCCAGTCAAATCAATTGAAAATACTGCAGAAATTTAAGACTGGTAAATCTGGGGTTAAGAACCTTATCGAAGAGGCGAAAAAATTGAAGACGGTCAAGGTCTTAAAGGGTATAGCTGGAAAACGTGCAGAACTAACGGAACTCGCTACAAAGCTGGGGGTGATTCAAAACTTTGCGAAACGCATCAAGGCTGTGAATACGAACGATAAGGCTGACGCACTCAAGGATGTGATAGAAAAAGCTGGTGAGAAAAAACGACTCACAGAACTTTCGAATGAGAAGGATAAACTTGTAAAATTGGCGAGAGAAATGGGAATTTACGATTCATTCGCAGGGATGATTTCTGGTGCGACCACTGTCCAGTCTTTGAATGTGGTTAAACTTGACATCGTACAAGCAAGTAAAATCGCTTTATCCAAACTCTCTAATGAGAAAAATGTATCTGGTGACTTTTCTAGAGCTATAAGTAATCTCAGATTTTCAAACCGTTTAATCCCTCTAAAGAAACGAATCGAGGAAGTGGGGGTTCAGAAAACGCAGTCTAAAAAACGCGAAACTGCTGATATATTGGCGAGAAATAAAGAAAATTTCATCAATTTTGTAAGAAAGAGTACTCTCCCAGATAGTAAACGACGTGCGTTTATCAATCGTATGCGTTTAGATAATGTTAACATACCCAAACTCCGTGAAGATGTGGCCATAGCGGAGAAAAATGTAAAAGATACAAAACGAAATAAAGAATTGAATGAATTATTGGCGTATATTAAAAATTTGAACATCGATAAACCTGGGTTCATAAGTAAATTCAAAACAACCAATGTACCTCTTAAAAATATAAAAAATGAGATAAATGGTATCGTAAAAAATCAAGCTAATACCCAAATAAAGAAGAATGAACTCATTAATAGAGCTAAGAGAATCTCGTACGAATTAGATATTACAGGAGTAAAAAACAAAAATAATATCAACGTCACAAACGAAAAACTTTCCGATGCGTATAAAAAGAAACTCCAAAATAATAAAAAGATACTCTCCAATTTTGCCCTGCAGGCCAATATTGATATACTCGACGATTTATCGAGTATCAATACTCTTAATAAATTGAATAACGCCAAAGTAGTAATAAAGAAACGTACAAAAGATAAACTTCGTAAGATAGCGGAATCTACTGGTACAGATCAAGTATTACTCGCACAAATAAACACTATAAATACACCTGAAGATGTTAAAAATTTAACAAAAAGAATGAAAACTGTGATAAACACACAAATTAAGAATATGAAAGTAATCGAGAAAAAGGAAAAAGAAAAAGAAAATAGACGTCGTCGGGAGAATATGAGAAGGGAACAGGAACAAATATCTAAAAACAAAGAAGATGCGTATCAAAAGGAGAAAGCTCTCATGATTGAGAAAAAGAAACTTGAACGAAACGCCATGGCCGAGGAACAGAAGATGATTGGTCACCAGTTAGACATGAACGAAATTATTGAGTACCTGAATGAACTAGGAATTGAACCCGGGGATCACCAATATTTTATTAACCAATACACGACGTATAACAAGCCTGTAAATGTTATCAAGAAAGACGCAAACAAGTATTATATGAAACTGTACCGAGAATATAGAAATAAAAATTTACCCCAATTAGTGACTAATTTGAAAAAATTAGAATTAAATCAATCTAATATAGATTACATTATCAATAAGTATATAAAAACATACATAGAATCTCCAATATTATTAACCGAGGCGAAGGGTATTGCAAATATACGTAAAGCTGAAAAGGGAATTCGGAACGACGAAAATTTTGCTGGTTATGTGAGTAGACTAACCTTAAAACAGGAAAACCGTGACAGAATAGCACTCGCACTCGATGCCTATTTTGTAAATTTTGAACCTCTCATAAAATCCGCTACAAATTCCCATATAAAGACAATTAACAATCCAAGAGCTATTCAAAGAAAAGAATTGGAAAATTACATCAATACACAGGGTCTAAGTAGGGTTAACAAATTAAAGGTAATGAAAAATTTCAACGCAGGTATGGGTAATTTAAATGTTATGAAAAGTGTTATTGCGAATATTCGTAATATGAGGAACGCAAAGAAGAATATTAAGATAAAAGCTAAACTCAACAAGGAAGCTTCTAATAAAGTCGCCTTGGACCAGAAAAATGAAACCAACAAGTTAAACATACAACGACTCGAGAACGCCGAAGAACAAATGAAACGGGCTAACAATAAACTAAAAAAGAACCAAAAAATTCAGTTTAGGCGATACATAGTAAATCTTGGTCTCAATGCGAGTAATGAACGAGTAAAAAAACTTATTGATAACTACAATAAATTTCCAAATGATGTTCAACAGTATCAATCTAAAGCGGAATCTATAAAATCACTCAATGATGAAAGAGTGAGATTACTCAACCGGACCAAAGCCTTACCTGTAGATGAAGTACGAAATAAACGAATCAAAAACATCAAAAATGTAGATGACGTTAAACGGATGGATAAGAATATTACACGTGCATATGTCAATATTATAAGGAAGGAAATTTCAAACATAACTCTCAAGAGTCAGTTGGAGTTCAATCTTAACCTCGGAAAAATTACAACTGTGAATCAAGCCGAACGGGTTAGGAATAGACTCGTCGACGCCATTACCCGAAAGAAAAGTATGGATATGATGAAATTACAAGAAGCTATAAAACCCATGACTACTGAAAATCAAAATATGATTTTACAAAAGTTTACTAGTCAAAATATACCCATCAATAAGATGTTAAAACGTGTTACTGAACTGAAAAATAAACGAGCAGATGAAAAATATAAGGCTGAGAGGGCGAGTCTGTATATATTTCTGGATAAAGAACTTAATATGAACGTCGAAGATAGAAAATCTATTCTAAAGGAGTTTGATGAAGTCAAAACTCTGAGTGTCATGAAGACTAAGGCTACACAATTAAAAGACAAACGAATAAGAGATAAAATTGCAACTGATAGGAATAAGATTCAAAAGATACTTCAACCACTTAATCTGAGTAACACTGATAAAACTGCTATACTGAAAAATTTCAATACCACACCTGGTAGTGTAATACTATTTGAAACAAAGGCTAGAAATATCAAGAAGAAGAGAAATGATGAAAAAAGAGCGAACGAACGCAGTCAATTGGTAAAACATATGAATACGTTACAACTTTCCGAAACAAATACCAAAAAGATTTTAAACACATTCGATGAAACAAAGAATAAGACCTTAACTATATCCAGATTGAACGCGACAGATCTCAAAAAGCAAAGAAACCGTGAAAAATTAGTGGAAACTATGAAGTCACTCATATTAACAAACGCCGTCAAAACTAATATTCTTAAAGCGTTCAGGAATAACCCTAACCGTGTTAATACTCTCATAACAAGAGCAAAACAAATTGATACCAAGGCGAGAAGTCAAGAAAATCTCCAGAAAGAGACTAGGGAATATATAGTTTCTTTACAACTTGGTAACAAAAATACACCCATTTTACAAAAAATTAATAACAGTCTTACTCTTAATAAGGCACAGACATTGAGAAAACAGGCTGAAAAGATAAAAACCGAAATAAACGCAGAAGCACTCGAGAAAAAACGTTCCAATATCAGAAACTTTGCGAATGATATACAAATCACCGCTGGTATGAAGAGAACGTTCATAGACAGTGTCACACCTACAACAAATATTGATGCACTTAAACGAAAAATACAGGTTGCTGAACGCGCATTGAAGAATAAAAAATCCACGCGAGGGCGACTCAAGACTGAATTGCGTGTCTATCTTAACACTCTCAACTTGACGAAAGAACAAAAAGACAGACTCGAAGGCAATGTCGGTAATAATACCAAAAATATCACAGCGTTGAAAAAGAAGGCCAAGTACATAGTCGAAGCCAAAAAGACAAACATAATTGAGACTGAAATGCGAGAGGCGAAAGCCCGTAAAAACAACATGACCATGAATGCCAGGAAACGTGAACAACAAATTAAAATGGTCAAGTCTGCAAAGGCTTTTAAAGCTGACCAAAATAAGAAGGAACGTATGAAATCTAAACCTCGACTAGAAAAACATCTATACAGTCTTGTTAATATACCCCAAAAACGAATCGACGAATATCTTGAAAATTATATAAATGGTAAAAAAACTATTCAGCAAATTACAACTATTTCTAGTGCTAAAGATAAACAATTTGCAAAAACTAAAAAACGTATAGCTATTTTAATTCCAAAACTTCCTATGAAAAAGGAAATTAAAAATACTTTCAATAAAAGACTCAAAACAAAACGAGTTGATATAGACGAATTGAAAACTAATATTAAAAATAGTATAGTCAGACAACTCATACCGTCGAATGACAAGAAGAAGTTTATAAATCAACTTTTATCAAAGGAATAATTTTAACAAACATCGGACAAACTTTTTTGTCAGTTTAATATATAAGATGGACACGTGTGATCCAGATGCGGAAATAGCCGATCTCAGAAAACTCATTAAGATGAATACTGGGCACTCTATTAAACTGACAAGAGAACAGATATGTCAAGTGTATGACGATATCCAGGGAGGTAAATTACCCCTACCCCCTCTCATATTTAACTCAAGGATGGGTTATTTAATTGATAGGAAATCACCATTGACCCCGGGTGATTTCGATGTATTATTTGGTTCAACTTCAAAACGTACCGATCTTAAAAGAATTGCACGAAAGGTGGGTTTAAAGCAGACGGAACAAATGACCAAAAATCAAATTTTTGATGCTATCGGTAAGCGCTTGAGGTACATGAATGTTCATGAACCTATTAAGATTTCCAAAAAGCGTATGATGATAAGTAAGTCTAACAACGCAGCAGCGAACAATTTTGGGTTGAACAACGCAGCAGCGAACAACGCAGCAGCGAACAATCTTGGGTTGAACAACGCAGCAGCGAACAATCTTGGGTTGAACAACGTTGGTGGAGGAAACAGAAACTCAAATTTTAACAACGTTGGTGGAGGTAATGGAAACTCAAATTTTAACAACGTTGGTGGAGGTAATAGAAAGCGAAATTTCAATACCAATTCGGCGTTTAATAACACGGAAAGAAACAGAAATACCAACTCGGTGTTTAACAATAGTAAGAAGAACAACGTTCCAAATTCTCAAGTATCCTTTCCCAAAAAGAGTCTTTTCGCCACCATGAATAGACCCGATTTTGCTAATGGGAATAAGGGTAAGACGTCTATGTTCGGCGGATTATTCGGTGGTTCGAAAAACACCAATACCAACTACCTCAAAGCGAATACATTCAATGGTAAAAAGAATGGTTATGTATTCAAGACTGGTAATAAGGGTACGGGATACTATAAGAATGAAGGACCAGTTGTAGCTCAAGGACCTCTCAAGAAACCAAATGGTTTCGGGGAGCCCTTAGCCCCCGTGGGTCCCAACAATAAGAAACCCAACAAGGTAAACACTGGTGTAGGTAACAACACTGTGAACAACAAAAACAATAAGGTCAACACTGGTGTGGGTAACAACACCGTGAACAACAAGAACAACAAGGTCAACATAGGTGTAGGTAACAACACTGTGAATAACAAGAACAACAAGCCCAATAAGCCTGTGA
>JABHDE010000078.1 GCA_018673215.1 Formosa sp. | reverse complement strand
TTATCAATAATATATTATTAATTAACGATAATTTAGCTTGATTTTTTAGTAATGTATTTCAAAAAAAGCAGTTTTAATTCAAATTTTTTTTGTGAGATTTATTCCTTAATTTTTTTTGATAAAAACCGCTGCCTTGTTTCTGTCGCCTTAATTTGAGCATCATCTAAAAATGCTATTTGAATTAGAGATTATGCGAAAATGAAAGCAACCTCTTGAAATTGGATTTGTTAGAATCAACGATTTGATTCGTTCTTATAATGCTAACAACTTCAATTCCTGCCAGTGTCCTCTGAGCGGATTCAAACTTTTTTAAACCCGTGTCAATAGTAATCCTTCGCTAACTATTTCTGTGATCTTGTTCAACAATTATTTAGGTGTTTATACCTTCTAATTTTGATGTTTTTATTCCAGAAATTAGTTCTGTTAACCAATCTAATAACCGTAAAATTAGAACCAATTTATCAATATTGATAATCCTTGGATTCTGATTATTAGTAAAGGCTTTATTGAAGAACTTTTGAGCTGCTCTTTCATTCTTCTTTTGGTTAGAAGGAAGTCTACGGTATCTCCATATTTACCAACCGCTCTATAAAAACACGGGTCTTTGCCAGCCATGTTCAAAAGGTTTCATCCATCCTCCAGCTCGTACAAACTTTATTTTTTCTTTTGTGCATAGATGCCTCTCTCAAAGGTGCATACTTAAATACCCGTCGTTTAATAGTGGAACGGTAAACCTTGACACCTCTAATCTTCATTAGCTCTTCAATGTCTCGATAGGAGAGCGTAAATCGAAACTTGAAGTAAACAGCTTATTTTAGACATCTATAAAGATATTTACAATACACAAGAGAACCAATAGGCGAAACCAGCTATTTAAAGGTTCGCAAGTTTCTAAAGGTTAACTTTAATTTTTTCGTAAAATTTACACTGAATTTATATTGAATTTGCACGGTTAATATCCATAGGTTTTATGGTCATGTTTTAATCTATAAATCGCTTAAAGACCAAGTAAGAGAATGTTAAATCAAAACTAAATATTCTATATTTGTGTGTTATTTAGACAGAACTGTTTTTAGAGAGCTCTTTTTAGAGCAAAGATGCTGTTTCCTTCATTTTAATTTGACACACAATCCTACTTAATGCCCAAAAATAAATCAAATTCTGAGTTAAATTTATCAAGAGGAATTACCTTTAGTAAGCATATTCCCAAGAAGATTTCTCCCTTCGAACGAGTTTTTGAAATCTTCAAAGACTTACTTACCCACACTTCAGGAAATTTAGAAGAAACTTTTCGTTGGCTTGATATTTTAGACAAGGAGTACCAAATTTTTACAGACGAGTACAGTTTAGAACAATTTGAAGAAGATCTGAAAAAAAGAGGTTACATTAAAGAAGAGTTTGATCCTGTAGATGGAGCAGGAGTAAAGGGAAAAGGGGAAAATATACTAACGGCCAAACTTGAGTCGGCACTTCGCTCTTTTGCCCTAGATCAAATTTTTGGCAAGTTAAAGAAATCTGGATTAGGCAATCATCAAACGAATCAAATGGGGCTAGCAGGGGAGAAGGACGGAGACCTTCGCCCATACCGATTTGGAGATGAATTGTCTAGAGTCAACATGACTGAGAGTCTCAAAAATGCCCAGATCAATCATGGTCTTAGTGATTTTAGATTGACCGAAAATGATTTGGTAGTGGACGAAGCCAAACACAAAGCTCAAATGAGCACCGTTTTGATGATAGACATCAGTCATTCCATGATCTTGTACGGCGAAGACAGAATTACCCCTGCCAAGAAAGTTGCGATGGCTTTGGTGGAATTGATCCAAAGAAAATACCCCAAAGACTCCATAGATATTATTGTATTTGGCAACGATGCATGGCCTATTAAAATCAAAGACTTGCCCTATCTCAAAGTAGGTCCTTATCACACCAATACGGTGGCTGGTTTGGAGCTAGCTATGGATATTTTAAGAAGAAAACGAAACACCAACAAACAAATATTTATGATTACCGATGGCAAGCCCAGTTGTATGATTTTGCCCTCTGGAGAATACTACAAAAACAGCAATGGTCTAGACGATAAAATTGTATCTAAATGCCTTACCAAGGCCGCGCAGGCTAGAAAATTAAAAATACCCATTACTACTTTTATGATTGCTCAAGATCCTTATTTGAGAGAATTTGTATCGGTCTTTACCGCCGAAAATAAAGGAAAAGCATTTATTACGGGGCTCTCTGGTTTGGGTCAGATGATATTTGAAGATTATGAGAAAAATAGAATCCGAAGAATTTAATTAAGCAGATGAAAAAAGAAATCACATTTAAAGAACTCAAAGCCCAAGGGCATCAGCAAAAGAGTATCATGGAAGAAATTCAATCCAACATGATTTCTAGAATCAAATCTGGACAAGCTGTTTTTGCAGGGTTATGGGGTTATGAAGATACGGTAATACCCCAGCTAAAAAGAGCGATTCTGGCTGGTCATCACATCAATTTATTAGGATTAAGAGGCCAGGCCAAAACAAAAATTGCCCGAAGTATGGTAGACCTTTTAGACGAATATATGCCTGTGGTTAAAGGATCGGAAATCAACGACAGCCCTTTTGCCCCGATTTCTAAATTTGCCAAAGATTTAGTGGATGAAAAAGGAGATGATACTCCCATAGCTTGGGTACATCGCTCGGAGCGTTTTTATGAAAAGCTGGCTACGCCAGATGTAAACATTTCCGATTTGATTGGAGATATAGATCCCATCAAAGCCGCCACCCTTAAACTTCCATATTCAGATGAACGGGTATTGCATTACGGTATGATTCCACGAGCCCATCGAAGTATTTTTGTATTGAATGAATTGCCCGATTTGCAAGCTCGTATTCAAGTGTCGTTGTTCAATATATTACAAGAAGGTGATGTTCAGATTAGAGGTTTTCAGCTCAGAATGCCCTTAGATATACAATTTGTATTTACGGCCAATCCAGAAGATTATACCAACCGAGGAAGCATTGTTACTCCCTTAAAAGACCGGATCGGTTCACAGATTTTTACCCACTACCCAAAGACCCTTGCATTGGCTAAAGAAATTACCCAACAAGAGGCTAAAATTTCTCAAGAAAATCGTTTGGCCATTCAAATTCCAGATTTGGCTAAAGAGCTTTTGGAAGAGGTCTCTTTTGCGGCCAGAGACAGTGAGTTTGTAGATGCTAAGAGTGGGGTAAGTGCACGCTTGTCCATTAGCGCCATGGAGAATTTGGTGGCTGCGGCACAATTGAGACTGGTTGAATCTGCAGCCAAAAAAACACAAATTAGATTGGTGGATTTTAGGGCTATCATTCCTTCAATCACTGGGAAGATTGAGCTGGTTTATGAAGGCGAACAGGAGGGAGCCGATGAGGTGGCAAGGTTGCTCATTGATCGAGCTGTTGAGGCACAGTTTGAGAAGATTTTCCCTAAGATTACCAAGTTAGAAAAAGAAAATGAAAGAAAGTATTACAGCGATTTGATTGATTGGTTTGATGCTGATTTTGTAGAATTAAACGACAGTGATGCTGATGCTGATTTTTACGAAAAATTAGCCTCCATAGCGCCCCTGCAAAAATTAGTAGTACAGCATGCTTCTCAATTTCATCAGGCTGATCAAAGATTTTGTATGGAAGTTTTCCTTTGGGGTTTAACCGTGAAAAATAAGTTAGATCGCGCGGAAAATCAATTGTCTTTTAAAATCAGCTCGCTAGGTTTCCCACATTTTTAGCCCTTTTTAGCCCTCATTTTTTGTAGGCAACACATCATAAAAGCCACTCCATTAGAGTGGCTTTTTTATTCCCTTAACTTTTTTAAATCTTTCCAAAAGCGGTTCGAACGACAACCAATAAGGGTGTCTTATAGGTCACTTTATTTTTAAAAATAACCTGACCTTTTATATTTGTTATATTTGGAGTATTAATGTGACAGAATCATAATAAATACAATATGTTTATCCGCTGATTGGTAAACATTAAAACCGAACTAAATTAAAACTTACTGTAAAATGCTTACTAGAATATTGACATCCGTATTAACCCTCTTCCTCAGTTTTCAACTTTACGGACAAGGCTTAGCCGACATTAGTTTTGGAACTGATTCTACCTTTGAAGTGATTACCTGGAACATTGAATGGTTTCCTAAAAACGGATCCATAACGGTTGATTCGGTGAGTAAAATAATTGAATCCCTGGACGTGGACTTGATTGGTTTGCAGGAAGTAGATGACACCACCTTGTGTAGACAGATGATTGACAATTTACCCGGATATGAGCTTTTTATAGCTGACGGTTGGTTTGGTGGGCTTGCCTACGTTTATAAAACCAGTAGCGTTAGTATCCAGTCTATTTACAAGATTTACGACACCTCTTCTTTTTGGAATGCTTTTCCAAGATCACCTTTAGTAGTTGAGCTTATATTTAATGGGGAAGAATTTGTAATTATTAACAATCATTTCAAATGCTGTGGTGACGGTTTGTTGGACGTTGGAAACTCCAATGATGAAGAGGCTAGACGCTATGAAGCCAACACACTTTTGAAACAATACATTGATGAAAACTTCAATTCATCTAGGGTAATTGTGATTGGAGATTTGAACGACATTATTACCGACGCTCCCCTAAATAACGTCTTTCAAATGTTTATTGATGATACAATAAATTATGAATTTGCCGACATGAGTATAGCAACACAACCACCTTCAGAATGGTCGTACCCGAGTTGGCCTTCTCATCTGGATCATATTTTAATTACAAATGAACTCTTTACCGAATTTCACCATCCCAATTCAGTAATTAAAACAATAAAGATTGATGACTTTTTAGTTGGAGGCTTAGCTGAGTACGACTCAAATATTTCCGACCATAGGCCCGTAGGTTTGAAAATTAAAGTAATACCAAGTGCATTAAGTTTAGTAGAAAGGTCTAATTCTAATATTAAAATCTCCCCAAATCCAACCAATGGATATTGTTTGATTGACATGGGAGAAACTTACCATAAGGTTAGCGTTATTGTTAGTGATTTGAGTGGGAAGGTAATCCAGTCGAATACATACAATGAGAGTCAAGTATTGAATCTAAATTTAAACGAACCAGCTGGAGTTTACTTTTTGATGGTAGAGGCGGGAAATGAAGAGACGCTAATTCGACTTATTAAGGAATAAAACAATTTGCCAACAAAACCAAATCAGATTATTATTGGGTATGGCATTAACTTTTTAAAAACCCATCTAAATATTAAAGACTCCTCAAGAAAATTTCAAATTTAAAGTTTCTATATTTGGTATATTAATACAACAGAACTTGAAACCTCCTCTATGAAAAATATACTTTCCATACTACTCTTGTGTTTTTGCTTTTCTGTAACTGCTCAAACGGTTAGAATTAATGAAGCTGTTTCGTCTAATTCTTTTTACATTGACGAAGATGGCGATACGCCAGATTGGATAGAACTTTACAATTATGGATCTCAACATGTGAATCTTGAAAATTGGACTATTTCTGATGATGAGACTGATTTATTAAAATGGAGCTTTCCTAACGTAACGATTCCTCCGAATGATTATTTGCTCTTGTGGGCTTCAGCTAAAGACCGCGCTCAAATAACTACAATAAGAACCCTGGTCAATCAAGGTGATTTGTACAATTATTTGATTCCAAGCTCGGAACCAAACTCAAACTGGACCAATTTAAATTTTAACGATTCGACATGGGCCAATGGCTCCTCTGGTTTTGGTTATGCAGATGGCGATGATGCTACTCTAATTCCCAATGGAACCGTAGCTGTATATCTGCGAAAAAAGTTTAACCTCAACAACGCTGCAGATGTCATGTCTTTAATTTTAGATATTGATTACGACGATGCTTTTGTGGCTTACATCAATGGAGTTGAAGTAGCACGTGCCAATATCAATGGTGTGCCGCCCTCTTATAATGCCTCCACAAATCAAGATCATGAAGCTCAAATGTATAGTGGAGGCTCTCCCGATCGCTTTACGATAGCTGATTTCAGTTCGATTTTAACCGAAGGAGAAAATATTTTAGCTATTCAGGCACACAACATAAGCCAATGGTCATCAGATTTTACAATCATCCCATTTTTATCCGCCACTTTTGCATCCGCCAACAACTCGGGTGTTGCACCGCCAGAAATTTTAAACTTAAACGGCAACAATACTTTTCATACAAATTTTAAAATTTCAACAAATTCTGAAACACTAAGCCTTTCAAATGATACAGGAATGGTTGTAGATCAATTGGTTGTTGAAGGATTGCCACCCGATGCATCGATAGGGGTTTCTAGTTCATCTGGAAATGTAGTTAGCTTTATTCAAACGACCCCAGGTTCGCAAAATTCGGGTGAAGAATTCCTAGGAACTGTTCAAAATGAGCTTGTTTTTTCTGAAATCGGTGGGGTGAAAGACGCTCCTTTGAGTCTTTCTCTTTCAGGAAACAGTTTGTCGCAACTAATTCATTATACAACAGATGGAAGTTCTCCAAATTCTCTGTCACAAATCTATACAGCTCCTCTTCAGCTGTCAACTAATACGAGTGTTAGAGCTCAAATCTATTCAACGGATTACCTCCCTTCACCGGTTGTAACGGAGTCCTATATTTTTAATTCGAATCACGATATAGATGTAATGCTATTGAGTGTTGATCCGTTTGATTTTTTTGACGATGATTTTGGTATTTATGTAGCTGGCCCCGAAGGAACTTATGATGAATCCATGCCTTATTTTGGTGCAAATTTTTGGGAAGACTGGGAGCGCCCCATTCACTTTTCATTTTATGAAAATAACAGTGATGCGTTTGTTGAGTTTAATGCAGGAGTTAAGATTTTTGGAGGCTGGAGTAGAGGTCAAAATGGTCAACGTTCTCTTTCCTTTTTTGCAAGGGGTAAATACGGAGATTCAAAATTTGAACATTCCTTTTTTGACCAATTAACGTACAACGATTTCGAATCTTTTACCATTAGAAATTCTGGTCAAGATTGGTTAAGATCCAATATGAAGGATATCATGCTCACGAGCTTAATGCGAGGTTCGGAATTGGATTTTCAAGAGTACAATCCTGTTGCAACTTACATCAATGGAGATTATTGGGGAATGTACAATATGCGTGAAAAGATCAACGAACATATGTTAGCCTCTAAACACAATGTTGATGCTGAGCGTATTTCACTTTTGACTTTTAATGCTGAAGTTATAGAAGGAGACAATGAAGAATACATCGAGCTGATTGAGTATATTGAAAATACAGATTTAACGGATGATTCTAATTTTGAATTTGTAGAAGAAAGAGTTGATCTTAAAAATTATGCGCTTTACCAGGCAACCAATATATATATAAACAACACGGATTGGCCCGGAAACAATATTAAATTTTGGAAACATCCAGACACCAAATGGCGTTGGGTTATGTACGATACTGATTTTGGTTTTGGACCGTTCTGGAACATTTCAAACTACTACGAAAACACGCTTAGTTTTGCGCTAAACCCAGATGGTCCTGGATGGCCAAATCCACCTTGGTCTACTTTATTGTTTAGAAAAATGACCACAAATATTGGCTTTAGAAATCAATTTATTAACCGCTATGCTGACGAGTTAAATACCCGGTTTTTACCAGCTAACTTACTCAATCATATCGATCAAATTTATGCAACAATCGAATCTGAAGTGCCTGCGCATTTCACGCGATGGAAAGACGACCCAACGTTAGGTTATGAAATAACAGACATCTCCGCTCATGTTGATTATTACATTGCCAACATGAAAAGTTTTGGACTTAACAGGCATGCTATCGTTAAAGAACACATCAAGGAGCAATTTAATCTTCCAAACTTTCATCCGCTTACCATTACAAACCTCAACCTCAATGAAGGTTATGTAGCGGTAAATGAAAATATAAATATTCAAGAGCCTACATGGACTGGAGATTATTTTGAAACAGTCCCTGTAAAGCTAACAGCAATTACGCAGTTTGGCTACGAATTTTCGCATTGGAGTGGTGATCTATTTTCCAACAACGAAACCATTGAAGTATTGCTTACGGAATCTTTTGAAGTTGTTCCCAATTTCACCCCCACTGAAACAACAATTCCTCTTGTAATTAACGAGATAAATTACAAATCTATTGACACATTTGACACCGATGACTGGATTGAACTCTACAATCCAAATTCAGCGGCAATAGACCTCACTAATTGGGAACTGAAAGACGACGACGACACGCATGTTTTTGCAATTCCTGATGGCACCCAAATTGAAGGGGAAGGCTTCCTTGTGCTTGTTAAAAATGAAACGAATTTCAGCTCTGTTTTACCAGAAGTTCCGTATGTAGGTGAATTAAATTTCGGCTTCGGAGGCTCTGATGCTGTTAGGTTGTATGACCCAAATGGAACCTTGCAAGATGAGGTAGACTACCAATCTTTAGCTCCTTGGTCAAGCTGTGCTGATGGCTCAGGTTATACATTAGAATTACGTTCACCAGATTTAGACAATGCCTTGCCAGAAAATTGGGCTTGCATTAATCTCAATGGAAGTCCTAATTTCCCGAACGATCCAGGTTCTTGCGAGTCTGGATGGGAGGTGATTGTTACCGAGCAGAATCACGCTATTTTTGTATCTGGACCATGGCTAGATATTAATGGGGATTCCTTGACCGAAGGAGCTCTATTAGGTGTGTTTTATGAAAACGGCAATGGAGAATTACTGTGTGCCGGTTACACTCAAATTACATCAGGAATTTCTCAAATTGAAGTAATGGGAGATGCTGCTGCTTCTGACGCTATAGACGGCCTTACCCCAGGTCAAGAATTGGTGTTTCAAATTTGGGATTCTTTAAGTTGTGAAGTGTTTGCAGCAAGTCCAGTTTTTACAAATGGACCTGAAGTATTTACCAATAATGGGGTTTCTTTTATTGGTGCTGTGCAAGCTGAGTTTTTTGGCCCATCGGAACAGATCATTAACATCCCAATGGGCTGGTCGATGTTTTCTACCTATATAATAGCTGAAAATATGGATTTAGCATCTGTATTGGCTCCAATAGTTGAGGATATACACATCGTTAAAGATTTTAATGGTTCTGCTTACATAACAGAATGGAACTTTAATGGAATTGGGTTACTTGAAGTAGGTCAAGGATACCAGATTAAAACAGGGGCAGAAGTCTCCTTACAGGTCTCCGGTGATTACGCTTTCCCTGAGGGTCATCCAATAACACTAACTTCTGGATGGAATATAATTGGTTATTTAAGAGATGAGCCCGCTAATGCTGCCTCAGTATTCTCAGAGATTAATGAATCGGGAAACTTAGTAATTGTAAAGGATTATATTGGAAATGCTTATTTACCTGAATGGAGTTTTAATGGCATAGGGAACCTGATTTCAGGTAGAGGATATCAATTAAAGATGTTTAATGATGATGTATTAAACTACTTGCCAAATAACCAAACGTATAGATTTGGATCTGTAGGAGTAACACAGAAGAATTTATATCATTTTATAGAAAAAACACCAACAGATAACAACATGACTCTAGTTATAGAAGAGGCTGCTTGGGATAAAGCCCCAGTAAATGGATCTGAAATAGCTGTGTTTGATCGTAAAGGAAAAATAGTTGGGTCTGGAGTATATACCAAACCAGTAACTGTTTTGTGTGTATGGGGAGATGATGCATTAACTTCAGCGAAAGAAGGCTTGTCTGTATCGGAAGAAGTAAACTTTAAGCTATGGAATACCAATACAACACAAAGTTTTTCGATAGACAAGTGGCGTAAAGGTTCCTCTTCTTATCAAGCAAATACAATAAGTATTGCCTCTTCTATTGTAACAGACAATACCATCATGAATAGTTCAAACAGAACTCTTGTACGTTTAGTGAATCTATTAGGACAAGAAATAAATATGGATGAAGATCAATTTGAGGGAGGAATGTTGTTTGAGATTTATAACGATGGTACTGTAGAGAAGGTAATTCGTTACTAGAGAAACAATAACAAAATAAAAGCCACCCAAACGGGGGTTTTTTGACGCTCAACTTCATGATCGTAAAGAGCTAAGTTTGCTTGAAATCAAACAAATACATTAATTTTATTGAATACTAATATTTACGTTAGCATTCATTGGAGAGCAAGTTTACGGAAATTAAAAAAAATGAAAAATTAGAATAATAAGTATGCTTGGGAAAATTCATTTTTATTTCGGAATTACTATAATAATAGCTTTTCTACTTACTGGACAATATATGCATCATAATTTTGACCATCTGAAAAATATGGAATTAATGAATAGAGCACTATTTAGAGCTGGACATTTATATATTTTACTATTTGGTTTAATTAATGTTTCACTTGGTACACATTTCAAAATTTCAGAAATTAAATATTTAAAAACAGTACAAATTTTTGCTTCTGGAGTTATGTTTTTTGCGACTATTTTAGTTATTTATGGTTTCTTTACAGAACTACCAACTGAACAAATTGAAAGACCTCTGACTCGAAATAGTTTATACCTTATTCTATTTGGGGTTTCAGTTCACGGTTTAGTTTCATTAATAAAAAACAGAAAGAAAAATGAAAAATAGAAACCGAACAGAATACGGAATTTAGCAAGTTGCGAAATCACTCACTCAATCCGAACTGAAAAAGTTTACGGAACAAATCGTTGGCTGAATTTACTCAAATGTAAGATAATCGGAAATTAGAATTAAGTCGAAATATTAAAAGTCTGAATAAAAACAACGAAATGCTAACACCGTATATAATTTATTGCTGGCTTTTTGCCTACTTACGAAAGTCCTCGCGGACTTTCTTTGTCCGTAAATATTTACTAAATTAGTTACTTAAAACACGCAACAAACCATATACAACAACGTTCTCTTTTGTTAGAATCACTTTGTTTTTTTGCCAGATATCGCTTTAATTTTAGAGGGTGTCAAAAGGGCGAATAGTTAATCAAATAATAGTTTAACACAAGATATCAGTCTTTTTTAAATTATGAAAATCAAATACTGATCGTTAAAGATGAGAACGGTCGTGTTTGGCTAAACGAATATAACTTTAACGGCATAGGTTTGCTTCAGTATGGTA
>JABHDE010000043.1 GCA_018673215.1 Formosa sp. | reverse complement strand
TATCACAATGATTTTTGAAAATAAAATTTATTTATTTCATAAACCTTAAAAACATCATAATAACTCAAGATCGTGAACCAAAAATATGTTCCGTTTTTAGCGGCTGCAAACATACAACCTTTTATTACCTAAACAAGACTTATACCAAACGTTTTTAACTTTATTTTTCTTAAATAATTCTAATGACTGAATTACAAGTGGTTAAGTTTTAAAAGCACATAAACATTCCTTTGAATAAATTTTAAATTATACAAATAGTTATTGTGTGAATCCCTTTATACACCTTATATTTGTCTCCTATTTATAATTAAATTATGATCAACATTACTTTACCAGATGGAACTATAAGGTCTTTTGAAAAAAACCTTACTGTGTTAGATGTCGCTAAGGACATTAGTGAAGGGTTTGCTCGGAATGTTATTTCAGCAAAATTCAACGATACAACCGTTGAAACCTCTACTCTACTAACTACAGACGGTAATCTCATATTATATACATGGAGAGATGATGCGGGGAAAAAAGCTTTTTGGCATTCGTCTTCACATGTGCTTGCACAGGCTTTAGAAGAATTGTTTCCAGGTGTGAAACTTTCTATTGGACCAGCAATTGACAATGGTTTTTATTACGATGTCGATTTGGGAGACCAAGTGATTTCTGATAAAGACTTCAAACGTATTGAAGATAAGATGATTGAGATTGCGCGTGGAAAACATGATTTTTCTATCAAATCTGTTTCTAAAGCGGATGCACTTTTAAAGTATAAAAATGAAGAAAACCCTTACAAAGTTGAACTCATTGAAAATCTTACTGATGGAGAAATTACATTTTGCGACCATTCCTCTTTCACAGACTTATGTCGAGGGGGTCACATTCCAAATACAGGGATCATCAAAGCCGTTAAGGTATTAAGTGTTGCAGGAGCTTATTGGAGAGGGGATGAAAACAACACCCAACTAACGAGAGTTTATGGGATTTCATTTCCAAAACAAAAAGAACTTAGCGAGTATTTAGTGCTTTTGGAAGAAGCCAAAAAAAGAGATCACAGAAAACTTGGCAAGCAATTAGAATTATTTACGTTTTCGAAAAAAGTAGGTCAAGGCTTACCTCTGTGGTTACCCAAAGGTGCTGCTTTGAGATCACGTTTAGAAGACTTTTTAAAGAAAGCGCAACAAAAAGCGGGTTATGAAATGGTGATCACTCCACATATTGGTCAAAAAGAATTATATGTTACTTCTGGACATTATGAAAAATACGGAGCAGATAGTTTCCAAAGTATTCAAACACCAAAAGACGGAGAGGAGTTTTTACTAAAACCCATGAATTGTCCTCACCACTGTGAGATTTACAATGCAAAACCATTTAGCTACAAAGAACTTCCAAAACGTTTTGCAGAATTCGGAACGGTATATAGATACGAACAAAGTGGAGAATTACATGGCTTGACTAGAGTGCGTGGTTTTACTCAGGACGATGCACATATTTTCTGTACACCCGAGCAGTTAAATGATGAGTTTCAAAATGTAATTGACTTGGTACTGTATGTATTTGGCTCGTTAGGATTTGAAAATTTTTCGACACAGGTTTCCGTACGTGATCCAGAAAATTTAGAAAAATATATTGGAGCTTCGGATGTGTGGGATAAAGCAGAACAGGCGATTATCAATGCTGCGGAAGCCAAAGGATTGAATTATGTTATAGAAACTGGCGAAGCGGCTTTTTATGGACCTAAATTAGATTTTATGGTCAAAGATGCTCTTGGCAGACAGTGGCAACTTGGAACGATTCAAGTGGATTACAACTTACCTGAACGCTTTGACTTGACCTATAAAGGCACTGATAACGAGCTACATAGACCTGTTATGATTCACCGAGCGCCATTTGGAAGTATGGAGCGATTTGTGGCCATATTGCTAGAGCATACAGGCGGTAATTTTCCACTTTGGTTGATGCCAGAACAAGTAATTATACTATCAATTAGCGAGAAATATGAAAAATACGCTCGAAAAGTTTTAAATTCGCTAGAAAATAACGAAATTCGCGCCCTCGTAGACAATAGAAATGAAACAATGGGTAAGAAAATTCGGGATGCAGAAGTGCAAAAAGTCCCGTATATGATTATCGTTGGTGAACAAGAGGAAATCGACGGTACAATAAGTGTAAGAAAACACGGAGGAGAGGATTTAGGCACGATTAATGTGCAAGCATTCACTTCTATTATTGAAGAAGAAATAAAAACAACATTAAAAGAATTTTAAGTTTAACTAAAATATAAAGCCATAGCAATACGTAGAAGAAGAGACAGAGGTCCTCTAAGAATTATTAAAGAAGATCAACACAAAATCAACAGAAAAATCACTGCACAAGAGTTAAGACTTGGTGGTGATAATGTTGAAGTTGGTGTATACAGTTTATCTCAAGCCTTAGCAATTGCTAGAGAGCAAGAGGTAGATTTGGTGGAAATTTCACCTAATGCTGTTCCTCCTGTATGTAAGGTCATGGATTATAAAAAGTTTCTTTACGAACAAAAGAAGCGTGATAAGGCAATCAAATCAAAAGCTACGAAAGTAGTGGTTAAAGAGATTCGTTTTGGACCTCAAACCGATGATCACGATTATGCTTTTAAGAAAAAACACGCCGAAAAGTTTTTAAAGGAAGGTGCTAAATTGAAAGCTTTTGTATTTTTCAAAGGACGTTCAATCATTTATCAAGAACAAGGTCAAATTTTATTATTGCGTTTAGCGCAAGACTTAGAAGACCTCGGAAAGGTAGAGCAAATGCCAAAATTAGAAGGGAAACGTATGATTATGTTCATATCCCCTAAGAAAGTAAAATAAGCGAAGCAACTAAATAAAAGGAGAAAATGCCTAAAATGAAAACCAAGTCTAGTGCCAAGAAACGTTTTAAAGTAACGGGTACTGGAAAAATCAAAAGAAAGCATGCGTTCAAAAGCCACATTCTAACGAAGAAGTCTAAAAAACGTAAGCTTGCTCTCACGCACAGTACTCTAGTACATGCGAATGACGAAGCAAACATTAAACAACAATTGCGTTTAAAGTAAACGTTGTTTAGGTTAAAATTATTTTTATAAACCATGGAGTTGGGCCGTTAAAAGTATTCAAAAAATTGAATCGCCTGCTACAAAAAACATTTAAGAAATGCCAAGATCAGTAAATTCAGTGGCCAAAAGAGCCCGAAGAAAAAAAGTATTAAAGCAAGCCAAAGGATACTTTGGAAGACGTAAAAACGTATGGACAATTGCAAAGAACGCAGTTGATAAAGCCATGCTTTATTCTTACAGAGACCGTAGAAATAAGAAAAGAACATTCCGTGCTTTATGGATCATGCGTATCAACGCAGGAGCCAGAGCTCATGGATTGTCATATTCACAATTTATTGGGAAACTAAAAACGCATAACATCGAATTAAACCGAAAGGTATTGGCTGATTTAGCGATGAATAACCCAGAAGCTTTCAAAGCTATTGTAGATAAAGTAAACTAGGGCAACTAGCCTATTGTATCATATTCGCTTATATGTAAATGCCCACTCAATTGAGTGGGCATTTTTTATGTATTAAAAATTAATCTTTGTCTGTTTTATAAACGTGAGGATTCTCGACAACTCCTTTTTTAAATAGCTTCCTAAGGTTCATTCTTAAAAAAGAATCTAATTTTAGAATTTGATTTCTTATTTTTTGATGAGGCCTCCCTCTAAAGGTAGTGACATGAAATTTATCAGTATTAGAAAGTGCAGTGTTTGAGAAATAGTAATTAGACACACAGTTTCGGGAAGCATCAACCACGACAGGGCTTACCGAATGCCACGATTTATCATGAGTAGCCATAACAATGAGCCGGTTAAATCGAGAGTGTAACGTAATTTGATCGTGCTTTAAACCGTTGGGCCAAATTTCTAAATGACCGCCATTAGAGTCCTTCCAATTTGGAGTCACATAAAACAATAAATTCAAGACCCGCCAACGGTCCCGTTCCTTGTCATGAGAATTATCTAAATGCGGATTTAAAAACTGAGATTGTTTCATAGAAGACAACCCACCTGCGTACAAATTTTTATCTGGTTCAAGTATTTTAATATTACAAACCTCTTTAATCAAATCTACAACACTTTCCTCTTGAAACGCATAAATAAGTTCTTCTAAATCTCGTTTATATTGATTCATTTGAACCGCAATATACTTGTCTTCTCGAATGCTTTTTTTGAGAACCATCTTGTCATGTGATGGAAATTGCTTGTTAATGTGTTCAGTGATTTCTGAAGGTAATAAATCATCTATAAAAAAATAGCCAATCTGATTTTTAGATTCCTCATATTGTATTTTAATACGGTTTTTTTCTTGACTAATTCTATTCACAATCAGCTGAGCGAGATCTGTTCTTGATAGTGAAGGAATTGAATTCATATTAAAATAATAACAATTAGAAATGTAAGTAAAAAGAAATACTAATATACTAATAAAAGATTAAGTTTTCTTCTTTTTCTTTCGGGCTGCAGGAAATAAGACATTGTTTAAAATCAGTCGGTAGCCCGGCGACGTCGGATGTAAGTCCAATTCGGTTTTAGGATCCCCTACTCTATGCGTATAATCTTCGGGATCGTGACCTCCATAAAAAGTAAAAAATCCTTGCCCTTTGATGCCATGAATATACCGCGCCTCGCCATTGGATTTATTTTCACCCATGACAAGAACATTGGACTTAACTTGATCTCTAGAATATGAAGTAGTTTGCCCCATAAAACCTTTTACCAGTGCCGTATGGTTTTGATTGAGCATGGTGGGAATTGGGTCCCATTTGGCAGAATATTCCATCAGAGTAAAGTAATCTAACTCTTTCTGAATTTGACGTCTTTGAGTCATATCGATACTTGAAAACTCATATACTTTTGGATCGCGTTCCAAAATGAAGTCTTTGAAAGCAAAGGTTTTAGAGTAGTCTAATTGTGATTGGTAATTGGGTGTGCTGCCATCTCCATCAAACATAGGCTCACAAATATCAAGTGCTTGAGCCGCCAAAGCAATATCGAAACTATCGGTGGCGCTACACATGGCAAACATGAAACCTCCTCCCAAAACATACTCTCTAATTTTCTGGGCGACTGCTAATTTTTGTTCAGAAACCTTATCATACCCTAAACTTGTGGCGAGTTTTTCGGCGGTTTGTTGTTGGTCGATATACCAAGCTGCATTTCTGTAGGCTCTATAGAATTTACCATATTGACCCGTAAAATCCTCATGATGAAGGTGCAACCAATCATAGAGTAATAAGGCATCATTCAAAACTTCGGTGTCATATATAGTTTCATAAGGAATTTCGGCATAGGTCAATACCATGGTCACAGCGTCGTCCCAAGGTTGTTTCCCGCTAGGAGAATAGACCGCAATTTTAGGTGCTTTTTCAAGAACAACAGCATCCATATTTTTACTCGGACTGCTTATTTCTTGAAGAATGGCTTCGGCTTCGGAATCACTAATAAGTTCATAAGAAACCCCTCTGATGAGACATTCTTTTTCGATGACGTTTCTATGTGGTAACAAAAAAGAGCCACCTCTATAATTGAGAAGCCACTTGACATTTTCTTGTTTATTTAAGGTCCAATAGGTAATCCCGTAGGCTTTCAAATGATTTTTCTGACTCTCAGCATCCATAGGAATGAGGATATAAGAAGCATGAATTTGAAAGGATAGCGCTAAAAAAAAACTCAGTAGTAAGTGTTTCATTGCTTAAATATACTCAATTTATTCGCTATGGAAATTTAATAGGGCGTATCATCATCCGAGTCTCCAAAGGCATCAGTTGGATCGACCCTAAAATCCTCTTGTTTGAAAGTGTCGTCATTAGCCGCTGCATTCATTTTTGAATGAAATTCGGTGTCAAACGGAGAATCAAAATCATCGAGATTATCAAACTTCCCTAAATGCCCAATAAATTTTAAACGGATATTTTCCAGTCCACCATTACGGTGTTTAGCGATGATAAATTCGGCTTGACCCTCGGAAGGAGTGTGTTGTTCGTCATCCCATTCGTCAATTTTGTAATATTCAGGACGGTAAATAAAAGATACAATATCAGCATCTTGTTCAATGGCACCAGATTCTCTCAAATCCGATAGCAATGGACGCTTACTTCCTCCACGGGTTTCCACGGCTCTTGACAACTGAGATAAGGCGATCACAGGGATGCTTAATTCTTTTGCGAGGGCTTTCAAGTTTCGAGAAATCATAGAGATTTCTTGTTCACGATTTCCACTTTTTTGTGAACCTCCTGCGGTCATTAGTTGTAAATAATCCACAACAATGAGTTTGATGCCATTTTGAGAAGCCAATCGACGTGCTTTGGCTCTTAAATCAAAAATGGATAATGAAGGGGTATCATCTATATATAAAGGTGCTTTTTCGAGAGCTTTTACTTTGACGTTTAATTGCTCCCATTCGTGTTTTTCGAGACGACCGGTTCTTAATTTCTCTGAGTTTAAACCTGTTTCAGAAGAAATCAAACGTGTAATTAGCTGAACGGAGGACATCTCTAGCGAAAAGAAAGCTACTGGAATACTTTGTGTGACTGCAATGTTTCGTGCCATTGACAGAGTCAAGGCGGTTTTTCCCATTCCTGGACGCGCAGCAATAATAATCAAATCACTTTCTTGCCAACCAGAAGTAAGTTTATCTAGTTTATCAAATCCTGATGGAACTCCCGAAAGTCCTTCTTTATTGGAGATATCTTCAATTTTTTTCTTGGCTTGAAATACTAAATCTTGGGCTGTTTCGGTCGATTTTTTAATATTTCCTTGGGTGACTTCATACAAACGTGATTCGGCCTTGTCTAATAAATCAAAAACATCCTTGGTTTCATCAAAGGCATCTTCTATAATTTCGTTCGAAATTTTAATTAAACTTCTTTGAATATATTTTTGTAAAATAATCCGTGCATGAAACTCAATATGTGCAGATGAAGATACTTTTTGGGTTAAAGAAATCAGATAAAAATCTCCTCCTACTAAATCTAGTTTTGAGTTTTTACGCAATTGAGTTGAAACTGTCAATAAATCTACAGGTTCACTGTTTTCAAATAACTGAAGTATGGCTTCAAATATGTGTTGGTGAGCGTCTTTATAAAAAGCATCTTTGCTTAGAATATCAATGACTTCATCCACTCCTTTTTTATCAATCATCATCGCCCCAAGAACAACCTCTTCCAAGTCCGTAGCTTGTGGTGGGATTTTCCCTTTCTCCAAACTAATGAGTGTACTTTTGTCGTTTTTGTAAACTTTTACTGGTTCTGGTTGCTTCATTTATATCATTTAATCATTCTACTAGGAGATACTATTTTATCCTGCTCGTTTGTCAGTAACGAAAGTACTTAAAATATGAATAACAGTTGTGTTGTAAAGGTAAGGGTTACTCAACAATTGAACTGTTTATAAGTCTAAATTATTGTTGATAAGCATAAAAAAAGTCAAGCGATACACTTGACTTTTTTAATTTTAAGATAACGATAGTGGATTACCCATTGAAGACTCCCATTTGTGAGTACTTTTCCATACGTTGACCCACCAATTCTTTTGGTGATAAGTTTTTGAATTCATTATAAGACTTCATAATCTTGTTGGAAACTGTTGTAAATGTTTGCTGACGATCTTTATGAGCACCGCCTAGGGGTTCCTTCACAATTTCGTCCACCAACTTCATCCGTTTCATATCTTTCGCAGTAAGCTTTAATGCTTCTGCTGCTTGTTCTTTATATTCCCAACTTCTCCATAAGATAGAAGAGCAAGACTCTGGTGAAATCACAGAGTACCAAGTGTTTTCTAACATCAGGACTTTGTCTCCTACTCCAATTCCGAGCGCACCCCCAGAAGCACCTTCCCCAATAATAATGGTAATGATTGGCACTTTTAATCGGGTCATCTCAAGAATATTTCGAGCAATCGCTTCCCCTTGTCCACGTTCTTCAGCTTCAAACCCTGGATAAGCGCCCGGAGTATCAATCAAAGAAACGACTGGAATGCCAAATTTTTCAGCGGATTTCATCAAACGTAATGCTTTGCGATAGCCTTCGGGGTTGGCCATTCCGAAGTTTCGATACTGGCGGGTTTTGGTATTGTATCCTTTTTGTTGACCAATAAACATAAAACTTTGATCTCCAATTTTTCCCAAACCACCTATCATAGCTTTATCGTCTTTAAAATTACGATCGCCATGAAGCTCCAAAAAGGAATCTCCACATATGGCATTGATGTAATCTAGTGTATAAGGTCTGTCTGGATGTCTTGACAACTGAACGCGTTGCCAAGGGGTTAAGTTTTTGTAAATATCTTTTTTGGCGATATCCAGTTTTTTTTGAATCTGAACACATGTTTCAGAGACATCTACATTACTTTCTTCTCCAATGATTTGACATTTTTGTAATTGATCTTCTAGTTCCTTTATAGGCAACTCAAATTCTAGATATTCCATAGAAATTCAAGATTAGTTTTTAAGTTAGTGTGCAAATATAAAACTTTAATAGATTTCAGAGGTTAGATTTTGGATTTATTGATGTTTTTAAACACAGCGTTAAGAAGTACAGTGGAAATTATAAGACCTGCACCGAGATAAAATAATGGACGCATTGTTTCTGTTTGTGGGAATAATACAACTGCAAGTACAATTCCATAAATTGGTTCTAAGTTATATGTTAATACCAAAGTGTATGGAGTGATTTGTTTCATCACATGAATGGAGGCAATAAAAGCATAAGCGGTACAAATGGATGCTAATACAAATAGACAGATCCAATCTGAAAGCGTGAGTTGAAAGTATGAAGCATCAAATCCATCGCCTGTAAACGCTATAAAAATTGACATAAATAACACACCACTTACAAATTCATAAAATGAAATGACACTGGCTTTGTGATTTTTTACAAACTGGCCATTGAGAACTGCAAATAATGTAGAAAATAAGGCAGAAGAAATTCCTAAAGCGATTCCTAAAAAATACCGTGTCTCTGTTTGTGTAATAAGGACTACCCCAATTATGACTATACACCCAAATACAATTTCATACCCAATAATTTTACGTTTATAAAATAAAGGTTCAATTAAGGATGCAAAAAAAGCGCCTGTAGAAAACATTGCCAAAGTAATCGAAATATTTGATGCTTTTATGGCGGCAAAAAAGGTGATCCAATGCAAGGCAATAATGACCCCTGCAGTTGAAAAATGGACTACGGTCTTCAGAGGAACTTTTAGTGACCTCTTTTTGAGTTTGATAAACAAAAACATTAAAACTCCAGCTATGGTCATTCGGTACCACACCAATGGAATTGCATCAATGGTAATGAGTTCTCCTAAAATAGCGGTAAAACCAGCTATGAACACCAAAAAATGAAGGTGTAGATAATTTTTAAGTTTATCGCTTTGCATTATAGAGAAGGTAAATGGCTAAACTTCCAAAGAGAATATTAGGAAACCAGACCGCTAGTAGTGGAGAGAAATCAGATTGCTCTGCCATGACACCAAAAACTTTATCAAAAAATACATAGATCATAGCAATCACTATCCCAAATGCTAAATTAACACCCATTCCTCCACGACGCTTGACAGAAGAAACAGCCACAGCAATTATGGTAAGGATGAAAACCGAAACAGGCAAACTCCATTTTTTATATTGCACTACCTTGTATCGGTTGATGTTCGAAGACCCACGAACTTCCTCGCGTGCAATGAAAGTCAATAATTCGCCGTAGGTTAATGTTTCAGCAACATACATTGGAGGGGTTAAGTCCTGTAAATCGAAGCTAAAAATAGTATCTTTTTTAGGACTGTATTCAAGCTGATCTTCGTCTTCGCCTATGGTTCTTAAATTGTAGTTTGTCAATTGGTAGGTACTGTCTTTTTCGACATATCGAATGACAGAAGCATGAATTTTATAGGCCAACTTATTCCCTTCAAAATGTTCGAGGGTAAAATTATTTCCACGCTTTGCTTTAGTATCAAAATTACTGACATAAATGTATTCATGATCATTTATTTGTCGGTGTATATGATGGGTTTCAATTACCTTATTATTACTTAAATACTTATATGTAAACTCATTAAACCCTTTACTTGCAATGGGAGCCCAATACATTCCCAGCATCAAAGCAAGTCCGGCCACAAAAGTGGCTCCAATTAAATAAGGTCGTAAAAAACGTGAAAATGAGACCCCAGAACTTAAAAAAGCTACAATTTCTGTATTGTTTGCCAGTTTTGAGGTAAACCAAATTACGGATAGAAATAAAAATAAAGGAAATAAGAGGGTTGCAAAATAAATTGTAAAATCGAAATAATAAGAAGCGACCTCTTCAAAAGGAACTTCATTTTCAAGAATACGGTCAATTTTTTCGGCAAGATTCACAGTAATTCCTATCGGAACAAACAGCAATAACATCATGAAAAATGTGAATAAATACCGTTTTAATATGTACCAATCTAGAATTTTCATATGCCTATAAACGATTATCCATTTGTTTGACCATCATAGCTTTCCAGCTTCCAAAGTCCCCTGCTATAATGTGTTTTCTTGCCTCGCGGGTGAGCCATAAATAAAAGCCTAAGTTATGAATTGTAGCGATTTGTTTTCCTAATAATTCGTTAACTGTGAATAAATGTTTTAAATAGGCCTTTGAATACTCAGTATCTACAAAAGTGATCCCCATAGGGTCAATTGGTGAAAAATCGTCTTTCCACTTAAGGTTTTTAATATTTATGGAACCATGGGCTGTAAATAACATTCCGTTTCTAGCATTCCGTGTTGGCATCACACAGTCAAACATATCGACGCCTAAAGCGATATTTTCTAAGATATTGATTGGTGTGCCTACTCCCATTAAATAGCGTGGTTTGTCTTCTGGAAGGATTTCACAAACAACATCGGTCATGGCATACATCTCATCGGCTGGCTCGCCTACAGACAATCCGCCAATGGCATTCCCAACCGCACCAGCATTGGCGATGTATTCTGCGGACTGACGTCTTAAGTCTTTGTATGTACTTCCCTGAACAATAGGGAAAAATGCTTGATTAAAATCGTATTTTAGAGGGGTCTTTTCTAGGTGATTTATACAACGATCCAACCAGCGGTGCGTCATGTGCATCGAGCGTTTGGCATAGTTATAATCACATGGATAGGGAGTACATTCATCAAAAGCCATGATGATATCTGCACCTATACTGCGCTGGATTTCCATCACATTTTCTGGAGTAAATGTATGCATACTGCCATCAATATGACTTTTAAATTTAACACCTTCTTCTTTGATTTTTCGATTGGCAGATAATGAATATACTTGATACCCTCCGGAATCGGTCAAAATATTCCGATCCCAATTCATGAATTTATGAAGGCCTCCCGCTTTTTCTAAAACATCTATTTGTGGACGAAGGAACAAATGATAGGTGTTCGCTAAAATAATATCAGGATTGATGTCGTTTTTAAGCTCCCGTTGATGCACTCCTTTCACAGTCCCCACAGTACCTACCGGCATAAAAATGGGGGTTTCAATCACACCGTGATCTGTTGTAATAGTGGCTGCACGTGCTTTGGTATGCGTGTCTTTTTTTAGTAAATCGAATTTCAAACGCTTAAATTACAGGGTTAATAGTCATTATTTCAGGATATAAAAGTAACTCTAATCCCTGAGCAAAAAACTTATGATTGCTATTATTTGTTGGAACGAGGCTTATAGTTAATTAAATAATCGCCTTTGGGTTTCCCTTCATCAAATGAACTGCCTTTTAGTAAAACACGAGTCTGTTCACGCGCTTCTTGATTGCTCCATCCTTCATATTCCATCCTATAAATTGCTGAGAATAGTTGAGCACGGCCCACTCCATGGTAACAGTGAAGCAGCACAGGATAATTCGCCGGATCGTCCATAATTTCTAAGAATTTATCTACCGTTTCCTGGGTTGGAACTTGATCGGTGCCGAGGTTAAAATAGGTGACACCTTCAAGTTTTTCAACTGCCTCTTTTTCTGCAGTAAGCTCTTGAGGGATTTCTGGGTTATTTAACTTGTCAGTTGTATGTGGAAATCTTAAATCAATCACACTGTTAATCTGATGATTTTGAATGTAAGTTGCAATTTTATCAGGAGGTATTACTCCCGATTTGTATACCTTATTTTCCGAAATTTCTTTAAAATTATAATTTAGATGTACATCATAAACATATTTTGAAGCTCCTATTACAATGATACTCAAAACAAAAAGTCCTATTTTTTTCTTCATCACTATTAAATTTTTAATTATAAATCTCTATCAATAATTCTATCGAAATAATCTTTTAAAAATGCTTTGCAAGCCAACTCAACCGCATCCATTTCTTGGGTTCTGTTCACTATTAAATTATTTTCTAAGTTCAAATCATTTATATCGTAAAACCCTATGGCTTTTACGCCGTCAAAGATACAAATTAAATTCCCCTTACTATATTGATAGTTTTGTCCATTAAAATTCATCACATAAGGAGTCATTCTATCCTCACTTTGGTTCACCAAACTTCGACCCCAGCTTCTAAATGGCACGTTATATCCGATCATATCTAAGATGGTTGGATATATATCAATCTGTTGCGCCAATTCGGTACTCACTCCCAAATATTCTTCATTAGGACTGTAAATCAAAATAGGAACTGCGTATCTGTTAATAGGGTTCAAATACTGTTCCTTATAATAAATTTGATTTGTGTGATCTGCCGTAATAATAAAAATAGTGTTTTCGAACCAGGGTTCTTTTTGAGCAGCTTTAAAAAATTGTTTGAAAGCAAAGTCGGTATATCCCACACATTGATGCATTGGGAGCGTTCCTTTTGGAAACACTCCTTCATATTCTTCAGGCACAATATAAGGTTCGTGAGAAGTCACCGAGAAAATTGTAGAGAAAAACGGAGTGGTTTTGGTGTTTAAAACGTCTTTGGTGTACTGAAAAAATGGCTCGTCCCAAATGCCCCAAACCCCATCAAATAAAAGATCATTATTAAATTCTGTTTTTCCATAATAGTGATCAAAACCTAAAATGTTTGAAAATCCTAAAAACCCCATAGACCCATTGGGGGCCCCATGAAAAAAGGAGGTGTCATAGCCTTCGTCGTTTAAAACGGAAACGACAGATTCTACATCTTGATTTGCAAAAGGAGACGACGTAAAGGCATCTTTAAAAGAGGGAATTCCTGCCAATACGGAAGACATCCCATGAATAGATTTTCTTCCATTTGCAAAGGCATTATTAAATATCAAACTTTTTGTTGCCAAAGAATCTAAAAACGGTGAGTACCCAATATAATCCTTGATTTTTGTAGAGTCATTAAATGCACCCATATATTCTCTGCTGTAACTTTCGGTAATAAAGACAACAATATTTGGCTTATGAGTTGCGGATCTTTTGTAAACTTTTATCGGTTTTACCAAACTATCAACAACCGATTCTTTTACATCAAAAGGAACTTTTTTAAAGGTTTTCTTATTGAAAGTTCTAATAATTGCAAATGGCGTATTTAATACAAAATCTGCATGTTGGGTTTTGTAGGCGTGTCTGTTGGCATCTACTAAATTTATGGGACGTGTACTGTACTTAAAATCGCCTCGAATCCCTCCAACCATAAGGGTTGCCATAATAAGAAAAGAAATTACTGATGAAATGACATAAGCAAACAAGCCCTTTCTATAAGATTTTGTGCTCACTTTTATCTTATTGTAAAGGAAGATCCACAATGCAGAACACAGAAAAAACAGTAAAAAAACATGCCAGTAGCTCACTGCAAAACGCCCTAATATTTGAGGGAGATTGCTTTCGTGTTCTATCACATCCCATTCGGAAACGGTAGTTCGACTAAAGTTAAATTTGTAGTAAATCAAATCTACAAAATTGAGAGCCATCCCTATTAAGTTGGTCAAGAAGTAAATAACAAACAAAAATTTCTGATATCCTCTCTGTGTATTTACTCTCAATGGAAGCATTGAAAACAATACAAACAAACTATTGAGATAAAAAATAGCAGTGGTATCAAATGCAAGACCGTGATAACTCAGTCTTAGGTACTCAAATACAGAATCAATTTCTAAAAATGAATAATTATAAATAAAAAATAACAAACGACTTAGTGCATAAAAAATATATACAAGTAATAGCCTGTAAATCATTACTTTATATTCTTGTAATCTGAGGAATTTTAACATGGAAATAATTCAAAAATATGTGTAAAAGTAGAAAATATATTACACTTTCAAACCCTGCTTCATTCTTTTTATAAATTGTTAGTTAAATTGTAAAAAATAGAAGATTAAATACTTTATCTCTTTAAAATTAAAATTATATTTGAAGATCGATTTTTTAACATCTAAAACCTAGCCAATGTCACACAAAAATTTACATGATTTAACAACCCAAGTTCGCAGAGATATTTTGCGAATGGTTCACAAAGTAAACTCTGGGCATCCAGGTGGTTCCTTAGGTTGTGCAGAATTTCTAGTTGCACTTTACACGAACATCATGTATCGCAAAGAAGGCTTTGACATGGATGGGATTGGCGAGGATTTGTTTTTCTTATCCAATGGTCATATTTCTCCAGTTTTATATAGTGTACTCGCACATTCTGGATATTTTCCAGTTGAAGAGCTGAACACATTTAGATTGTTAAACTCTCGATTGCAAGGCCACCCAACAACACATGAAGGGCTTCCGGGCGTTCGAATTGCTTCGGGGTCTTTAGGTCAAGGACTTTCGGTTGCTATTGGTGCCGCACAAACAAAAAAATTAAATAAAGATGCACATTTGATTTATAGCCTTCACGGCGATGGCGAATTACAAGAAGGTCAAAACTGGGAAGCGATTATGTATGCTTCTGCAAAAAATGTTGACAATATCATTGCAACCATCGATTTAAACGGAAAACAAATTGACGGTGCTACCGACGATGTTCTTCCGATGGGGAGCATCAAAGGAAAGTTCGAAGCTTTTGATTGGACGGTTATTGAAATCGAAGAAGGAAACGATATTGAAGCGATCTTAGAAGGAATGGCAACAGCCAAGGCAGCTACTGGCAAAGGGAAACCAGTTTGTGTCCTCTTAAAAACCATGATGGGTAATGGTGTTGATTTTATGATGCATACCCATGCATGGCACGGGAAAGCACCTAATGATGCACAGTTAGAAAGTGCATTAAATCAGAACCCAGAAACTTTAGGAGATTATTAAATTCAAAACCAACAGAAAATGAAAACTTATACATATACAGAGAAAAAAGATACAAGAAGTGGTTTTGGAGCAGGACTTACAGAACTCGGAAGAACCAACCCAAATGTAGTAGCCCTTTGTGCAGATTTGATTGGATCTTTAAAAATGAATCAATTTATTGAAGAAAACCCAGAACGTTTTTTTCAAATTGGAATAGCGGAAGCTAACATGATGTCCATTGCTGCTGGCTTGACTATTGGAGGTAAAATTCCGTTTACAGGAACCTTTGCTAACTTTTCTACCGGTCGTGTTTATGACCAAATTAGACAATCTATAGCATACTCTGACAAGAATGTGAAAATATGTGCCTCTCACGCTGGATTAACTTTGGGTGAAGATGGTGCTACCCACCAAATTTTGGAAGATATTGGATTGATGAAAATGCTACCAGGAATGGTGGTCATCAATACCTGTGACTACAACCAAACCAAAGCGGCTACCATTGCAATTGCGGATTATGAAGGCCCAGTCTATTTACGATTTGGAAGGCCTGCAGTGCCTGTATTCACAGCTGCAGACCAAGTGTTTGAAATCGGAAAAGCCATTCAACTTCAAGAAGGTTCGGATGTAACGATTGTTGCGACGGGGCATCTTGTTTGGGAAGCACTTGAAGCGGCCAAAGTACTGCATGATCAAGGTATTTCTGCAGATGTAATTAACATTCATACGATCAAACCCTTGGATGATAAAGCTATTTTAGATTCTGTGGCTAAAACAGGATGTATTGTGACAGCAGAAGAACACAACCACCTAGGAGGTTTGGGAGAAAGCGTGGCGAGAGTCTTAGCACTTCACCACCCAACACCACAAGAGTTTGTAGCAACTAATGACACCTTTGGCGAGTCAGGAACGCCTGCTCAATTGATGGAGAAATATGGACTTAACAGTGACAGTATTGTTGAGAAAGCATTGAAAGTTATTAAGAGAAAATAACGGTAACTAACTTACTGTTTAAACTAAAAAAGAGTCGCATATGCGACTCTTTTTTATATCTATAATATACTCTTTATTCTATTCTTTCAGATTCTGTATCATCCAAATAATTAGGAGTTCCGTTGCCATTATCGTCTAGGATTGTAACAAGATTGGCAGAAAAATTATTTCGATCAGAATTATACTTAACAGGCGAGATCAATTGATTGCTGTCTAAAATTAGTGACGCTAGCGTTGCTTCCAACTCTACTCTAGTATCCTCGGAGAAGGTCTGGATTCGCACTTCGTCTGCAGTAGGTGTTCCATCGCCATCATCATCAACATCTATAAAATCTACCACTAAATCTCCGTCTGTATCTTTACCATATAAGTTATAATCTTCTTCAATCACCTCCATATAGGTTGGGATATTATCAAAATCGTGATCCGAAGTTTCAGTTTGCAACAATTCAAATTTAAAAACTAAATTAGAATACGATGGAATTGAACCAGAATAGGTCGCATAGTACCCCAAACCTGAGGGTAAAAACATGACACCCATTCCATAGCCGTTATAAGATATAGTACCATCTGTGTTAGAAATAAAAGAATTAGAAGCGTTAAATTCTGGCATAACGCGACTCCAACCTGGAATTACTGCTGTTAAATCAAAATCTACTGGGGTTGAACTTCTATCAAAATTATAGCCATCCATAAGAGATCCTGAATAGTTGACACGTACTTTATCACAAAAGCGAGGAGATGAAGTACTTTCACCTTGCTTTATTCTTAAAATATAATAGTTGTATTCAACGTCTAAATAAGTCGTGGTTTTAAGCTCAACATCTGTCATCAAAAGCGTGGCATCCGAAGGCAATATATCTCCTACGGTAAGTTCTGTAATCACCACATCTGCAATGGTAGGATTAGCCAATGCATTGACTTCAGAAGAATTATAATAATGTGTGTTTAAATAGTTCACCAAAGTGTCATTATCTACAACTTGTTGTTCAGTACGGTCGTTTTCGGGCACGGATACTATATTATCATCGTCATCTGGACTGCAAGAAATAACTGAAATAATCAGTGCGCAAATGAGGAAGGTGTTGTATTTATGGTTCATATGTTTATATTTAAGGCTGCAAGATACAATATTATACTATTTTTGTATAATACATTAACGTTGTTTTAAGCATTTTATGAGAATCGATAAATATTTATGGTGTGTCCGCTATTTCAAAACCCGAAATATTGCTACCACTGCTTGTAAAAAAGGACATATCAGAGTAAATGATGCCATAGTTAAGCCTAGTAGAGATGTTTATCCTATGGACAAAATAGTGCTACGCTTGAACCAAATAAACTATCAATTGACCGTTTTGGACCTCCCCTCCAGTCGTGTGGGAGCTAAACTTGTGGACATCTATAGAATCGATACGACACCAAAATCTGAATTTGAAGCTCAAGAGCTTTTGAAGTATTCAAAAGATTATTACCGTCAAAAAGGCGAAGGTCGTCCCACCAAAAAAGACCGTCGCGAAATTGATGACTATTTGGAAAACGATGAAAACAAGGATTAATATCCCAAAAAAATAAAACAGTTTTTTATCTTTGAACAAACAAACCCTATGGATTTAAAAGAAAATTGCATTCTTAATCACGATGAAATAAATCATAAAATAAAACGCATTGCGTATCAAATTTATGAATCGAATGTGGAAGAACAAGAAATTGTCCTTGCTGGAATTGAATCGAATCGGTATTTATTTGCTGAAAAATTAAGAACTGCCTTGGTTGAGATTTGTGACATCAATCCCGTACTTTGTAAAGTTGGCATCGATAAAAAAAATCCAACAAACCCCATTAAAACCTCAGTTTCGAAAGAGGCCTACACAAATAAATCTTTAGTATTAGTGGATGATGTATTAAACTCCGGAACCACCCTAATATATGGAGTCAAACATTTTTTGGATGTTCCTCTAAAGCAATTTAAAACAGCTGTTCTGGTCAATCGAAATCACAAAAAATACCCTGTCAAAGCCGATTTTAAAGGCCTCTCTTTATCGACCTCAATTCATGAGCACATCACAGTTATTTTTACAGGAAAAAAAACCAAAGTTATTTTAGAGTAATTCAGTCTGAATCCTGGCTAAAATTTCTTCTATAGCAAGGTTGTCCGTGTGTATCGTTAGTTCGGCTTGATTATAAAAGAAGGCACGTTCAAACAAGTGTTTGCCAATAAACTCTGGAATGTCTTCCTTGTTTAGATTGGCAATCAAAGGGCGTTTGGCTTTTTCGTGGATCAGGCGATCTGATAAATTCTTTATGGAAAGATGTAGATAAACAGTCTTTACATTGGGATGATTTACCAAAAATTGCATGGTATCGGCATAACAAGGTGTACCGCCTCCTAGTGCTAAAACCAGTGAGTCGGACTCATTACAAAGTTGTTTGACGGCTTGGGCTTCTATATTTCTAAAAAATATTTCTCCTTTAGAATCAAATAATTCAGAAATAGTTGCTTGCTGTTTTTGTTCAACAAATTCATCTAAATCTAAAAAATTAAAATCTAATTTTTTCGCAAGTCGCTGTCCCACAGTAGACTTACCACACCCCATATATCCTAACAAAACAATGATCATACTGTTTCAAAATTTGATTATAGCCTCTCTTAATTTATCAAGAACAAAAAAACAAAAAATAATCTGAAAAAGCATTGTTTAATTAATTAATCCCTTTATATTTGCAGCCGAATTGAGGAGAAAAAACGACCTGGTAGCTCAGTTGGTAGAGCATCTCCCTTTTAAGGAGAGGGTCCTGGGTTCGAGCCCCAGCCAGGTCACAAAAAAAAAGTTAAGTTCATTCTTAACTTTTTTTATACCTTTAACATTCATAATGCGCACGTGGCGGAATTGGTAGACGCGCTAGCTTGAGGGGCTAGTGGGAATTATTCCCGTGGAAGTTCGAGTCTTCTCGTGCGCACTTTGTGATTTTTGAGTTCAGTATTTTGATTGTAATGATTTTTTGGTTAATTTAGTTGACCCAAATCTTATCAAAACATGAACACAATTAAAAACTCCTTTAGTATAAAGGACTTAGAAAATTTGTCTGGAATCAAGGCCCATACCATCCGAATATGGGAAAAACGTTACAATCTTCTAGTTCCAGAGCGCACAGACACCAACATTAGAACTTACAATTTAAGAAGCTTACAAAAACTATTAAATATTAGTTTCTTAAACAGCAACGGCTTTAAAATTTCTAAAATTGCTGCACTTGATGAATTTCAAATTGCAGCAAAAGTAAAGGAAATGTCGTTTTTAGGAAGTACAGAAGATCATGCTTTCAATGCATTTAAACTCGCGATGTTAAATTTTGATCAAACTCTTTTTTACAATACTTATAACCGATTGTTAGAAGAAAAAAGCTTTCGTGAAATTTGTTATGAGTTTTTTATTCCCATTACTGAAAACATCGGTTTGTTATGGCAGACATTGACTATCAAAACTTCTCATGAACACTTTATTTGTGTCCATTTTCGTCAAAAAATATTGATTCATATTGAGCGAATCCAAAGCAGCAATCCCAGACCT
>JABHDE010000077.1 GCA_018673215.1 Formosa sp. | reverse complement strand
TTAGTAATTTAAGCGCTCAATATCTTGGTCAATATGAAAAAGAAAAAATTGTGTTTGAAACAGACACACTTAATTACAGAATTCTAAAACCCTTAAATTATGACTCTAATAAACAATATCCAGTACTTTTATTCTTACATGGAGCTGGAGAACGAGGAGATGACAACAGTTCTCAACTCACTCACGGAGGGAGGTTGTTTTTAGACACCTACAATAGAAAAAAATATAATTCTTGGGTCATATTTCCTCAATGTTCAAAAGATGATAGATGGGCAAACTTAGTAAACGATGATTGGGATCTCAACTTTAAAGATATAATCACAAAGCCTAACAAAAGTTTAAATCTAGTTATTAGGTTTATGGATGAATTTATACAAAAAAACAAGTTGATACGCAAAGAATTTATTTAAATAGGTATTGAGATCATCAGGAAGCAGATCAAGTAGGTTCTTTTGTTCTAATCTACAATAAGAACTTGTCATTACCCCCAACTGACTGCTTGCTTTCACAAACCACTCCCAATCCATTGTTTCGCAACTTAATTGCTTTCTTAGTTCTGCTTCATTTGGCTCAAAACTCAAAATTTTTGCTATGGTTTTTTTGGATTTTTTCATCCTAAGATCTAAAAAGTTTCGAAAATACTTTTATGGCTTCCTCAGTGTTGGAATAGGTTAATTCATAAAAAGTCAGGCATTCAATCCAATTCATAAATTTTTTGCGTGTTCTTTTTTCGGTGAGATCCATGAATCTGGTAAAAATATTTCCATCGCCTCAGAAAATGCAATCTCTTTGAGTTCAGTTTTTGAATGGGGTTTATAATTAATACTCACTATTTTTTGACACGAATAACTATGCTTAGAATTTGTTTTGTTGTTTTTAAATGGCGCTACAAATTTTACGGAACCTTTTTTTTTGTCCTTTAAAAATAAGCGGTAATTTATCAAACCCAGGAATTATTTTGGAGAGGGATTCAAAGGCCCCTGATTTGATAGAAATGGCCCCATGATAGGAATATATATGTTTGTTTTTTGCTAGAACAGCGGATAAATCGTCAGCGACTAAATTTAGTCCAGCAGCCATCGCATGTGTGGTGAACGTACTTTTTCCTTTTCCAGATTCTCCAATAACTAAGATGGCTTCTTTTTCATTGGCAACCGTGGATGCATGAATTGTTCCTAACCATTCTTCCTCAGTTTTCTCATGAATAACACATAACAACTGCATGCAAAAAGTCCCCTGAAGAGTGGGGTAGTCACTCTGCTTATAAGAGTCAATTAAAACACTGTTCTTATAAAAATTTAAAGTACTGTTTGAGAAAAAAACATCAAAAACAGTTTGATTGTTAGTTAAGGATTTCTCTAAAATTAGATGGGCTATTTGTGGGTGTAAAAGCTCTTTAATTTGTTTGTGACTATAGTTCACTTTTATAACTTTTCCATACACAAGATAGGTTTCAGAAAAAGCTCTTAAAGAGGCGTCAAAAGGAATAATTTTAGGAAGTTGTTTCTTATGAATAGGATCTGCTGATAAAAAATGCTTAATCTCTTCGTAATAAATTTCAGACTGAGAACGAGGAACTTCCATGATCTCTGAAGCAGCACGGATAAAAAAAGATTTTTTAGAATTTGACACAAACAAATTAATGAGCTTATTAATGTCTTTATGTGCAATGATATAGCTGTTTGAGCAGCTAAACCATAACAGTTGTTGTCCATTAATTTGTTTGCTAAGACTTGGGGCTTTTAGCATAATATTCAACCTTTTTTACACTACAAGAACTTTCAGTTTATCGAAGCAGATATTAGGAATTTAGAAGCCTGCAGGAGAGCCTGTCACCAAGTTGACTATGTGTTACATCAAGCGGCTTTGGGTTCTGTGCCTCGTTCTATTAAAGATCCAATTACGACGAACGCCGTCAATGTCAATGGTTTTCTTAATATGCTCATTGCTTCCAAAGACCAAAACGTAAAACGGTTTGTATATGCCGCCAGTAGTTCTACTTATGGAGATTCTACGAAACTCCCAAAGAAAGAAGATGAAATTGGTGCGCCCTTATCGCCTTATGCCATTACAAAATATGTCAACGAATTATATGCAACAATTTTTAAAAGTAATTTTAACTTAGATACGGTCGGGTTGCGGTATTTTAATGTTTTTGGAAGAAAACAAGATCCAGAAGGGACTTACGCAGCGGTCATTCCAAAATTTATAATCCAACTGATAAATCATGAAGCGCCCGTCATTAATGGAGATGGTTCAAATTCCCGCGATTTTACTTATATTGACAATGTTATAAGTATGAATCTTTTAGTATTAAGCACAACAAAAGAGTCGGCATTAAATCAAATATATAACACTGCGGTAGGGGATCGGACGAGTTTAATCCAACTTGTGCATAGTTTAAAAAAATATTTATCTAAATTTGACCCAACGATTGCAAACATTAAAGAGATTCATGGACCAAACCGGTATGGAGACATTCCACACTCACAGGCCTCCATTGAAAAAGCAGTCAGATTATTAAATTATAAGCCAACCCATGACTTCGAAAGCGGATTAAAAAACGTTGTAGAATGGTATTGGAAGCTATTTAAAAGTTAACCAAAATGAGTATAAATACAATTTGTTGTATTGGAGCAGGCTATGTAGGTGGGCCGACAATGTCCGTCATTGCCCAAAAAAACCCTTCTATAAAAGTGATTGTAGTGGATATGAATCAAGTGCGTATTGATGCTTGGAATTCCGAAGACCTAGATAAACTCCCAATTTTTGAGCCTGGACTGGATGCTGTTGTTGCAGAAGCACGTGGACGGAATCTATTTTTTTCAACGGACGTTGAAGGGGCTATTCACGAGGCAGATATGATTTTCATTTCAGTCAATACACCCACAAAAACCTATGGTGCTGGAAAAGGGATGGCAGCCGATTTACAATATGTAGAACTCTGTGCACGTCAAATCGCCAAAATTGCAACTTCTGATAAAATTGTGGTTGAAAAATCGACTCTTCCAGTAAAAACAGCCGAAGCGATTAAAGATATCTTAGAGAATACTGGAACAGGGGTTAATTTTGAAATACTTTCTAATCCGGAATTTTTGGCAGAAGGGACCGCTGTTCAAGATCTAGAGGCCCCAGACCGTGTTTTAATCGGAGGGGACCAAACAGAAAGTGGGCTCAAAGCTATTCAGGCTTTGGTTGATATCTATGCGACTTGGGTTCCAAAAGATCAAATCATCACCACAAATTTATGGTCATCAGAATTATCTAAATTGACAGCTAATGCATTTCTTGCACAACGTGTTTCTTCCATCAATGCTTTGACAGAACTTTGTGAATCCACAGGGGCAAATATTGACGATGTAGCCAAAGCAATTGGAATGGATTCACGGATTGGTCCAAAATTTTTAAAAGCTTCTGTAGGATTTGGAGGTTCTTGTTTCCAAAAAGATATTTTAAATTTAGTGTATATATGCAAGTCTTTAGGATTAGACGAGGCTGCTGATTATTGGGAGCAAGTGATCATCATGAACAACCACCAACGCAGTCGATTTGCGCAGCAAATAGTCACTTCTTTATACGGAACAGTAGCAGGGAAGAAAATCGGATTTTTAGGATGGGCATTCAAAAAAGATACCAACGACACTCGAGAGTCTGCAGCAATTTACATTGCTGATAAGCTGATTGAAGAGCAAGCCCATGTTCAGGTGTATGACCCTAAAGTAACCGCAGTTCAAATGCGTTCAGATTTGAATGGATTGAACAGCAGAACAGAATCAGAAAATGATAAATTTTTAAACATTCATAACAATCCATATGAAACTTTAGAAGGTGCACATGCACTGGCGGTGATTACGGAATGGGACGAGTTTAAAACCTATGATTGGCAAAAAATATATGACGGCATGCTCAAACCCGCCTTTATTTTTGATGGCCGAAATATTTTAGATCAAAAAGCACTTGAAGCCATTGGATTCATATACAAAGCAATTGGCAGATAAGATGAATCAGCAAACAATTTTAGTCACAGGAGCAGCAGGTTTTATAGGATTTCACTTGTGTGAACGCCTTTTAAAACAAGGCTACCGTGTGGTTGGATTGGATAATATAAACAATTATTACAACGTCGAACTTAAATTTGGTCGACTCAAAGAATTAGGAATCGATCGCTCAGAGGCTGAATATTTTGATACTGTTGTTTCAAGTGCTGTTTATGGGGATCAGTTTCAATTCATTCGTTTAAATCTTGAAGACCGAGACGCTTTACCTAAGCTATTTAAAACCTATCAATTTGAGAGTGTTTGCAACTTAGCAGCTCAAGCAGGTGTGCGTTATTCTCTCGAAAATCCAGAAGCTTATATTGACAGTAATGTGTCTGGGTTTCTCAACATTTTAGAATGTTGTCGCCACCACAAGGTGCCTCGTTTGGTATATGCAAGTAGCTCTAGTGTTTACGGAAATAGTGAGGACGTTCCTTTCCAAGAAACTGCCGTGGTGGATCAGCCGATTAGTTTATATGCAGCTACCAAAAAATCCAATGAGTTGATGGCACACACCTATAGCCACCTTTATAATATTGAAACCATTGGTTTGCGATTTTTTACAGTCTATGGTCCATGGGGACGTCCTGATATGGCTTTGTTTCTATTCACAGAAGCTATTTTAAAGAACCAACCTATTAAGGTTTTTAACGAAGGTAATTTATCTCGAGACTTTACATATATCGATGATATTATTGAAGGTGTAGAGAATACACTTCTAAAATCCTTTAAAGAAAAGGAATTATACAAACTATATAATATTGGAAACAGTCAACCGGTACAGCTTTTAGATTTTATTGAGGCGATCGAAAAAAGTACCGGCAAAACAACCGAACGGATCATGATGCCCATGCAAGCAGGCGATGTAAATCAAACCTGGGCAAATGTAGAGCATCTCAAAACCGACTATGACTACCAACCTTCCACGCCTTTAGAAACTGGTGTACAAGCTTTTGTGGATTGGTATAAGTCTTATTATAGTTAAAAATATGAGTTATGTGATCAACGGTGTGAAAGAAAATAGATCGTATGGGTACAATTATAACTATGGATATAATTATGGTTACGGAGATATAGAAAGTTAACTAAAAACTAGGAGGCTGTCAACGCTTTTAAATCTTTTATGGTGTTTGCAGGTTCTGAACTTTTGAACACAAAACTACCAGCAACTAATACATCGGCACCCGCATCCTTTAGTGCTTTGGCATTGGCTGAGGTCACACCACCGTCAATTTCAATAAGGGTAGAAGCACCTTTTGACTTAATAAGTGCTTTAAGTTGTTTTACTTTTTCATAAGTGTTCTCGATAAAACTTTGACCTCCAAAACCTGGATTCACACTCATAATACATACCAAGTCAATGTCGTTTATGGTGTCTTCTAAAACATTGATATTCGTATGAGGGTTTAATGCCACTCCCGCTTGCATACCTTCGGCTTTGATAGCCTGAAGGGTTCTGTGAAGATGCGTACAGGCTTCATAATGCACGGTGAGAACATCGCTCCCTAAGTCTGCAAACGTTTTGATGTAGCGATCTGGATCTACAATCATCAAATGTACATCAATAGTTTTTTTGGCATGCTGTGTAATCGCTTTTAAAACAGGCATTCCAAAAGAAATATTTGGTACAAAAACACCATCCATAATATCGATATGAAACCAGTCGGCCTCGCTTGAATTAACCATTTCTAAATCTTTTTGAAGGTTGGCGAAATCAGCTGCTAAGATAGAAGGTGCAATTTTGGTAGTGCTCATGTGTCCTGTTTTGTTTTCGTAAAAATAATATAAAAAAATAAACCCCTACAATTGGTAGGGGTTTTGTTATTAACCTAAATAGGTTTTTAAAATTTTACTTCTCGACGTATGTTTCAAACGTCGAATGGCCTTTTCTTTTATTTGACGCACGCGTTCGCGAGTCAGGTCAAATGTTTCGCCAATTTCTTCTAAAGTCATCGGGTGTTGGTTTCCGAGGCCAAAATACAATCGAATCACATCCGCTTCTCTTGGGGTGAGCGTTTCTAATGCACGTTCAATTTCTGTTCGCAATGACTCATGTAATAAGTCTCTGTCTGGATTTGGAGACTCCCCACTTCGCAATACATCATATAAGTTAGAGTCTTCTCCTTCAACCAATGGTGCATCCATGGATACATGACGTCCAGAATTCTTCATAGACTCTTTAACATCGTTAATGGTCATATCTAATTCCTTGGCAATTTCTTCTGCACTAGGAGGACGTTCATGAGATTGCTCAAGAAAGGCATAGGTTTTATTTATTTTATTGATCGAACCAATTTTATTTAAAGGCAGACGAACGATACGAGATTGTTCTGCTAAAGCTTGAAGTATAGACTGACGAATCCACCAAACCGCATAAGAGATGAATTTAAATCCTCTAGTTTCATCAAAACGTTGAGCCGCTTTTATCAATCCTAGATTTCCTTCATTAATTAAATCGGGAAGTGTCAATCCTTGATTTTGATATTGCTTTGCAACAGATACCACAAAACGTAAGTTTGCTTTGGTCAATTTCTCTAAAGCAATTTGATCTCCGGCCTTAATACGTTGTGCCAATTCTACTTCTTCATCGGCTGTAATTAAATCTACTTTTCCAATTTCTTGAAGGTATTTGTCTAAAGATGCGGTTTCTCTATTGGTAACCTGTTTGGTAATTTTTAGCTGTCTCATTTAAAAGGATTTGTTTTTAAACTGGTTAATGTGGTAACATTAGGTTATACGAGCATTTGACACTAAATGTTACAAAAAAAACCGTTTTTAATTTAAAAACGGTTTTTTTCATTTAATTAAGTTTAAAACTTAATGTGTGTTAGCGTTTGTTATCACGTCCACGATTGTCACGTCCGCGATTGTCACGTCCACCAGAACGTTTGTCATCTCTTGGTGGTCTTGCAACATAACCTTCAGGTTTTTCTAACAAAGCTTTACGCGATACTTTTTCTTTTCGTGTTCTTGGGTCTTGTCCAAAATACTTCACATCAAAAATATCACCCATATTCACAACATCAGATACGTTTTCAGTACGTTCCCATGCCAATTCACTCACATGTAGCAACACTTCGTTGCCAGGTGCATCCATATATTCTACAACTGCACCAAAGTCAAGCATTTTAATGACTTTAACTTGGTAAGTGTTTCCAAGTGATGGCTTAAACATTAATGAATCAATTTTAGATAAAACAGCATCAATACCATTTTGATCTGTTCCAAGAATTTCAACAATTCCTTCTTCAGTTACTGGATCTTCATTGATGACAATGGTAGTTCCTGTAGTTTTTTGAAGTTCTTGAATTACTTTTCCACCAGGTCCTATAAGGGCGCCAATAAATTCATTAGGAATGACTCGCGTTACCATTTTTGGAGAGTGTGGCTTCACATCAGCAGCTGGAGCTGCAATTGTTTCTGTTATCTTGTCAAGGATATGTAAACGACCTGCTCGTGCTTGTTTCAAAGCATTGACAAGAATTTCGTAAGACAATCCTTTGATTTTGATATCCATTTGACAGGCTGTAATTCCTTTAGCAGTACCAGTCACTTTAAAATCCATATCTCCTAAGTGATCTTCATCTCCTAAAATATCAGATAATACAGCATAACGGTCTCCATCAGAAATTAATCCCATTGCAATTCCTGAAACAGGTCTTTCAATTTGAACTCCTGCATCCATCAATGCCATTGTACCTGCACAAACAGTAGCCATTGAAGACGATCCGTTTGATTCTAATACTTCAGAAACAACTCTTACGGTGTAAGGGCAATCTGCAGGAATCATTCCTTTTAATCCACGTTGTGCAAGATTTCCATGTCCTACTTCACGACGCGAAGTTCCTCTTAAAGGTCTTGCTTCTCCTGTACAGAAAGGAGGGAAGTTGTAGTGTAAGTAAAAGTTCTCTTCTCCTTCATAAGAAGGCATATCAATTTTATTTGAATCTCTTGAAGTTCCTAGAGTTACAGTTGCGAGTGCTTGTGTTTCACCACGTGTAAAAATTGAAGATCCGTGGGTAGATGGTAAGTAGTCAACCTCACACCAAATTGGTCTGATTTCGTCTGTCTTACGTCCATCCAAACGAACCCCTTCGCTTAGTGTTAATTCACGCACTGCTTCCTTTTCAGCTTTGCTATAATAATCACTTACTAAGTGTCCAAATTCTTCATTCTCTTCTTCAGTAAAAGATGCTTTGACCTCTTCTTTTACTTCCGCGAATGCTGCACCACGTTCAGTTTTCGAAGTTCCTTTTTTAGCAATTGCATAACATTTGTCATAAGCCATGTCATGAATACGTTTTTCTAAGTCTTCGTTTACTTCAGCAGTTTCATATTCACGTACTTCTTTTTTTCCAAATGCTTCAGCAAGGCGTACTTGCGCTTCTATTTGAACTTTAATAGCTTCATGTGCAAATTTGATTGCATCCGCCATTTCTTCTTCAGAAACTTCATCCATTTCACCTTCTACCATCATTACAGAATCCGCAGAAGCACCAATCATCATTTCAAGATCAGAGTCTGCTAATTGTGCACGGCTTGGGTTGATTACGAATTCGCCGTTTACACGAGCAACACGTACTTCAGAAATTGGACATTCAAATGGAAAATCACTCAACTGAATGGCTGCAGATGCAGCTAATCCTGCAAGTGCATCAGGCATCACATCTTCGTCATGAGACATCAACTGAATCATTACTTGTGTTTCTGCATGATAATCTTTTGGGAATAATGGACGTAATACACGATCCACCAAACGCATCGTTAAAACTTCACCGTCGCTAGGGCGTGCTTCTCTTTTGAAGAATCCACCTGGATAACGGCCTGCTGCCGCAAATTTTTCGCGATAATCTACCGTTAAAGGTAAAAAGTTTACATCACTAGCTTTGTAGTTTGAGACCACAGTACATAACAACATGGCTTTCCCCATTTGTACGACTACAGATCCGTGGGCTTGCTTTGCGAGCTTACCCGTTTCGATAGAGATTTCTCTTCCATCACCGAGGTCAATGACCTCCTTAAATACTTTTGGTATCATAATTTTTTGTTCTAATTAAACATTGGTGTTGTGTCGTTGTCGTTGTGTGGTGTGACCAATGAAAAACTCTAATTAGCTTCTTCTATTATTTATGAACTTTAAAAGTGTTAAAACTTAAAAAACCACGCTTTGTGCGTGGTTTGTAATCTTATTTTCTTAATCCTAATTCTTTGACAATCGCACGATATCTTAAGATATCTGACTTCATTAAATAGTCTAATAATGAACGACGTTTTCCAACCAGTTTTACTAATGAGCGTTCTGTATTATAATCTTTACGATTTTGTTTTAAATGCTCTGTTAGGTGATTGATTCTTTCCGTAAATAAGGCAATTTGACCTTCTGAAGACCCTGTGTCTTTGGCGTCTTTTCCGTGTTTTTTAAAGAGTTTCTCTTTAGCTTCTTTTGTTAAATACATTCCAATATTATTTAAATAATTTTTATGCTGTTAACTACGTCTTTCGCAATTAGTTTGCAAATATAGTGATTTTCTATTGGTTATGCCTTGTAGTTCTTTAAATTATTTAAACTAATGAAATATCTTATTGTGGCAGTCAGAATGCTTAAAAACAAACAATTAGCTCTGTTAGAATTTATTTTGTGCTGTGACGTAATTACAATACACCCATTATTGTTGTAACGTCTCAAGTTTGTCTCAAAAAAAGAGGCTTGTCAATGCCATAAATAGAGCATTAATTTTTAAAAGCCTGTTCTTATTATGGGTTAATTTTTAATAATTTTATTGGACTCTAATACGAACTAGGCTCTAAGAGGTTGGTTTGATATTAAATCAATGTACTGGTTTACTTTGTTTTTTAGTTCACATCGTGGTGTGATGAAATCTAAAAAGCCATGCTCCTTTACAAATTCAGCAGTTTGGAATCCATCTGGCAATTCTTTTCCAGTGGTATCCCTTACCACTCTAGGACCTGCAAACCCAATGAGTGCTCCTGGTTCGCTTATATTGATATCTCCTAACATTGCAAATGAGGCAGTTGTGCCACCTGTTGTAGGGTCGGTACATAGTGAGATATAAGGGATGTTTGCGTCGGCAAGTTGTGCCAGTTTTACAGATGTCTTTGCGAGTTGCATGAGTGATAATGCCGCTTCCATCATACGAGCTCCTCCAGATTTTGAGATGATCATAAAAGGCAAATTGTTATGAAGTGCATGGTCAGCTGCACGTGCAATTTTTTCTCCAACTACAGACCCCATTGATCCACCAATAAAACTAAAATCCATACACGCTATGACCAAGTCTTTCCCCTTAGATTTGCCAACAGCAGTTCGAACGGCATCATTTAGATTCGTTTTTGATTGCGCTGCTTTTAATCGGTCTGAATAAGATTTCTTATCAATAAACTTTAATGGGTCTTTTGAAGTGATGTTTGCATCTAACTCTCTAAATTTATTATCATCAAAAAGCATTTCAAAATACTCATTACTTCCAATACGTACATGGTAACCATCTTCTGGGCTGACATAGAAATTTCTTTCTAATTCATCCGTTTCAATGACTTTCCCAGTAGGTGATTTGTACCAAAGTCCCTTTGGTGTGTCACGTTTTGCTTCTGTTGGAGTTTGAATTCCTTTGTCTTTTCTTTTGAACCAAGCCATATATTAGTGTCTAAATGGTAAAATTAAAGTACAAAACTACACAAATTTTATAATGTATCGACATTATTTAAATCTTCAAATGCTTTTTTAAGTCTAGCAATGAATGCTTTTTCACCTTCACGTAACCAACGTCTTGGATCATAATATTTTTTGTTAGGTAAATCGCTTCCGTCTGGATTTCCAATTTGTGCAGCTAAATATTCTCCGTTGGCTTTAAAATCGTCGCGAATACCAGTCATAAATGCATATTGCATGTCTGTATCGATATTCATTTTGATAACACCGTAAGAAATTCCTTCTCTGATTTCTTCTACTGTAGAACCTGATCCTCCATGAAATACGAAATCAATATGGTTTTCTGAAACACCGTATTTTTTTGTGATATATTCCTGAGAATTTAAAAGAATTTTTGGAGTTAATTTCACATTACCAGGCTTGTATACCCCGTGCACGTTTCCAAAAGCAGCTGCAATCGTAAATTGGTCACTTACTTTGCTAAGCTCTTCGTAGGCATAGGCTACTTCTTCCGGTTGTGTATATAGTTTTGAGACATCAACATCGCTGTTGTCAACTCCATCTTCTTCACCACCCGTAATACCTAATTCGATTTCTAATGTCATTCCCATTTTAGACATTCGTTCTAAATAGGTTTTACAGATTTCGATATTTTCTTCGATTGGCTCTTCAGATAAGTCAATCATGTGAGAGCTGTATAATGATTTGCCAGTTTGCGCAAAATGAACTTCACTCGCGTCTAACAACCCATCGATCCAAGGTAATAATTTTTTTGAACAGTGATCGGTATGTAAGATGACAGGAACTCCATAGGCTAATGCCATTTCGTGGATGTGTTTTGCTCCTGCAATTGAACCTGCAATAGCTGCTTTTTGACCTTCGTTTGAAAGACCTTTTCCTGCATTAAATTGTCCGCCTCCGTTAGAAAACTGAATAATTACGGGAGCATTTAATTCTTTTGCGGTTTCAAGAACACCGTTTATTGTGTTTGAGCCAATTACATTCACCGCTGGAAGAGCGAATCCTTTTTCTTTGGCCAGTTTAAAAATTTCTTGAACTTCGCGTCCTGTAGCAACGCCTGGTTTGATGTTGTGACTCATTTTGTTTGTTTTTGTTAGAGCCGTAAAAGTAATGATTTTTAGTAATTTGCTGCAAATTATTGGGCTGATTAGCGGTTTATTATACGAAAACGATATAGCTAATCTGGTATTTCTAAAAGGGATAATTTATTCCAATATTATAAACAGCATTACTGAAATTAAAATTGTTAAACCAACGATTTTGATCTCCGAAAGTTGGTTCGTAAGCCTTAAATCCTGTGTCAAACCTTAAGATAAAAAAGCTAAAGTCATAACGCAAACCAATTCCAGATCCAATAGCAATATCTTCCAAAGATTTAATAGAATCAAAATTAGCCTTTGTGTCTGTAACATCATCTAAGACATTCCAAATATTACCAGCATCCATAAACAAAGCTCCATTCAAATTCCCAAATAATTTGTAACGGTATTCCAAACTAAAAGCGAGCTTCATGTTTGCTTCGTTAAATTCATTGTTGTTATCTGAACGACCTGGACCTAAATTATAAGCAGTCCAGGCTCTGTTGTCGTTAGAGCCCCCTGCAAAAAAACTTTTTGAAAACGGAATACTTGTTGAATTTCCTAAAGGAATTGCAATCCCGAAAAAACTACGCAATGCCAAAACATTACTTCGTCCCAAATTCCAAAGTTTGATATGATCTATTTCGGATTTAATATATTGAGAAAATGGAACACCACTGATTTTATAAGCGCCCTCAGAATTATTTTCAAGATCAAAGAGTTTAGAAGTGGTATAAAGTAAATTACCTGCAAGCTCTAATTTTACTCTAAATATTGAAAAGTTTGTATCAAAAGGATTCTCTCGGCTGTTTCGAACATAATTAAAATTACTAGCCAAAATGAAATTATCTTGAACCAGTCGGCTTTTTCGTTCCTGGATATTTCGAACCGTTTGGTACTCATTTGGATTGGAATTCTTGTATAAGATGTCTCCATTCACTAAATTGATGAATTCGTCCGCTCGCGATTTTAAAAGTGTTTGCTGACCATTAGCGTTTGTGTTAAAAAAATCAGCCGGTGTAGAGTAGGAGTCAAGTGCAATAGATTGGAGTCGGTTGAAAGAATTTTGATATACACTAAAGTAGTTCGTTGGATTTAGATTTCTCACGTATTGTAAGTTGACTAAATCAAGCGTATTTGTTATTTTTTCAGATGGAAACCACTTGTATCTAAAAACACTATTGAAGGTTTGTTTGTCCAGTCCAATATTTGTTTGCCCTGTAAAACCAGTACTTATTTGTGTACTCGGTGACATGTATTTTGGGATGATTTTATCCGTATTTAAAGGAAAAAATAAGCGAGGAATATTAAGTTTAACATCCACACCTAACTCATTTATGTCAAAAAATCGATCTTCTGCACTGGCCCCATCCTTAGACGCACCAACAGCTCCTAGTGCCGAAATTTGAAGGGTTTCAGCGCCTTTAAAAACATTGCGAATGACAATTCCAGTGGTAAAAGAAAGTCCAACTTTTTGAATATTACTTTGTGAGACACTTACATCAAACCCTAAGCCGTATTTCTTCTTTGGTGTTAGGTAAATATTAGCGGTTAAAGTGGTATCCTGTGGGTTTTCCACGTATTCGATGTTAGGGTACTTAAATGTTTTTAATTCATTTAGGTAGCGATAGGTCCGTGCAAGATCCAAATCTTTATAAACACTGCCTTTTGTGATTAGGACAGCGTCGGTTAGGGCTTCGGGTCTGTATTTTAATTTTTCATAAGCATTTACATTATATGTATTGTAACTAACAGATTTTGAGACAGTTTTTGAGCGGTTTTCAAAAGTGGCATCTGTATATATATTTACCTCTTTAATTCGATATGTTTGAAACGGAACGCGCACAATTGAATCGTCGTTACGAATAATGCGATTTTGAATTTGCATTGAGACATTGACCTTGTTTTGTGTTCCAATAGTGTCATTTTCGTATCGGAGATATTGTTCTGAAAAATGATAAACTCCAGAATTCCTAAATGCATTGGTCAGACGCTTTCGTTCACTATCAAAATTAGATATCTTAAACTGATCTTCTATTTTTAGGTGAGAACCTTGTTTTAAGTTTTTGTATAATGTGTCGATTACAGGGGAGTCAATGCGCTCAGAAAGCGATCCTATAGAATAGGGAGTTCCTGTCTCGATTTCAAATTTCAGTGCAGCTCTTTTTAATCCAACGGTCTCAACCTTATAATTGACAGTTCGGTCAAACCAACCATTTGCAAAATAATACCGTTCTAGGTTTAGTTTTGTTTTATTTATTTTCAAAGAATCTAACAGAACGGGAGCTTCACCTGTGTTTTTTAACCACCGATTAAATCCAATCGCCGAAGTTTTTAACTGATTAAGTTGTTTTTCTGAAAGCTTTGAAATTAAGCGTTGTTTTCGTTTGGGGTTTTTCTGAAGCCATGCTTTAAATATAGAATCTTTGTGAGGACGTGCTAAATTATAGATATGCAGTCCCAAAGGAGCCCCTAGGAACGAGGTGTTTTTTTTCTGAAATGATAAGTTGGTAAGTTCTTCTGATTTTTTCTTCTCACCGTTGATAAAAAAACTGTTTTCAGTCAATAAATAATCGGTTGCTTCAACCCGTTTTACAGCGTCACATGCCGTAAAAAAACAAGTCATTACAAATGCGATGGTTATTTTTATCAGTGTTTTCTTCAACAATCAATAAATAAAATTTAGCTTTACTGTCTAAATTAATAATAATCAAAAGTACGTTTTTTAGATGTTAACGAAAAGCCAAATAAAGTTAATCACGAGTTTGAAGCAAAAAAAGTTTCGAATGCAACATCAGTTGTTTGTTGTTGAAGGCATTAAAGTTGTTGAAGAGTTTTTAAAATCAGATTACGAACTAGATGCTATTTTTGCTGTGGACGATCGTTTTTCTCATTACAAGCAGAAGTTTACCAAAGTCAATTCCAAAGAACTTGCGAAAATCAGTGGATTTAGCACTCCTAATGCAGTATTGGCCACTTTTAAAATTCCAATACCTCTTGAAGTAGATTGGTCTTCCTTAGTAGTTGCGTTAGATGGCATTAACGACCCTGGAAACATAGGAACGATAATACGTCTATGTGATTGGTTTGGAATTGAGAATTTAGTATGTAGTGAAGATACAGTTGATTGCTACAACCCTAAAGTAGTGCAAGCAAGTATGGGGTCTCATACGCGGGTCAATATTTCGTATTTTGATTTGAAAAAAAATTTACCAGCCACTTCAAATTGTATGGGGACATTTATGGATGGTGAATCTATTTATGAGCAAAATCTACCCAAAACAGCTGTGATTGTTTTAGGCAATGAATCCAATGGTATTTCCGAAGAGTTAGAAGACCTGATGCGCGTGCGTCTATCTATTCCCAGATTTGGAAAATTGCAGCAAACAGAAAGTCTTAATGTTGCAAATGCAGCTGCAATTATTTTAAGTGAATTTAAAAGAGATTCTATTGAAAGGTAAAGTTGATAAACAATCCACGTGTCTGCATTTGAGCTATATAGCGAGTCCATCGACTGTTAGGATCAATATCTTTCACCAGTTCATCTTGCAGTGAAAAGACCCCACGAATTGAGGGTGTAAACTTGAACCAAGTCAAGTAAAGGTCGATTCCAATACCCAGTTCATAATACATATTATTTTTAGTAACCCTGAAAACGTTTTTACTATTGTCATCAGGATTGTCTTGTTGACTCGACAGGTTTAATGCCGTTGAAATTCCAGCGACTACAAATGGCTTAACATTGTTAATTCTCTTTGACGATAGTTTTACTAACAAAGGGATGTGTATAAATGTAGATTGAATTTCTCGTACAAGATCTTTGTCTTCAAATGCAATTCCAGTAAAATAAGTTTGGCTGTAGTTTAATTCGCGCCTCGAAATTACCAGTCCTGGCTCAAGACGAATATCTACATAGTCATTGATTCTAACGTTTCCAATAAGCCCTACATTAAATCCAGTAGACTTCATTACTTGAATGTCTTTGACGTCAGTGTAATAGTCAAAATTATAATCATAAATGTTAAATCCTAAATAATATCCATAGGACAAACGTGCTTTGTCAAAATTCTCATTATTTATAACGCGTTCTTTACTTAGAAGCTGTGCTCTCGAAAATTGAACAGAACATAAAATAAAAAAGAATGATAAAACGTGCTTCATGATTATTTTTTTGTTGCAGTATAAATGGTAGCAACTCCAAATGTTTGCGGGAGGGCTTTCGAGTTTATAAACCCTGTTTTATCCAAAATATTGTTAAAAGCGTTGCCATAAGGAAATTTAGAAGCGGATTTACTCAAATAAGTGTATGCAGATTTGTCTTTGGAAAAAAGTTTTCCTACTAGAGGTAAAATAACATTAGAGTGTAAATAATATCCTTGTTTGAAAGGAAACTTTGTTGGTACGGACGTTTCTAAAACTACAAATATCCCACCAGGTTTTAAAACTCTCAATATTTCGGCTAAGCCAACTTCAAGATTTTCAAAATTACGAACACCAAAGGCAACAGTGATTGCATCAAAAGTACTGTCATCAAAAGGAAGGTTTTCAGAATCACCGAACACCATATCAATAGTTTTATGTAATTCTTTATTTAATATTTTTTTCCGACCCACTTCCAGCATCCCCTCGCTAATGTCCAATCCAATAATTTGGGCCGCATTGGTCCGAGTTAAATTAATAGCTAAATCGCCAGTTCCCGTAGCAATATCAAGAATATTCTTTGGCTGTGTATCAGCCACAAGTTGAACGACTTTGTTTCGCCATTTAATATCAATTCCAAAGGATATGACACGATTTAATCCATCGTACTCATTTGAGATTGTATCAAACATTTGAGCGATTTGTTCTTTTTTGCCAAGTTCGCTATCTTTATAAGGAGTAATTTTTTCAGACATATGTGGTGAGACCTTTCTAAGTATTTTCAATGCAAAGAAATACAATTCATAAACAAATCCCTAAAAATAACGTATATTTGAGCATCTTTTTAATTGATAATTAATGAAAATTATTATAGCCGGTGCAGGTGAAGTTGGGTTTCACTTAGCGAAGCTTTTGTCTTACGAATCACAAGAGATCACACTTATTGATTTGAACAAAGAGAGCCTCGTATTTGCTGATACCCATTTGGATATAAAAGTTATTAGAGGAGATGCAACCTCAATTTCTGTACTGAAAGAGGCACGAATTTTAAATTCAGATTTATTTATTTCTGTAGCTTCTTCTGAGACTTCCAATATCACCGCTTGCGTATTGGCCAAACAATTGGGTGCAAAACGAACTATCGCAAGAATTTCGAACCCAGAATTTATAAATCATAAAGACGAAGTTGGTTTCACCAAATTTGGTATAGATGAGCTTATTTCACCTGAATCTTTGGCGGCGGCTGAAATTGAACTACTACTGAGTCAGTCGGTATTTAATGATACTTACGAATTTGAACAAGGTGCGCTAACGATGCTTGGATTGTCACTTTCCAAAGACGCTAAAATTATTAATAAATCTGTAAAAGTTGCAGCCCAATTGCTTTCTGACATCCATTTTATTCCTATTGTGATACAGCGTTCTGGATCGCATCAAACCATAATTCCGCGAGGAGATACTGTTTTTAAGGACGGAGATCGTGTTGTTTTTATCACTTCCGAAGGAGGTGATGAAGAACTCTGTAAACTTACAGGAAAGAAAAAAACTGAAATTAAAGACGTAATGATTTTAGGAGGGGGTAAAATTGGATCTAAAACTGCATGTGATCTTTCTAAAAGTTTCAATATTAAACTTGTCGAAAAACTTAAAGATAGAGCTTTTGATTTAGCAGAACAACTTCCAAACACCTTGGTGATTAATGGAGACGGTCGAAATGTTGCACTTTTAGAAGAGGAGAATATCAAAGATATGGATGCATTTATTTCTGTAACTGGAAATTCTGAAACTAATATTATGTCGTGTTTAGTAGCCAAATCAAAGGGGGTTAAAAAAACCATCGCATTGGTTGAAAACATGGATTATTACGAGCTATCACATTCAATTGGTGTCGATACGCTCATTAATAAAAAACTTCTTGCTGCCAATAGTATTTTTAGATACATCCGAAAGGGAGATGTAGTAGCAATGACCAAACTTAGCAATTTGGATGCAGAACTGCTTGAGTTTGTAGTGAAACCGACATCTAAGATATGTGATCAGTATATCAAAGAGATCGAATTTCCTCTCTCTGCGATTATTGGGGGTGTGATTAGAAATGAAGAAGGGTTCATAGCCTTGGGAGATTTTAAAATCGTTTCAGGCGACCGTGTCGTTGTTTGTTGCTTACCTCAATCTATCAAAAAAATTGAGAGCTACTTTTACTAACCCATCCTGTTAATGAAACTCAATTATAAAATTATATTTCACTTTTTTGGTCTTTTATTGTTGTTCAATGGGGGCTTTATGTTGTTAGCTGCTCTCTTAAGTTTTTGTTATAAAGATGGCGAGACTTTTAGTTTATTTCTAGCGGGTATTTCTGTGTTATTGTTTGGAATCTTAGCTATGTTTTTTACTCGAGATCACACCAAAGAAATGAACAAGCGTGAGGGGTATTTGGTGGTTACTTTTGGTTGGATTGTGATGACCCTGTCCGGGACACTTCCATATCTATTTACCGGAGTTATTCCTGATTTTACAAATGCTTTTTTTGAAACCATCTCAGGATATACCACAACGGGTTCTACTATATTGAATGATATAGAGTCACTCCCCAGAGGCATCTTGTTTTGGAGGAGCTTAACTCATTGGATAGGGGGGATGGGAATTATTGTATTAGCAATTGCGATTTTACCACTGTTAGGAATTGGAGGTATGCAGCTTTTTGCAGCAGAAGCTCCTGGGCCTAGTGCCGATAAATTACATCCACGAATAACAGATACAGCCAAACGATTGTGGCTTATTTATTTTGGATTTACAGCAGCCGAAACTTTGTTTTTATCCCTAGCGGGTATGTCCTTTTTTGATGCGCTTAATCACTCTATGAGTACTCTTTCAACTGGTGGTTTTTCAACTAAAAATGCGAGTATGGCATTTTGGAATGATTCTCCTTTGATACAGTACATAGTCATCTTTTTTATGTTCTTAGCAGGAACTAATTTTGTATTGAGTTATTTCGTGTTTAAAGGAAATGTAAGCAAAGTAGTAAGGGACGAGGAATTTAAGTTGTATTTTAAATTGACAATCCTTTTTTCACTTATTGTAGGGGGAATTATTTATCTCAATACTTTTTTAGAAAGTAGTTCAGCGTTTACTCATCCCGCGATTTGGGGTGTTGGCGAAGGGTCTTTTAGGCATGCACTTTTTCAAGTCGTAGCAATTTTAACAACCACTGGTTTCGTGTCATCAGATTTTACTTTATGGTCACCACTATTAGTAGTGTTTTTCTTTGGGTTGATGTTTCTTGGAGGATCTGCAGGGAGTACTTCAGGTGGGGTAAAAATAGTACGACATTTACTGCTTTTAAAAAATGGGTTTTTAGAGTTTAAGCGTTCATTACATCCAAGTGCGATTTTACCTGTTCGTTACAACAATAAATCTGTTTCTGGAGACATTGTATTTAATGTACTTGGTTTTTTTATTCTCTACATGCTATCCTTTATTGTAGGGGCATTAGGATTTGCACTTTTGGGTCTCGATTTTCAATCTGCTGTAGGAGTAGCTGCTTCAAGCTTGGGGAACGTTGGTCCTGCGCTTGGAGAGTTCGGGCCTTCTCATAACTTTTTTGCAATGCCTACAGCCGGAAAATGGTGGGCAGCATTTTTAATGCTGATTGGAAGATTAGAATTATTCACAGTTCTGATCTTATTTACTCCTTTTTTCTGGAGAAATCGATAAAAACAATTTTTAGCTAGCTTACGGCTTTTTTGATACGACTGATTGCTTCGATAATTTGATCTTGAGACGCTGCATAGGATATGCGGATACAATTTGGATTTCCAAACGCATCTCCTGTAACAGTAGCCACCAAAGCAGCTTCTAACAAGTACAAAGAAAAGTCTGTAGCGTTCTCAATAAGTGTCCCGTTTAGTGTTTTGCCAAAAAAGGCAGTGACATCTGGGAATACATAAAAAGCACCTTCGGGCGTATTGCAAGTAAATCCATCAATATCTTTTAATAATCCGAGAATCAAATCGCGACGCACTTTAAACTCGTCAATCATATATTGAACTTTCGTAGGGGATGCCTCTAAGGCTGTAATTACAGCACGTTGAGCAATACAATTTGCACCACTTGTAATTTGTCCTTGCATTTTGTTACATGCGCGTGCAATGGCTTCTGGAGCTCCAAGGAAACCAATTCGCCAGCCTGTCATTGCAAATGCTTTAGAGACTCCGTTAACGGTTATAGTTCGGTCATACATGTCCTCAAATTCAGCCATGCTTGCATGGCCACCAATAAAATTGATATGCTCGTAAATTTCATCAGAAACGATATAAATATTAGGATGATTTTTTAAAACATCTGCTAAAGCTCTAAGCTCGGTTTTGCTGTAAACAGATCCGCTTGGATTACAAGGGGAGCTGAACCAAATCATTTTAGTGTTTGGTGTAATAGCCGCCTCTAGTTGCTGAGGTGTCATTTTAAAGTCATTCTCAATAGAGGTCACTACTTCAACAGGAATACCATCAGATAATTTAACGATATCAGCGTAGCTCACCCAATATGGGCAAGGTAAGATCACTTCGTCTCCTTTGTTTAGTAGTACCAAGGCTACATTTGCCAAACATTGTTTTGCTCCTGTAGAAACCACAATTTGAGAGGGCTGGTAGTTGATATTATTGTCACGTTTAAATTTGGTGATGATGGCTTGCTTTAATTCCGCATATCCATCTACTGGGGTGTATGAATTGTAGTTTTCGTCGATGGCTATCTTGGCAGCATTTTTGATGAAATCAGGAGTATTAAAGTCTGGCTCTCCCAAACTCAACCCTATAATGTCTTTGCCTTCGGCTTTTAATTCTCTTGCTTTGGCCGCCATCGCTAGTGTGGCTGATGTGGCCATATTTAAAATTCTTTCAGAAAGTAATTGGTTCATTGTTGTTCTTTTATGCTTGTAGTAAAGGTTTTGTGCCCATTTCTTTCAGGTATTTAAAATGGGCTATGATTGCTTTTCGTGTGGTTTCAAATTCGTTATAAGGTAAGTTAAATTCTTGTGCAGTTTTCTTTACAATTTCAGCAATTTTACCGTAGTGAATATGTGATATATTTGGAAAAATATGGTGTTCTACTTGGTGGTTTAATCCTCCAGTAAACCAGTTAATCAATCTGTTTTTTGGTGAAAAGTTAACTGTTGTTTTAAGTTGGTGAATTGCCCATGTATTTTTCATTGTGCCATCAGTTTCTGGCATTGGCATTTCTGCTTCGTCCATTACATGAGCCAATTGAAAAACAATACTGAGAATCAGTCCTGCGGTGTAGTGCATTACGAAAAAACCTATTAGAACTTTATACCACGCAATATCCAAAATCAACATTGGAAGTGCAATCCATAAACCTAAGTAAATTACTTTTGAAATAACGAGTGTGCTCCAGTTTAAGAATGGATTTGGAAATTTTCCGTAGGAAAGTTTCCGCTTCATATACCGCTTCATCTGTAGAAAATCGGTAGTAATTGCCCAATTAATAGTTAGTAAACCATACAGTAAAACCGAGTAAATATGTTGGAATTTATGGTAACGTTTCCATTCTGTGTGTTTGGTGAATCGCAATACACGACCTGCATCTAAATCTTCGTCGTGTCCGTGAATGTTGGTGTAAGTGTGGTGCAATACATTGTGTTGAACCTTCCAGTTATAAACATTGCCAGCAAGGATATAAATACTCCCTCCCATAATGTTATTGACCCATGACTTGTTAGAAAATGAGCCATGATTTCCGTCATGCATAACATTCATTCCAACTCCGGCCATTCCAACCCCCATCACTACTGTAAATAGGATTTGGAGCCATCCAGGCATATTAATTGTAAGTATTAAAAAATACGGCACAAGAAAAATTGAAAACATCACAATGGTTTTGGTCCAAAGTTTCCAGTTTCCAGAGCGTTTAATTTTATTTTCTTTAAAATAATTATTAACTCGACCGTTTAAAGTTTTAAAAAACTTAGCAGAATCTTTTCTCGAAAATGTGATGGTTGATTTTGTCATGAGTTGTTATTGTTATTTTGATGGAAAATAATAATCAAATGTAAATAATAAAAAAGTTTAGAGCGAGAGAATTCTTAACATTTAACATTTTAATGGCTATTTTTGCAGAAAACTTACCAAGTTATGCTTTTAATTCAGAAATATTTTCCTGACCTTTCAGAAATTCAACTCAAACAGTTTGAAGCATTGCAAGAATTGTATGAAGAATGGAATTCGCAAATTAATGTGATTTCCAGAAAAGATATTGAGGCGCTATATTTGCGTCATGTTCTTCATTCGTTGTCTATTGCAAAATTAATACAGTTTAATTCAGGGGCTCAAATTTTAGATATTGGGACCGGAGGTGGATTTCCAGGAATTCCGTTAGCCATTTTATTTCCTGATGTAAAATTTCATTTGGTAGATAGTATCAACAAGAAATTAAAGGTCGTCAATGGTGTTGCACAAAGTTTGGGTTTGGATAATGTCAAAACCACACATGCCAGAGCCGAATCAATTAAAGGTTACTATGATTTTATTATAAGTCGTGCTGTGACCAATATGCCTGATTTTGTGGGATGGGTCAAAAATAGAGTTGCTAAAAAAAACACACACTCAATCAAAAACGGAATCCTATATCTTAAAGGCGGTGATTTAACAGAAGAGCTTAAGCTCTACACAAAAACTACTCTGTACGATTTAAGTACTTATTTTGAAGAAGATTTTTTTGAAACCAAAAAAATAGTACATCTCCCACTTAAATACAAGGGCAAGTAATTTAAAAAGTAGCTACTAAATTAAGGGTTAGTCCTGCGTTTTTACTCACGGGTCTACACACTCCTCCAACACATAACAAGCCTCCTCGTTGGCGTCCATAATTGATTCCCACACGCGTGGAGCCTTTTGTGTAGCTCCCTCCTAGGTTGAAAAAATGAATTTTAGTATTTTCAGTTATTTTACTCTCCTCGTAGTTGTAGGAGTCATTAAGGTATACCCCAAATTTTGAATTAAAAAAATACTCGATGGTGCCCCCCGCCCAGTTTCGAGCATCATCATTTGTAGAAAGATGCTGTAACTCCAGTCTAACGGATTTACCCGCTTTAAATTTATAAGTGCTTTCAGCAATCCCAATCCAAGCATTTACAAAATCATCGGCCCCTTTAGATTCTAAAAACCCTTTGTTATAACTTAGGTTTATATAAGTAAATATAGATTTTAATTTAGGAGACCATTTTTTACGAATTTCAGCATTGATTTCTGAATAAAGTTTGTCGTCAAAATTCAATAATTCTGTTTCATAAGTTAAATCATCACCTGTAAAATATGGTGTTCCTGAAGGGTCGGAATAACTGTTTGTTAGATTTGCCCAGTATGCCCAATTTGCGCTTAGTTTTGTTCCGTATTTACCTCCAAAAAGAGTGCCTTTTTTTATATTGTAAAACACATCTATAGACTCTCCAATCTCCCCAGATTTGATTAATGGAGTGCCATAATTTTCAATAACTAGCCCTGGTTGGGATTGATAGATATAGATATTGGCAAGTGTATAATCATGTTGTTTGGTCAACGCAGGCAAGTAGTTCATACTCAGTTGTGTTGTTGGATTGTTGTTAAGGTTTAGAAAACTTCTTTCCGAGAAAAATCGCATATTTTCAAGTCTTCTAAAAGTAGAGCCAATTCCAAATCCTTTTTGAGAATAACCAATATTCCATGTGATTGCATTTCCGTCAAATAATACTTGCTCTGAAAATGATACTATATTTGGAATGACATTATTAAGACGTACATCTTCACTTTTGTATATGTATTCAAAGTTGGTATATATATTTTTGTATTCTAAATCAAGTTGAGCTCCAAATGAATTTACCAACTCAGGAATTTCAATTGTAGTTTGTGGATTTGAAGCTTCACTTTTATATTCTTCTTGTTTACCTACATAACTCAGTCCTAGTTTTAAACTATTAAGGCTTTCTATTTGAAAAGCATTTGCAATGTCAAATTGAGTTTCAAATCCAAAAACATTGGAGTCTGAAACATCAAAACCCTTACGGTGTTTACCGTAAAGTGCCGTTAATCTCAAATAGTTTGTTGGGTCATAAACAATTTTACCTCCTCTTAGAGCATTATTAACGCCTAGAGCACGGTCTTCCCAAGCTCGTAAAATAAGACCACTGCCAAACTGAACATAGTAATGTCCGAGAGTAATGTCTAGTTTATTATTGCTATAATTAAGATAGAATGTCCCTAGTCCTATTTCTTTGTCAAATAATCTACTGTAATTTAGCAGGGGTTCTGGTACATAGCTTTCTAATTGAAATCCACTAGAAAACCGATCTGAAATTTGATAATCAATTCTTAAATAACTATTTGCTCTTAATTTTTCTTCCTCATCAAAGTCCTTAATAGCATCGTCATTCAAATACCATTGTGAATTAGACTCGAAACTAACATTGAGGCGTTCTATAATTTTATTAAAACTACTTTTCTCTTCGGTTTCTTGTGAATGAATCGCTACAGTGATAAGTGAAACAAGCGCTACAAGGATTTGTTTATTCATTTTAATGGATTTTAATTATTTAATCAAATACGAGTTAAGTTGATGCGAGTACCCCCTCGAAATAAAGTGTTTAGTCCGGCTTGAAAGCGTTAGTCTTTCAGGGCGACAATTTTTTCGTAAAGTTCATCTTCAAACCCGGGTGTGTATCCAGTATGTTTGAATACAATCTCACCAGATTTAATAATAATTGTGTAGGGAACTGTGCTTACACCAAAAGCACGTTTTAAATCGCTGTTTTCATCCAGCAAAATTTCAAACTCCCATCCTTTACCATTAATCATTGGTCTGACTCGTTTGGCAGTTCTGGGATCGTCAATTGAGACTGCATAATAAATTACACCTGTTTCTGAAACCCAATCGTCATATACATCTGCGACAGCATCCAATTCGTTTTTACATGGAACACACCATGTTGCCCAAAGCGAAACTACAATGAGATCATTTTCAGCAGCGATTTCACCCAAGGTCGTGTTGGAGCCAGATAGTGTTTTCAGGGTTGTGTTTGGTAATTGTTCTTGTGCAAAAAGTGTGAAGCTCAAGCTAAATACTAAAATATATATAGTTTTTTTCATAACAATGTTTTTATACTCACTACAAACATATTATTATTTTGTTTAATAAAATGAATAATTTGATAAACTAAATATACAAAATACTATTTAACTTAATATGCAATTTTGATTTACCTCGAGATGCTGGTTTTTTAAAGTGATCTACTAAACGTTTAATTAACAATAATAGTTACAACGCAAAGGAAGTCGGTGTAGAAAGAACTCAATATTTTGTTAAACCAAAATAAACATACATAAAAAAGTCAGTATTTTTTTAGGCTTATTTAAAGAAGATTACCGAACTTATTAAAATTTATAGTTTTCACACACAAAAAAGCCACTCATTGAGTGGCTTTTTGAATTGAAATCAATGGGTTATTCTCCTAAAAAAGGATAGCGATAATCTGTTGGTGTTACAAAGGTTTCTTTAATCATTCGTGGTGAAACCCAACGTAATAAATTCTGAGCAGACCCTGCTTTGTCGTTGGTTCCAGAAGCACGTGCTCCCCCAAAAGGTTGTTGTCCTACAACAGCACCCGAAGGCTTGTCATTAATATAAAAGTTTCCAGCAGCATTTTCTAGCAATTTAGTAGCTAATGTAGCTGCATATCTATCCGTTGAAAAGATAGCGCCTGTCAGCGCATATTCGCTTGTTTCGTCTACAAGTTTTAAAGTGGCTTCATATGCAGAGTCTTCATAAACATAGACTGTCATCACAGGGCCAAATAATTCGGTGCTCATTGTTGCATAGTTTGGATTGGTCGTTTCAATAAGTGTTGGTTCTATAAAGTAACCTTTACTCTTGTCATAGTTTCCTCCAGCAATAATAGTTGCATCAGCATCTTCTTTAGCTCGATCTATAAATCCTGCAAGCTTATCAAAGGACCCTTCGTGAATTACTGCTGTTATAAAGTTTGTTAGATCTTCAGGCGATCCCATTTTAAATGTTTTCATTTCTGAAATTAAAAAGGCTTTAATTTCAGGCCACAAGCTTTGAGGAATGTAGGCTCTAGAAGCTGCGCTGCATTTTTGCCCTTGAAACTCATAAGCACCTCTTAACATTCCGGTCGCAACCTGTTTGGCATGTGCCGAAGGGTGTGCGACTATAAAATCTTTTCCACCTGTTTCGCCAACAATCCTCGGATAAGTTTTGTAGTTGTGAATATTAGTTCCAACTTGTTTCCAAAGTTCTTTAAAAATGTGGGTTGATCCTGTAAAGTGAAGTCCAGAAAAATCGGGGCTCGCCAAAACGGTATCCGTAATCATCACAGGATCTCCAAAAACTACATTAATGACTCCTGGGGGGATACCAGCTTCTTCAAAAATATCCATAATAATTTTTGCAGAATAGGCTTGACTGTCACTTGGTTTCCATACCACAACATTACCCATTAAGGCCATACAGGCAGGAAGATTCCCCGCGATGGATGTAAAGTTAAATGGAGAAACTGCATAGGTAAACCCTTCGAGGGGTCGGTATTCGATTCGATTCCAAGCGGCACTCGTACTTTGAGGTTGATCTTTATAAATATCGATCATAAACTGAACGTTGAATCTTAAGAAATCTACAAACTCACAGGCAGCATCAATCTCAGCTTGAAAAACTGTTTTAGATTGTCCAATCATTGTAGAGGCATTTATTTTTGCTCGATATGGCCCCGCTATTAATTCGGCTGCACGAAGAAAAATTCCTGCACGTTGTTCCCAAGGGAGTTGTGACCAAGATTTTCGCGCTTCCAAAGCGGTAGCAATCGCTGTTTCTACATGCGTTTTTTCAGCGGTATGATACGACCCTAAAACATGCTGATGATCGTGCGGAGGATGCATTGTTTGTGTGTTTCCTGATCTTATATATTTGCCATTTATGTACATTGGAACTTCTAGAGTTTCCTTTAGCATTGTCTTATAAGTTGAGAGTACTTCTTCACGTTCCGGAGAACCTGGCTCATATGATTTGACAGGTTCATTTATTGCAACTGGAACCTTAAAAAATCCTTTTCCCATGATGTTTGTTTTTTTAGTGTGTGCTATTAAAGTGTAAAACTACACTTTATAGTCGATGTTTAAGTTTAAAATGTAGTTTAATTTTGTGCAAATGAGGCACTTAATTTAAAAGTTGGAATTGTGACCTTGAATTGTTCTGAATTGGAGGGATTTACCATTAGGTAGCTACCTTTCATAGCTCCAAAAGGAGATTTCAAAACACATCCTGAGTTGTATGTGTGACGATCACCAGGTAAAAGAATGGGTTTTTCGCCAACCACTCCTTCACCAATCACAATTTCATTTTCGTTCAGGGCTTCCATGATAATCCATTTTCTCGCAATTAGCTGTGCAACTTCGTGACTTTTATTTTCAATAACAACTCCATAACTAAATGCATAATGAATACAGTCATCCTTGTTGAAGGTGCCTTCAAAGTTGGATTCTATTGAAATTTTAATTCCTTTGGTAATTTGCTCAATCATAGCGTATAAAAATAGTAAATTTAGTCAAACTAAAAAATTATTTAATAAAAAGCTCTGTCTTGTTGTGTCTGTATTATAAAATAGGAATTAAATTCCAAGCGTATTAATTACCTATTTGTGTAGAAGTGCCTTCTCCAAAACCTACGATGCGATCGTAGCGTGCACCCAAGTCTCTATAATAAACGAGTACTTTATAGTTGTTTTCAGTTTCATAAAAATCACCACTAATCACACCTTCCTCTAATTTTCCTTGAGCATTCACAAGTACGTATTTGTAATTGTAAAATCCTTGTTTTAGTTTTATGGCAATTTCATAAACGCCACTCTCTGGGTTGAAAACCATTTGATTAGAAGAGTTTAAGGCGTAATTATTAAAGGCTCCGTAAACATAGATGGATTCATTTGACAGTTCTGGATTTAAGAGTGAAAAATGAACAACGGTATAATCAGCCTCAATGGAAGGGTTGTCACGATCTAAAATAGTAATTTGAAAATTCCCGTTGATGTCTGGATTGTAAGTATAGCCTCTGTTATATCGATTGCTGTCCAAATATAAATAACTGTGATATAAATCCTCCAATTCAGTAAACTGAACTCCTAAATTTGTTCCTCTTACATCTTTAGTTTCGAAATATAAATACTCGTTTCCACCCCAAAAAGAGGATTCAGTGGTATAGCGATAAATCAATTCATTTCCTAAGATATATTGAGGTTTCAAACCCGAAATAGCTGTTTTTAAGTTGTTGTTTTGAAGGATCACTGTGTTAACTGTTTGTTTGGGGTTATTAAAATTGTAGTTGGTTGTATTAATTACAAAATCAACGGATTGTTTTGTGTTTACATGCCTTACATCACGCGATCGTTTTAGTTGTATTCCAACATTTGCTAAGTTTTCATAGACCATAAACTTACGGCTAAACACAATTTGGTCGTTTTCATCATAAATTTTAATTAAATAATTACCGGTTACCTTGAGTCGTGTTTGTTTATTGGGAATTTGGAGTCGATAATTAGAATAAATTTGATAGGTATTGAAAGAGTTTTCATAATTCACAATTCGTAAGTTGTCGAGTCCCTGAAGGTATTCAGACTTCATTAAGTTAGATTCAGTCCAATCATAATTATAATGTTCAATGACATAATAGTAGTCCTCCTCATCCGGGCTCAGTACGTCAAATTCTAAATACAAGCGTTCATTTAAAGTTAAAATGGGTAATTCAGATTGATTGGTATTGCTTTTGAAGTTGATTGTTTTAACGAAATCATTTGGTTCAACTTCTTTTATTTGTGAAAAACTAGTAGTAGACACCAGTAAAAGAAATGAAATATAAATATGTTTAAGCATGTGAATTTTATAAAATACAACGTAAATATAAACAAATTTTGTACCTAAAATAAATTGCAGACTTTTATTAAAAAAATGTTAGTATTTATTGTGTAAACTGTACATTAAATTTGTAATTTTGCAGCGTTTTTTAGATAATAATTCAACAAAAATTACCTATGTCCAACGACATCCGAATTAAAAAAGGGTTAGATATTAAGTTAGTAGGGGAGGCAGCCTTAATAAAAAGTGATGCCATTAAAAGTAACTTTTACAGTATTAGACCTGAAGATTTTCACGGACTCACACCTAAATTATTAGTAAAAGCGGGCACCAAAGTGCAAGCTGGTGAGCCTATTTTTTACGATAAATCCAACGAATCTATTCAATTTGTTTCACCTGTTTCTGGAGAAATTGTTGAAATTTTAAGAGGTGAGAAACGTCGTATATTAGAAGTTAAAATCCAAGCCGATAAAACTCAAACATTTTTGGACCACCAAAAAATTGAAGTTGAAAGTGCAAAAGCTGAAGAAATTAAAGCAAAATTACTAGCTTCTGGTTGCTGGCCTTTTATCATGCAACGTCCCTATGATGTGATTGCAAATCCAGAGAGCACTCCAAAAGGAATTTTTGTTTCTGCCTATGCTTCTGCTCCTTTAGCAGCCGATTATGATTTTGTATTAACAGATAAAAAAGCAGAACTACAAGCAGCCGTTACTGCCCTTTCAAAATTAACTACTGGAAATATAAATGTGAGTGTTTCTAAAGATTCACATTCTCCTTTTACCAATTTAGAAGATGTTGTAACTCATAAGGTTTCAGGGCCACACCCATCAGGAAATGTCGGAACTCTCATCAATAAAATCGACCCTATAAATAAAGGTGAAGTTGTTTGGACCGTAACACCTCAAGATTTGGTTATTATTGGTGAATTACTTTTAACAGGTAAATTCAATGCCGAACGTATAGTGGCACTTGCCGGATCAGGTATCAAAGAGCCACGCTATTTAGTTACTAAAATTGGTAGCGAAATCGCAACCATGGTTTACGACCGTGGGATTGAAAAAGATGCGCATGTAAGAATTATTTCTGGAAATGTTTTAAGTGGAAAAGAAATTAAACCAGATGGCTATTTAGGGTATTACTCTAATGTGGTAACGGTGATTCCAGAAGGAGATGATTATGAATTTTTTGGATGGAATAAACCTGTTTTTAACAAGATATCCACCTCAAGGGCTTTGACGTTTTCGTGGATGACTCCAAATAAAAAATTTGACTTAAACACCAATACAAACGGAGAACATAGAGCTTTTGTAATTACAGGATCTTATGAAGAAGTTTTTCCATTAGATATCTTTCCAATGCAAATTCTAAAGGCTTGTATGTATCAAGATCTTGACGAAATGGAGGCACTTGGAATGTATGAAGTAGCGCCCGAAGATTTTGCGTTGACTGAATTTGTATGTGTGTCTAAACAACCACATCAAAAAATAATTAGAGAAGGACTAGACTTAATGCTTAAAGAAATAGGATAAAATGAGTTTAAAGAATAAATTACATACCATTAAAGAAAAGTACAGAGACACAAAAATGGCTCCTGCTTTCAATGCCTTACACACCTTTTTATATTTACCAAACGAAATCACGCACAATGGTACGCACATCAAGGCTGCCGATGATTTAAAGCGTACCATGAATACCGTCATTATGGCTATGGTACCTTGTTTGATTTTTGGAATGTTTAATGCGGGTTACCAACACCATTTGGCACTGGGAACTATTGAGTCTGCTCAAGGTTTTTTAGGTGGATCTTTTTGGACTTGGAGCAATTTAGTCATAGGAATGTGGAAAGTATTGCCTTTGGTAGTTGTATCTTATGGAGTTGGATTGGCAATCGAATTTTTGTTTGCAGTTATTAAAGGACACGAAGTTGAAGAAGGTTACTTAGTAACCGGAATGTTAGTGCCACTCATCGTTCCTATTGATTTACCGCTTTGGATGCTTGCAGTTGCCGTCGCTTTTGGCGTGGTTATTGGAAAAGAAGTCTTTGGAGGTACAGGGATGAATATTTTGAATCCTGCACTGACCATTCGTGCCTTCCTATTCTTTGCGTATCCAACATGGATGAGTGGAGATAAAGTTTGGGTTCACGGAGCAGTGGAACGTGCTGGAACAGCAGATGCCATTTCAGGTGAAACAATTTTAGGTAGTTATGCTCAAAACAATTCAGTGATCTATGATTATTGGGATATGTTCTGGGGGATCATCCCAGGTTCTGTAGGAGAAACCTCAAAATTGTTAATCATTTTGGGAGCTCTCTTTTTAATATTTACAAAAATTGGAAGCTGGAGAATCATTTTAAGCACCCTTATAGGAGCCCTTACAATGGGACTGATTTTTAACGGCGTTGTAGATGCGGGTTGGATTTCAAGTTCAAGCAAGTTTTACGGATTAATGAGTGTTCCATTTTGGCAACATTTAATAATAGGAAGTATTTTATTTGGAGCCGTATTTATGGCAACCGATCCTGTAACAGCTGCCCAAACCAACAAAGGAAAATGGATTTATGGATTTTTGATTGGGTTTATCTCCATCATGATTCGAGTGTTTAACCCTGCCTATCCAGAAGGTGTCTTTTTAGCCATTCTTCTGATGAATGTATTTGCGCCAACCATCGATCATTATGTGGTTCAAGGAAATGTCAAAAAACGAATGAAACGTCTTAATGTTAAAACTGCATAAATATGAGTACTAATACAGACACAAACAAATACACGATTCTATTTGCCATTGCAATGGTGGTAATCGTAGGATCCTTGTTAGCCTTTACAGCCTCTTCTTTGAAACCAAATATTCAAGAGAACAAGCGTATGGAAACACAGCAAAACATTCTGTATGCAATGGGAGTCAATGAAAACGGTGCTTCAGACATCAAGTTTATTGGAACCGATAAAGTGGCTGGAGAATTTTCAAAATACATCTCAAAACAATTAATAATTAATGCAGATGGTACTTCTGAAGAAAATACAGAAGCCTACCTTATCGACGTCAAAAAAGAACAAGCCAAAACTAAAAACGGAGGCACTCGTTTATTGCCTTTATTTTTAGGAGAGAAAGAAGGAGAATCATTTTACATTATACCTATCAGAGGAAAAGGACTGTGGGATGCCATTTGGGGTTATGTAGCTTTGGATGAAAACATGGTTGTTCAAGGTGCCTTTTTTGACCATGCTGCCGAAACTCCTGGTTTGGGAGCCAACATCAAACAACGTTATTTTATGGATGATTTTGTGGGTGAAAAATTATTATCAGAAGATGGTACTTTTAAAGGAATTACAGTCGCCAAAGGAAATAACGATCCTAAAAACTTAACTAAAGATGACTATGAAGTCGATGCTTTGGCAGGGGCAACAATTACTGGAGATGGCGTGTCTGCAATGATAAAAAAGGATTTAAAATTGTATTTACCATACTTTAAAAATTTAAAAAATCAATTGAACTAACATGGGACTACTTTCAAAAAAAGATGCCAAATTAATAACGGATCCGTTAGCAGATAACAACCCAATTACAATTCAAGTTTTGGGGATATGTTCAGCCTTAGCAATTACGGCAGAACTCAAAGCATCCCTAGTAATGGGAATTGCAGTACTGTTCGTTTTAGGAATTGGAAATGTTGTCATCTCGTTGATGCGAAATATTATTCCTTCTAAAATTAGAATTATCGTTCAACTTATTGTTGTAGCGTCCTTAGTAATTATTGTCGATCAAGTACTCAAAGCCTATGCATATGAGTTAAGTAAAACACTCTCTGTATTTGTTGGATTGATTATTACCAACTGTATTATCATGGGACGATTTGAAGCCTTTGCCCTTGGAAATGGGCCATGGAAATCTTTCTTAGACGGTATCGGAAATGCATTTGGATACGCAGTGATACTTATAGCGGTAGGGTTTTTTAGAGAACTTTTAGGGTCTGGAACCCTTTTTGGAGTTCCAGTACTTGGAGATCCCATTGAGAAAACGGGACTCTACTCCATAGGATATGAAAACAATGGATTTATGCTTATGCCCCCAATGGCCTTGATAATTGTAGGTCTTATTATTTGGGTACAACGTAGTAGAAACACAACATTAATTGAAGATAAATTTCTTTAGTAAGAATTTAAATAAAAGACAATGATAGAACACATCGAATTATTTTTCAAATCAATTTTCATTGATAATATGGTGTTTGCGGTTTTCTTGGGTATGTGCTCATATTTAGCCGTCTCTAAAAAAGTAGCAACCGCTGTTGGACTTGGTGCCGCCGTTATTTTTGTACTTGCCATCACAGTGCCTCTAAACTGGTTGTTAGACCAATATTTATTACAACCTGGTGCATTAGTTTGGTTAGGTCCAGAATTTGCAGAATATGACCTTAGTTTCCTTTCGTTCATTATGTTTATAGCAACGATAGCAACCATGGTTCAGCTCGTAGAAATTGTAGTTGAAAAGTTTTCACCATCTCTCTACAATTCACTAGGTATTTTCTTACCCTTAATCGCGGTAAACTGCGCGATACTTGGAGGCTCTTTGTTCATGCAAGCGCGTGAAATCGAAACTTTAGGGCTGGCTGTTAATTACGGCATATCATCAGGAATTGGTTGGTTTTTAGCCATTTTAGCCATTGCTGCCATTCGCGAAAAAATCCGTTATTCTAATGTACCTGCACCTCTTAGAGGTTTAGGGATAACATTCATTGTTACTGGACTTATGGGGATTGGTTTTTTAAGTTTTGGTGGAATGCTAACAGGAGGTGACGAAGAAGTAAAAGAAGCCCCAAAAGAAGTAATATCTGAAACTACAGAACTCGAAGCAGAAGTAGATAATCAAATAAAAATAGTTAACTAATATGATGATTTTAGCCGCTGGAACAACCGGAACCATTTTAGCTACCGTTGTAGCATTTTTAGTGACCTCGTTGCTATTAATTAGTGTACTCCTTTTTGTAAAACAAAAATTATCACCATCAGGACCTGTAAAGATTCTTATTAATGGTGAACGTGAAATTGAAGTGGCTTCAGGAGCTACTTTATTATCGACTCTTGGGTCCAATAAAATATTTTTACCATCTGCTTGTGGTGGTGGTGGAACCTGTATTCAATGCGAATGTCATGTTCTCTCAGGTGGAGGTGAAGCCTTGCCAACAGAAACTCCTCACTTCTCAAGAAAAGAGCTAAAAAGTGGGGCCCGTTTGTCCTGTCAGGTAAAAGTGAAACAAGACAAGGAAATTACCATTCCAGAAGAAGTGTTTGGGATTAAAAAGTGGGAAGCAACTGTTGTACGTAACTATAATGTTGCCTCTTTTATTAAAGAATTCGTAGTGGAAATCCCAGAAGATATGGGGTACAAAGCTGGGGGGTATATCCAGATTGAAATTCCAGAATGTGAAATTAACTTTAAGGATATTGACATTACAGCACATCCTGAAGAACACGAAACTCCAGACAAGTTTCAAGCGGAATGGGACAAATTTGGTCTATGGCCACTAACTATGAAAAATAGTGAAACGGTAGAGCGTGCCTATTCAATGGCATCTTACCCAGCAGAAGGACGCGAAATCATGTTAAATGTGCGTATAGCTACGCCACCATGGGACCGTGCTAATAATGGATGGATGGACGTAAATCCAGGAATTGCATCCTCGTATATTTTTGCGCAAAAACCAGGAGATAAAGTAACTATCTCTGGACCTTACGGTGAATTCTTTATTAATGAAAGTGAGTCTGAAATGTTATACGTTGGTGGTGGTGCTGGTATGGCACCAATGCGTTCGCATTTGTACCACTTGTTTAGAACTCTCAAAACAGGCCGTAAAGTCACTTATTGGTATGGTGGACGTTCTAAAAGAGAATTATTTTATCTAGACCATTTCGAGCAATTAGAAAAAGAATTTCCAAATTTCAAATTTTATTTAGCCTTATCCGAACCTATGGAAGAAGATAACTGGAAAGTAAAAGATGGCATCGATGGCGAAGGAGACGGTTTTGTTGGATTTATCCACAATTGTGTGATCGATAATTATTTAAGCCATCACGAGTCACCTGAAGATATCGAACTGTATTTCTGTGGACCTCCTTTAATGAACCAAGCGGTTCAAAAAATGGGTGAAGATTATGGAATCCCAGATGAGCACATTCGGTTTGATGATTTTGGAGGGTAATTACTTCTAAATTTTATATAATCTAGCCCAGCACTTGTGTTGGGCTTTTTGTATTTTTGTAGCATGAGCAAACCACTTTCCAAACAAGAAATGCACAATTTGGCAATGAACCATGTCGGAAAGGATTTAGAGTCCCGTGGATTTGAATTTGTAGCCATCAATAGCAAACTCAAAAAACACCCCCAATTTGTGTGTATTGATAAAAATAGCCAATACTTTTTCGTGATCGTTCGCGTGGTAAAGTTACCCGATAACCCCAACAATTACGATGTCGTTTGGATGGAAACCTTCAAAAACCATGCGCAGGAAAAAGATGCCAAAGTATTATATGCCGGGGTTGGAATAGGAAATCCAAAGGGTGAATCTTTGCCAGTATATCTTAACGAAGAATACCTTATTGAATACAATGGCATTCAGGTGATCGAAACAAATTTTAATTAGATGATGAAAAATTATCTCCCCTTTCTATTACTGCTAATGTTTATGTCCGTTTCTTGCAAACAGGAATTAACAAACACCAAATTAAACGGGCCAATTTTTGGAACATTCTATGATGTCACTTATGCCTCCGATAGCAATGAAAACTACCAAAAATCCTTAGATAGTATCTTTGCAGCGATCAACCAATCTATGTCTAATTACCAAGCGGACTCAGACATTTCTAAAGTCAATAAACACGAATTAGAAGTAGTGGACGCTCATTTTATAGAAGTGTTTAAGGCGTCTAAAAAAATATACAATCAAACCAATGGTTTGTTTGATCCTACCATTGGAACCCTCGTTAATGCCTGGAATTTTGGATCCGAAGAAAACAAAACCAAACCCGATAGTCTTAGGATTGATAGTTTAATGCAGTTTGTAGGGTTTGAAAAAATAATATTAAGAAATAACACCCTCATCAAAACGGATCCCAAGCCTTATCTCGATTTTAATGCGATTGCCAAAGGCTATGCAGTGGATTTAGTGGCGGATTTTTTAGAGTCTAAAAATGTTGCAAATTATTTGGTTAATATTGGTGGTGAACTCCGAACCAAAGGGGAGAATATAGAAAAACATAATGGCTGGACAGTAGGCATAGAAAATCCCAATTTTGACGGTTCTCAAAGCTATGATAAGGTATTTGTGCTTAAAGATAAAGCCATGGCTACTACGGGGACCTACCGTAAGTTTAAATTGGATGCCAATGGCAAGCGTTATGCACATATTATTGATACCAAAACAGGCTATCCTACCAAAACAAACATTTTAAGTGTTTCTGTGATTGCAGATGATTGCATGATGGCAGATGGCTATGCCACCGCTTTTCAAGCGATGGGTATAGAGAACGTTAAACAATTTTTAACTGAGCATTCAGAACTCCAAGCCCATCTGATTTTTGAGAATGAGAATATGAAACTTGAACAACTTTCCTTGTACAACTTTCCTTCTAAATAGATTTATACACCACTGGAATAATTTCCCCTTTTGCCAATCGGTATCTGTTAATTTCTTGATCGGATAAGGTCGCGGTATAATCCACTTCCTCCACTTTAAAACCAACAGACCTTAATTTGTCAAAGTAATCCCGTCCATAAATACGTACATGGTCATATTGTCCAAAAACTTTAGCACGTTCTTTTTTATCGGTAATGCTATGGTCTTCAAAAGAGGTTTCGCGATTTAAGTCTTGTGGAATTTGAAACACCCCCATTCCGCCTGGTTTCATGACTCTGAAAAGTTCTTGCATGGCTTTGGTATCATCTAAAATATGCTCCAGCACATGGTTACACAAAACCACATCAAAACTATCAGACTCAAAAGGGAGTTTGCAAATATCGGCTTTGACCATTGCAATAGGGGAATTTAAATCGGTAGTCACATAGTCAAAATGTTCTATTTTTTTGAAACGTTTATGAAAGGCTTGCTCGGGAGCAAAATGCAATACCTTTTTTGGGCTTGTAAAAAAGTCTGTTTCGTTTTTTAGGTACAACCATAATAATCTGTGGCGTTCCAGCGAAAGGGTAGAAGGGGAGAGCACATTTTCACGTGGTTTCCCATAGCCATATGGTAAAAATTTCCGAAAACTTTTGCCGTCAATTGGGTCTGTGTAAGAATTTCCTTTTAAAAATAAAACGAGAGCTGGTTGGGCGACGTAACTCATTTTAATAAGTAATGGCCTTGGTATAAAATTTAAAATAAACTTAAAAAGCGTTTTCAAAATTTAAATGTTTTACACGACTTCTAAAGTTTTTAGTTTTAAAATGGAATCTGTAATATGATCCCATAATTTAAGACGTAACTTTAAAGCCTCTTTGGCAGTTTCTAAAACTTCTTTCCATTTACTGTCATCTTCACCACAGAGTTCAGCGACCATTTTAAGAGAAATAGGTCCGTGTTCGTCGCCATCTAATTCGATATGACGGTTCAAATAATAGAGTAATTTACCATAGCTTTGATCGTTGTCTTGAGTTTGTGACTGGTTCACGATTTCTAAAAACATATCTGGAATCACATCCTCTCTTCCAAAGGTAAATGCCGAAGCAATGCAGTGTGGTTTGTTAGAATACACCACTTCCATAGTGAATTGAATAAACTCAAAAATAGGCGCTTGTAAATCAATTCTTTTGGCGGCTGTTTCAATGGAATCTCCGTTTTCAATAGCATTGACAAATAAGTCTATGGCGCTTGTATCTGCTTGGGCTTGATCCATGGCATCCAAATACATTTCGTAGTGGCTCATTGGTACTCCTAGTTCGTTGACATCACTTTCTTCCGCCATCACAATTTCATTTATAAAACGTGCAGTCGCACCGCCACCTTTAGGCGTCCAAGGGACATTCACATTGGTTAAATGATTCTGAAGTGATTTTAATAAGGACATAAAATCCCATACAGCAAATACATGGTTTTCCATAAACACAGCTACATCATCCATATTGGAAAGGGTGCTGTATAAAGGATGTGATTTTAATTGCTCACGTAGGGGTTCTAGTTGTAATTCAATGGTGTTTAAACGACTCATCTATTGGTTAATTATAGTGTTAAAGGATTGATTCGTAATCCGTCTTCTTCGTTACTTTTTATCCCTAGCGCTTCATAAACATAAGCGAAGGTTGATAATAATTCTGGTTGTCCATCTACAAGGGCGACATTGTGTTCAAAATGGGCGCTGGGCTTGTTGTCTTTGGTCGTAATCGTCCATCCGTCGTTGTGATGTTTGATTTTATGCGTTCCCATATTAATCATCGGTTCGATAGCAACTACCATACCTTCTTGGAATTTTTTTCCACGACCTCGTTTTCCATAATTTGGCATTTCGGGTTCTTCGTGCATGATGCGGCCAATGCCATGTCCGATCAGTTCTCTGACCACGCCGTAACCATGAGATTCACAGTAATTTTGAATGGCATAACCAACATCTCCTATGCGATTATTGTGTTTAAAGGCACGAATGCCTTCATAAAGCGATGCCTTAGATACGTCTAGTAATTTTTGAGTGTCTTCATCGATCTCCCCTACTGAAAAAGTGTAGGCATGATCGCCGTAAAATTCATTTTTTAATGCACCACAATCAATCGAAATAATATCCCCTTCTACTAGTGGTGTGTTGTTGGGAATTCCATGAACGACTTGGTCGTTTGGACTCATACAGAGTGTGTTTGGAAATCCGTACATCCCCAAAAACCCAGGAATTGCTCCATGGTCTCTAATAAATGTTTCTGCCAGTGCGTCCAAATGTAAGGTCGTTACTCCGGGTTTTACTTCGCTAGCAAGCATTCCTAATGTTTTGGAAACAATGAGAGCACTTTCGCGAATGAGTTCTATTTCTTCTTTTGATTTAAGCGTAAGCATAGTAAAAAAAATTATGCCCAAAGATACTTAATTAAAGCAGTTTTTAGTTGGTTTTATAGCCTTGATTTTGTTAGAGTTGTCTTAAAAGTTTTAAAACCTGAATAAACCTAAAAATCCTTTTTTCTTTGGAAGTGATAAGGGGTTGTCGCTATCGGTTAGGAGTTGATAAATTTCGCCCCATCCATAAAAGCCCCCCACATTTCTATCATCTATAAATAGGTCTGCATTTATTTTTCTGCTTTTTTTAGGGTCGTATTCTTCGTTCGGAAAACTACTGTTCACAGCATAAAATTCGAGTCCATTTTCTTTACAAAAATCGACGGCATCTTGCAGTGTTTTTCCATGTCTGTATGTCCAAAGAATCAATCGGTGGCCATCTTGTTGTAGTTTTTTTAAGGTTTCAAAAGCAAATATTTTGGGCTTGCCTACTTTTGGATATGCATCTTCGACGATGGTGCCATCAAAATCAATTGCGAGGGTGAAGGTTTTAGTTAAGTCCATTTTTATTCATTTAGATTAAGCTGCTTTGGGTCATCACTTCGGGTTTTTCAACCCCTATTAGTTTTAAGATTGTTGGTGCAATGTCGCCAAGCACACCATCTTTTATGGAAGTGAGCTCTTTGTCAATTAATATAATGGGAACTGGGTTGGTTGTATGGGCCGTATTGGGCGATCCATCAGGATTGATCATTGTTTCGCAGTTTCCATGATCCGCAATCAGCAAGGTCGTATAGTTGTGTTCTAATGCTGTTGTGACTACAGCTTCCACACAAGTATCCACTGCTTCACAAGCTTTGATAGCTGCCTCCATCACGCCCGTATGTCCAACCATGTCTCCGTTAGCAAAATTTAAACACACAAAATCAAGGGTCTCTTTTTTGAGTTCCTCTACAAGTGCATCTTTAAGTTCAAATGCACTCATTTCTGGCTGAAGATCATAGGTTGCTACTTTTGGAGAATTTTTTAATATACGTTCCTCTCCTTTAAATGGCGCTTCCCGTCCCCCCGAAAAGAAAAAAGTAACATGTGGATACTTCTCTGTTTCAGCCATTCTTAGCTGTGTTTTTCCGTGTGTTTCCAACACTTCTCCGAGTGTGTTTGTGACGTTGTCTTTGTTAAAAATGACTTCAACGTTTTTAAAATTATCATCGTAATTTGTCATGGTCACATAATGCAAGTTGAGTTTATGCATATTGTATTCATGCTTATCATTTTGACTGAGTACTTCTGTTAATTCTCTTCCTCGATCGGTTCTAAAATTAAAGAATAAAACAACATCTCCATCCTTAATCTTTGCAATGGGGTCGTTATTATAATCAGTCATTATAATGGGTTTTAAAAACTCATCTGTCAAACCATCTTCATAATTGGATTCAATGGTTTTAGTTGCATTTTTAGAGTGCTCACCTTCGCTATTTACTAAGGCATCGTAAGCTATTTTCACACGTTCCCAACGGTTGTCACGATCCATCGCATAATAGCGTCCCGTAATGGTTGCTAGTTTTGTGGAAGATGATTCCAAACGTGTTTCGAGTTCAGAAATAAATCCGTAACCCGACTTAGGGTCCACATCTCTACCATCCGTAAATGCATGAATAAAAGACTTTTCAACTCCATGATCTTCGATCACATCTAGGAGTCCATATAAATGATTCAAATGTGAATGCACCCCACCATCACTCACCAATCCCAAAAGATGCACCGCTTTATTGTTCTTATTAGCATATTGTAAAGCGTCTTTTAAAACAGTTTCATCTTTCAAAGTGTCATTAGTTACTGCTAAGTTTATTTTTGCAAGATCTTGATAAACAATACGTCCAGCTCCTAAGTTCATGTGGCCAACTTCACTATTGCCCATTTGACCTTCTGGAAGTCCTACATGCAGGCCGTCAGTGCGAAGGCTAGCATGGCCATACTTTGTATATAAAGAATCAATAAATTGTGTATTAGCATTATCTATTGCAGATACTTTGGGATCTGGAGATTTTCCCCAACCATCTAAAATCATTAAAATAACTTTCTTGTTAATAATCTCGCTGTTAAAACGTGTCCAAAGATAAGAAGATTAAAATAAAATTCAGATGAGATGTTCAATTTAGATGCTAAAAATTAGTTGTATTTTTGAGGGGTTAAATTCTTTTAAATGCAAATCCAATTCAAAATTATCCCAGCAGAATCTATTGACATCGTCGTGCCATTAGTTAAAAAAATGTCGAAACCCTTAATTTCAGAAGCGATCCTCTCAGAGCGATTTAAGGAAATGGTCTCTCAGAATTACGAATGTATAGGCGTTTATGATGCAAACAAACTTATTGGAGTCTCAGGCTTGTGGTTTTGTACGCGACACTACTCAGGCCGCAGTGTTGAATTGGACCATGTATTTATCGAGGACCCTTACAGAAACAAAGGTTTAGGGACACAATTTATCAATTGGATTGAGAACTATGTCAAATCTAAAGGTTATCAAGTCATTGAACTCAATGCCTACATTGATAATGAACCTTCTCAGAAATTCTATGAAAGAGATGGCTTTCAAAAATTAGGTTATCATTTTGTAAAAGTGGTTATCTAATTCAAACCAGAAACATCCGTCTCCGATTCAATCTCGTAAGGCGTTTTATCTTTCTCAAATATCCGCGCGCTCAAAGGGCCTTTAAGTGTGATTTTTGAGCCCATGACTTCTAAATAACTTCCTTCTCTTAATCCAATCACAGGTTGCGAATTAAAGTGATGAAATTCCTGGATTCTGGTTTCACGGGTTTCTCCCATATGTGTACTGTTAGGATCTGGGTCCAAATAGTGTGGGTTGATGTTAAACGGAACAACCCCCAAAGTTTTAAAGCTTTTTGGATAGGCAATAGGCATGTCATTTGAAGTACCTATTGTAAGCCCACAAATGTTACTTCCTGCACTAGTGCCTATATAGGGTGTGCCGGATTCAATAGAGGATTTTAAGGCGTCAATGGCATTTGTTTTATAGAGATGATCGACCAATACAAAGGTATTTCCACCCCCAGTAAAAATCCCTTCCGCATTTTTGATAGCCTCCCTAGGATGTTCGAATTCATGCAGTCCTTTGATGGTTTTTCCTATTTTAGAAAAAACCCTCTGGACAATTTCTGTATAATCATCATGCGAGATTCCACCAGGACGTGCATAGGGAATAAATAGAATAGTTTCTACATTCTTAAAATGAATTTTTAAGGGATCCAACAGATACTCCAAAAAACTACTTCCATGTAAGGTAGAAGTGCTCGCAATTAGGATTTGTTTCATGTATTTATATTTATTATTTTAAAAGGTCTCATGCTGCCTGTCTGCCGCAGGCAGGTTCGCTATTAGTCATTCCCATGGGTGATAATAGTTTAAGCATGCTCGTTTCATCTTTTAATTTTTGTAAATTTACCAATTATTATAATTTTTAATCAATTTGGCGTCTCCTTTTTTTTCAAAGCAATCCATCCTATTTCTTACCATTGTTAGCGGGTTGGTATCAGTTACGACTCACGCACAAAAGATAGAACTTTCGGGTAAAATTATTTCCAGCGGAGAATTGGAAGGGATTCACGTGATTAATAAGACTTCCTATAGATATACAACAACTGATCAAAACGGATTATTTATTATTGAAGGGAAAATATCGGATTCGCTCTATTTTTCATCTATCCAATACATGCCCAAAACCATTGTTTTAACTGCTCAACAAATAAAAAGTAAATCCATTACAGTCAGCCTTTCGGAATCTATTAATGCTTTAGACGAAGTTATGGTAGGAACTATATTAACGGGCAATCTAAATTCTGATATCACCAATTCTGATGCCGAACGTCCCATCGATTTTTACGATTTGGGTATCCCAGGCTATACAGGCCCCCGAATGAACTTAGCAGAAAGACGACTTTTTGAAGCAGATGACGGTCCTCTTATCATTGGTACAAGTGTAAATTTCTATAAGTTTCTTAATATGATTTCTGGTCGCACAAAAATGCTTAAAAAACAACTTAAACTCGATAACGACAAGCGAACCATCCAACATATAAAAGACGTTGTAGGTCCGCTGTTTTTTAAAACGAATGAGTTAAAAGAAGAAAAGCGAATGGAGTTTTATTATTTCTGCTCTGATGCGCCTGATTTCCTACAACGTTGTAGAGGAAGGAGTGATGTAGAGATTTTTCAATTCTTAGAAGGAAAATTAAAAGACTTTAAGAATGCAAGTTTGTCTAAAAATTAACAAAGTGGATCAAAGAAATCTCGTTATATTTGTACTATGATATACACGCACTTTTTATTTATTAGTGGTACAGAAATCACATTTATTTTGTTCATTGTGATATTGGTCTTTGGTGCAGATAAAATTCCTGGCATCGCAAAAGGCCTTGGTAAAGGCATGCGAACCCTTAAGGATGCGACCAATGATATCAAGGGTGAAATTCAAAAAAGTGCCGACAAAAATGGCATTGATACTTCAATTACTAAAGATGTGAAGGAAGAACTCGATAAAGTGAAAGATGAGGTCAATGACTTGACCGGATCAATCCGTAGAAATTTCTGAGTTTATTTTTTGATACTGACTGTAAGACCATCTCTAATAGGGAGCAAAACGGTTTCTAAGCGCGGATCTTCTTTTAATAACGCATTGTATTCTAAAACAATTTTAGTTGATACATCTGAAGGGTCAAGGGTTTCAATCACTTTTCCACTCCATAAAACATTGTCTGAAAGAATGACTCCGCCAGGGTTGAGCTTGTCTATAATTTGATGAAAATAATTAATATAATTAGGTTTATCAGCATCCATAAAAACCAGATCAAAGTTGGTGTCTAAGGTTGGAATGATGTCCAAAGCGGATCCTAAATGCTGTATGATTTGTGTTCCATAATCTGATTTATCAAAATAGCGACGCTGAAAGTCTACCAATTCTTCGTTGATGTCAATCGTATGTAAAACGCCGTTTTTGTCCAAGCCTTCTGCCAAACACAAGGCCGAATATCCTGTAAAGGTTCCTAATTCTAAAATGGTTTTAGGTCTAATGAGTTTGGATAACATACTCAGCACTCGTCCTTGATAATGTCCACTGAGCATTCTTGGTTGCAAAATTTTCTGATAGGTTTCTCTTGTAAGTGCTGCCAAAAGTGTGGGTTCCTCTTCGGAATGTTTTACGACATAGTCGTCTAGTTTCTCTGAAATAAAATGCATTTAGGATAGTATTTTTTGAATCAATTTTTCAGCTTGTACTTTGTCTTCTCCGAACAACCATCTTAAAACATTGTCTTCCCAAATCTCGTCGTATTGCGTTTGAGATATAAGTTCTCGGTCAATTGCAAGATCGAGTAGTTTTCCTGGATAAGAGGACTGTGCTTCGCTTTCCATTTCTCCTAATGGATAAGGATCGTCCAATCCCATAATAATTTGATTACTTCCTTGACGCTTCAACATTAATTCTAAGGAATCCGTATCATGAACCAAGGTGTCAAAATAAATATTTGGGTGTCCAACGGCTTTACGTGGATGGGTTTTCCCTTCAAATAAATCAGGGCGACCATCAAATCCTTGAATTCGTCTTCCAAGATTCATTTGCGCCATTTGACCTCCATGGGCAAAACAGGTTCGGATGTTTGGGTAGCGTTCTTGCATGCCATTTAAAGTGTAAAAGTGATAGGCATCTCCACATTGTGCTAGCATCCATATTAAATGAAAACGCCACGAGGTGTTTTCAAGTTTAATCATTTTTTCACCATCGTAGGGGTGAACTTCAATAGCTAAGTTATATTCATTTGCTAATTCAAAAATCGGGTCATTTTCTTTATCAAACACACTTCGCCATTGCCCAATACTGTCCATAAAGTGAGTGGGTAAACACAACACTCTTAAACCTAATTCTTTCACGCAGCGTTCAATTTCCCACAAAGCTCCTTGAATAAATCCTGGATGTACCACAAATCCACACGTGAATTTAGACGCATTGTCGTGTTGAATTCTCGCATTATAATCGTTCTGAAAACGCAATGCTTTTTTCATTTCTTCTAAACGCAAGCCATTTCCGTAGAGTTGAGATAAATTTAAAACAACTGCGTGGTCAATTTTATTTTCCTCCATCCACTCCAGTTTTTCATCTAAGAAAAAACTTGAATGCGTCACAGGCCGACTCCATCCCTTTTGTAGCATATGCTTGCGCTCATCGTCCACCCAAAAAATCTCCTTTTCTTTCATGAATTGAGGAATTTCTTCTGGATAAGGAAGTAAATGGGAATGTCCGTTGATGCGAAGTTTACGTTTCATAGATGTATGTATTTTAAATCTTGTTTGGTACCTCCATTTTGGTGCCACACTGGGCACAGGTACATTTTTCTTCACTCGAATAATAGCGATCAAATATAATCGGCATATCGGTTTCAATATTGTCTAATACAAAGGGTGCTCTAAAGAGTTGATGGTTGCAGTTTTCGCAATACCATTCCAAAGCATCTTCTACTCCTTTTGGTCTTGGGTATTCAATGACGATCCCAACCGTGTTTGCACCCCTTTGTGGGGAATGTGGGACTTTTGCAGGCAATAAATAAATATCCCCTTCTTTGATATGGACATCTTTGGCGATGCCATTGTCAATTATTTTTAGGACAATATCCCCTTCTAATTGATAGAAAAATTCTGGGGTTTCATTGTAATGGTAATCTTTTCTGTTATTGGGACCACCAACAACCATCACTATAAATTCGCCATCGTTCCAGACGCATTTGTTTCCAACAGGGGGTTTTAATAAGGCTCTGTTTTCTTCAATCCAGGCTTTAATATTTAAGGGAGATACTAGCTTGCTCATGGGTATTATATTAGGATTAATTTTTTAAAGTTACAAAGATTTTGTGCGACCACCATCCACAGGGATGTTTACGCCGTTTATATAGCTGGCTGCTTCACTCGCTAAAAACACAATTGCATTGGCAGTTTCTTCTGGTTTTGCAAAGCGTTTTGCAGGCGTATAGTTTTTCATGATTTCTGTCATTTCTTCTATACTCGTCTGCGCTTGATTTGCTTTGATTTTAATAATCTCGTTCAAGCGTTCGGTTTCAGTAAATCCAGGTAAAACATTATTAACTGTAATTCCAAAACTTCCCAACTCAAAAGAAAGTGTCTTACTCCAGTTTCCTACAGCATTTCTAATGGTATTACTCACACCTAAACCTTCAATCGGTTCTTTTACTGAGGTTGAAATGACATTAATAATCCGTCCATATGATTCTTTTTTCATAAATGGAACGGTGAGTTGTGCAAGTACGTGGTTGCATTTTAGATGTTGTGTAAAGGCATTTTCAAAGGCTTCTAAGCTTGCGTCGATAATGGCACCACTTCTTGGACCTCCAGTATTGTTGACAAGAATATGAAATCCATGATTCTTTTGAATATAAGTTTCCACTTTAGCTTTTAAATCTAAAGGGTTCATAAAATCAGCAATAATATAATTGTGTTTTTCTGTATTGGGAAGAGTTGCAATTACGTCCTTAAGTTTGATTTCATTTCTGGCGACTAAGGTGAGTTTGACGCCTTCAGAAGCTAAGGCAAAAGCGGCGGCTTTTCCAATCCCTTGTGTGCTTCCGCAAACAAGAGCGTTTTTATGTTCTAAGTTTAAGTTCATCGGTCTTTTTTATTATTCGTAATTGATACATATATTTTTAGTTTGGGTGAAAAAACGAAGCACTTCAAATCCGCCTTCCCGACCAACCCCCGAAGATTTTACTCCTCCAAATGGAGTACGCAAATCGCGCTGCATCCATGTGTTTATCCAGACAATTCCCGTTTCTAATTTCTCAGAGAACCTCAAACTTCGTTTTAAGTTATTAGTCCACACTGTGGCTGATAAACCATATTTAACATCGTTTGCCAATGCCAATGCTTCAGCATCTGAATTAAATGACATAAGAGTAACTACAGGGCCAAAAATCTCTTCTTGGTTCAGTTTACACTGATTAGAATTTACTTCAATCACAGCAGGGGAAAGATAGTAACCATGTTCAAAACCATCAATAAAGACGGGTTCACCTCCACATAACAATCTACTTTCTTTGTTATCAACTTCCTCAATATAAGTTTGTACTTTCTCAAAGTGGGACTTAGACACCAAGGCTCCAATTTGTGTGGATTCATCTGAAGGATGTCCGACCACAAGTTGTCGAACACGTTCTGTAAAATCGACTTTAAATTGTTCGTAAATAGAAGCTTCCACAAAAATTCGACTTCCGCACAAGCATATTTGACCTTGGTTAGAAAACGAAGACTTTAGAGTGGTGGTGAGCATTTTCTCATAATCGCAATCTGCAAAAATGATGTTTGGGTTTTTCCCGCCCAATTCTAGGGACAATTTTTTAAACAAGGGAGCAGCTGTTTTGGCAATAAATTCACCTGTTTCTGTGCCACCCGTAAATGAAATTGCTTTGATATGTGGGTGCTCTACAATGGCTTTTCCGGTACTTGACCCCAGTCCATGTACAATATTTAAAACTCCTTTAGGAAGTCCTGCTTCGGTACAGATTTCGCCCAATAAAAAAGCAGTATAAGGGGTTACTTCACTAGGTTTGGCAACCACACAATTTCCAGCGGCCAATGCTGGGGCAATTTTCCATGACAACAAATACAAGGGTAGGTTCCAAGGAGAAATACATCCCACAACTCCTATTGGATGTCGTAGGGTATAGTTGATTGTTTTTTCACTTTTAGTTTCGTGACTTTCGCTGTAAAACTGAGTGATCGCATGTCCAAAAAACCGAAAGTTACTCGCTGCTCTAGGAATGTCAACAGCCTTTGCAACAGAAACAGGTTTCCCATTATCTTTACTTTCTGCCGCTGCAAAGCGGTCTAAATTGTTTTCTATCAAACTTGCTATTTTCAGTAAAATAGCACTTCTTTTTTCAATGGAGGTTTCTGACCAAGTGATGAATGCTTTTTGAGCAGCTTCATAAGCAACTTGCACATCTTCAGAACTCGAGTTTGGAATTTTCCCATACACTAAACCATCGGCAGGATCTATATTGTCAATCCATTCATTTTGAATGGGATCTGAAAATACTCCGTTGATATAGTTTTGTATGTGGATCATGTTCATTTTTTATAGGCCATTACTTTAATTTCAACCACCAAATCGGGATGTGGAAGTTGGTGCACCGCAACCGTGGTGCGTGCAGGCCCTGATTCAGAACTAAAAAACTCAGCATAAACTTTATTATAACCTGCAAAATCATTCATATTCACCAGAAAAGTAGTGACATCAACCACATCTTCCAAACTAGCCCCTTCGTTGATTAAATTGGTGTTTATATTTTGAAGAACTTCACGCGTTTGTGTTTCAATATTTAAGTACTTTGTACCCATTTCATCAATGATGTCCACGCCCGCAATACTGTTGTCTGCCCGTCTCGAACTAGTCCCTGAAACAAAAATAAAATCACCAACGCGTTTGGTATGTGGATAGGCACCTCTTGGTTTAACTTTAGTACTCATAAGCTTCGTTTTTTTATTAGTGCTTTAATATTTTAAAAGTGTATCCTCTGAAAGAATACTCTTTGTTTCTTCCTGTACTTTTTTAAGTTGTTCGTCTAAACTTTCATTGGAATCTATTTTTTGAGCGGATAGCATGCTCAAAATCGCTTTGTCTTGCGCACGACCTTGGGTCATGGCTTTGTTATAGCCAATTGTTTCTTTGAAAGTTACCAATGAATATTTTGAATAATAGATATCTGGAAATTCAGTTTCCAAAGCCATTTCAATTTTTCGTTTTTCTTGAAATATTGGGTTGGCAACATGATCTTTCATTTCGTGGAAGTTGTCAATTGCTAAATCGGCAATCGCATCGGTATCTACTTTTCTATGAGTCTCAAATGCTTTGAATGTGGCTTCCCAATCTCCTTTATGTTGGTCCAAAAATGCATCAAATTCAACGACATCTTCAAATGAGGCGTTCATGCCTTGTCCGTAAAACGGAACAATAGCGTGGGCAGCATCTCCTAGTAAAAGGCTGTTGCCTTTGTGCTGCCATGGAAAACACTTCACCGTTCCTAAGGGTGCGGTTGGGTTTTCAAAAAATTCTTCTACTAAATTAGGCATTAAATCCAGAGCATCAGGGAATTCATTCCTGAAAAATTCAGTGACAATTTCTGGGGTTTTTAAATTATTGAAATTGTATTCGCCTGTTTCATAACTTAAAAATAGGGTTACGGTAAAACTGCCATCTAAATTTGGCAATGCAATGATCATAAAATCGCCTCTCGGCCAAATATGGAGCGCATTTTTAAAAGCCTTAAACTCGCCACTTTTTGTTGGCTGAATCGTTAATTCCTTATAGCCATGGGTGAGATAATTCTGTGAAAAACTAAATAAAAATTTACGTTTCTCGAAATAACTTTTTCTTAAAGAGGAACCCGCACCATCTGTTCCGAAGATGAGGTCGGCGGATACCTCAAAAACTTCGCCAGAAATAGTGTCTTCAAAACACCCTATTTTGGCTTCGAAATCTACTTTTGTACTACGTTTATTGAATTCTATAGTCACATTTTCTAGGGCTTCTGCCTCGTCAAGTAAGAGAGCGGTTAGCAATTCTCTAGAAATAGAATTTATAGACTCATTTTTACGTCCACTATAGTTTGAAAGAAAGGTATTTCCTTCTTTATCGTGTATCATTCGACCGTGCATTGGAATGCATAAGGATTCAACTTTTGATTCCAATCCAACCATTTTAATCGCTTTCAATCCACGATTTGAAAAGGCTAAATTGATAGAGCGCCCTGCACTGATATCCACTTTTCTTAAATCTTGCCGCATTTCTATAACACGTACGTTAAATCCGCGTTGGCCTAATCGCAAGGCGAGTAAGGATCCACAAAGTCCTGCTCCAATAATTAATATGGATTCTTGTTTAGGCATTTAAAATTGTTTTTAAGATTTCTACCATTTTATAAACGTCTTTAAATGAATTATAAAAAGGGGTAGGAGCACACCGAATCACATCTGGGGTTCTCCAGTCAGTAATCACATGAGCATCAGTTAGTTTTGTGTGTAAAGATTTGTTTGCGTTTTTCACTTGTATGGAGAGTTGGCATCCTCTTTGCTCTGGGTCTTTTGGTGTTATGATAGAAATATTTTCATTTCCAAGTCCCAAAATGAGGTATTCTAAATAGCCTGTCAGTTTTATGGATTTTTCTCTTAATGCGGACATCCCAACCTCATTAAATAGTTCCAAAGAAGCTTTAATTGCTGCCATAGATAAAATAGGAGGGTTGCTCAATTGCCAGCCCTCTGCTCCCGGAATAATATCTAAAGGTTGACGCATATCAAAACGTGTGGCTTTATTTTGACTCCACCAGCCTGCAAATCGTTTTAAGGACGTATCATAGGCATAGCGTTCGTGAACAAAAATTCCGCCGAGACTTCCAGGACCAGAATTCATGTATTTATAAGTACACCAAGCCGCAAAATCGACTCCCGATTCATGAAGCTTTGGTTGAATATTTCCAACCCCATGTGCCAAGTCAATCCCTACTTTACATCCCTGTTGATGACCGAGTTCGGCAATTCTTTTTAAATCTAAATATTGTCCTGTATAATAATTGACACCGCCAATTAATAACAAAGCGATTTCATCGCCTTGAGTCTCTAAAATAGTTTCTAAATCCTCTATGTTTAAAAGGGTTTCACCCTTTCTAGGCGTCCATTCTACCAGCGATTCTAAAGGGTCAAACCCATGAAAGCGCAACTGTGTTTCTACGGCATACCGATCGGAGGGAAAGGCATCACTTTCAATCACGATTTTATATTTTGTTTTGGTCGGTTGATAAAATGAAACCATCAACAAGTGAAGATTGGTCGTCAGTGTGTTCATAATGACCACTTCTATCGGCTTGGCTCCCACAATCTCCGCCATAGTTTCGGTCAGAAATTCGTGGTAAGGCATCCATGGATTTTTGGCTTCGAAGTGACCTTCAACGCCTAAATTTGCCCAATCATCTAACTCTTGTTGAATCTGTTTTTTTGTTTGTTTAGGTTGAAGTCCTAGAGAATTTCCTGAGAAGTACAACCATTCTTGACCTTCTGAGTTTTTAGGAATGTGAAACTTTTCACGGTAGTTAGCCAAAGGATCTTTTTGATCTTGTGCTTTAGCATAATCAATTCCGGGCTTGTGACTTGACAACATTTGATATGATTGAATTCTCTCAAAAATAAACAATTTTGATTGAAAACAAAGTGGAATTGAGGCTTAAAAATTAATGGTTTGATTTAAGTAAGTGCGGGAATTTCTGCTGAAATTTTCTTAAACGAGGGATAGATACGTTCCTTATGTAGGAATTATTTGGATGTAGCCGTTCATAATTTTGATGATAGTCTTCCCCTTTCCAGAACTTTTGGAATGGATAGATTTCGGCTGCAACATTTATGTTTGATGATTTTTCAAGTGTTTCAATCTTTTGATTAATGAGTGCTTTTTGTGTCGTATTTTGATAAAAAATGATAGAGCGGTATTGGGATCCTCTATCAGGTCCTTGCCCATTAACTTGTGTAATGTTTTGGGAGCCAAAATACACTTCCAAAAGGGTTGAAAAATTCACGACTGTTCGGTCGTAGATCACTTCAACAGCTTCGGCATGCCCGGTTCTTCCAGTGTTGCTTGCTTGGTAAGTGGGGTTCTCTGTGTAGCCTCCTGCATATCCATTAATAACCTCTGAAACACCTTTGACGCTTTCATAAACGGCTTCGACACACCAAAAGCACCCACTCGCAAAATAAGCGCGCGCCATGCCGTCTTTTAGAGGAACCTCAACGGGAGATGCATTTTTTACATCCACTTGCATTTGAGTCTTTTCTTTTTTTGTTTGACAACTTGCTAAACTGAAGGTTAGGCAAATGATAAGCGTGGTTATGTTTTTCATTCTTTTTTTATTTATTAAAATCTAAAACTACAACCCAAATTTTATTTAAATGTGAAAATTATATTAAATAAAAAAGCCCTCATAAAAATGAAGGCTCTGAATATATGTAAAGTAAAAATTAAAGTTTAGAAATCAGTTTTTCCATTTTAATTTTTTGTTCTTCAGCTAAAGCAGCATCGACTAAAATTCGACCACTATGCTCATCTGTAATAATTTTTTTGCGAGATGCGATTTCCATCTGAACTTGTGGTGGGATTGTAAAGTAAGATCCCCCTGAAGCACCTCTTTCAATAGGTACGATTGCTAAACCATTTTTGACGTTTGTACGGATTTTAGTGTATGCTTTTACTAGACGCTCTTCGATATTTTTTTTATAATCATCTGATTTAGCTAATAAAAGTTTTTCTTCTTTTTCGGTTTCTGCTAGGATGGCATCAAGATCAGCTTTTTTGTGCTTCAAATGGTTTTCACGTTCTTCTAGGCGTTCCTTGGTTGAAGTAATTACCACATTTTTTTGTTCCATTTGAACGTTAAACTCTTTGATGTGTTTTTCAGCTAATTGGATTTCAAGTTCTTGGAATTCAACTTCTTTTGTTAGAGAATTAAATTCACGATTGTTACGAACATTTTTTTGTTGTTCGGTATATTTTTTAATCAATGCAGTCGCTTCCTCAATAAGAATCTTTTTAGATTTTATTTGATTTTCGATTTCCGTAAGGTTTTCTTCAAACTTTTGAACTCTGTTTTTGAATCCTTCAACATCGTCTTCTAAATCTCTAACTTCTAGAGGAAGTTCTCCTCTTACATTTCTAATTTCGTCAACTCTTGAGTCGATCAATTGTAAATCATAAAGAGCTCTTAATCGATCCTCTACAGTTAGTTCTTTCTTTTTAGCCATGCTTATTTATACGTTACAGGGTTTGTATTTATCTTTGATAAAAGGACTGCAAAATTAGTAATTTTTTTCTTAAGATGGGCAACTAAAATATTTTTTATATGTTGTTCACTTTCATAGTGTCCAACGTCTACTAATATAAGCTTGTTTTCTGCACTAAAAAAATCATGATATTTTAAATCGGCCGTGATAAATGCATCTGCATCAGCAGCTTTAGCGGCTTCGATTGCGAAGCTTCCAGATCCGCCTAAAACAGCTATTTTTTGAATTGAAGATTCTAATAATACTGAATGCCTAATAGACGAACAGTTCAAACGAGTTTTAACAAATTTTAAAAAAGATATTTCATCCATTGGCTGCTCTAGTTGCCCAATCATTCCCATGCCAATATGTTGGTTTTTATTTTCTAGTGTCACCACCTCATAAGCAACTTCCTCGTAGGGATGGCTGCTAAAAAGTGCTTTCAAAATGTCATTTTCTATATGTTTTGCAAAGCTCACCGTGATTTTTGTTTCAGAAACTTTTTGAAAATCATGTTTCGCTCCAATGACAGGGTTTGAATGCTCGTTTCCTTTAAAGGTTCCTGTGCCATCGCTGTTATAACTACAGTTGGTATAATTTCCAATGCTTCCAGCACCACTTGTAAACAAGGCGGTTCGAACGGCATCAGCATTTTTTTTAGGAACATAGGTGGTCAATTGTTTGATAGTGCCCGCTTGTGGAATCAGGATTGCTTTATTTTTTAGCCCTAAAAGATCACAAAGCCCTGAATTCGAGCCTTCAAAAACATTGTCAAGCGCCGTATGAATGGCATAAATCGCAATTTTATGTTCGATCGCTTTTAGCAATACACGTTCCACGTAGGTGTTTCCAGTAATTTTTTTGAGACCTTTAAAAATAATTGGGTGAAAACTCACAATCAAATTGCATTGGTTTTCAATGGCTTCATCTACCACTTCTTCAAGAGTGTCGAGCGTTACTAATAAACCTGTTAATTTAGTGGTTTTATGCCCGACCAAAAGGCCCACATTGTCAAATTCTTCAGCATACGGAAGTGGTGCTAAAGTTTCTAAATGCGTGATCACATCTTGAACTATCATAAGTTTTTGTTTAAGTTCAAAGATAAAATAATTACTTTCGTTGCAATGAAGCTTTTTAGAAAAATATTATTTCCCTTTGTTCCGCTCTATTATTTAGTGGTGTTTTTAAGAAATAAATTCTATGACTGGTCGATCATTGGATCCAAGTCCTATGATTTTCCATTAATTTGTGTGGGGAATCTTTCCGTAGGCGGTACAGGAAAAACCCCCATGATTGAATACTTAATCAGACTACTAGACACCAAATATAAATTGGCAACTTTGAGTCGTGGCTATGGTCGAAAGTCCAAAGGTTTTTTGATTGCTGTTCCCAATGCAATGTCCAAAGATATTGGAGACGAGCCTTTACAGATTTTCAATAAATTTAAAAATATCACAGTGGCGGTGGATACCGATCGTCAAAATGGTTTGAAATGTTTAAAAGAACACAACCCGCTGTTGGAAGTTGTGTTGTTGGATGATGCGTTTCAACATCGGAGAGTCACAGCAGGGTTTAATATTCTTTTAACCGCTTACAATCAATTGTATTGTGACGATTTTGTTTTGCCCACTGGTAATTTGAGAGAGCCTAAATCGGGTGCCAAACGCGCACAGTTAATAGTAGTGACTAAGTGCCCAGAAAATTTGAGTGAGCTAGAGAAGACGCAAATTAAAAAACGGTTAAACACAGAATCTAGTCAAGCTGTTTTTTTTAGCACTATTCAGTACAGTGAAACACTAATTTCATCCACCTCAAGTCGTGCCTTGACAGATTTAAAAGGCACTCGTTTTACGCTGGTAACAGGCATTGCAAATCCGAAACCATTAGTGACATACCTTGAAGAAATGGGACTCGATTTTGTACATTTAAATTATAAAGATCATCACGAGTTTTCTACATCAGAATTGGAGCTGATTCATTCAAAACCGTTGGTAGTCACTACCGAAAAAGATTTTTCACGTTTAAATTCCGAAGCAAAGGATCAATTATACTATTTGCCAATTCAATTGAAAATTGATAGGGTTTCTGAGTTTGATCGTTTGGTAGGGGAGTATGTCAAGCAATTCTAACAATTTCAAAAAAATATGATTTTTATAATATATAATCCCTAGCTATCTAAGGATTATTTTTTTTGTCAAAGATGTTTTACCATCAAATAATATTGCAAAATACAGACCTTTTTGAAGGTTTTCTAAGTTCAAATTTTTATGAGCTGCAGTTAAAATGTTTGTATAGATTTGTTTTCCTAGTACATTTATTAATTCGATTTTTAATTCTGGAAATTTAGCCTCATTAAAATCAATGGTTAGTGCTCCTTTTGAGGGATTAGGATAAATTTGAGTGGAAGCAAGGCTGTAATTTTCTTTCCCTAAACTACTTACTGGAACGGTCCCTGAAATAAAATATTGTCCCAAGGATCCATAATCCGAATATCCATTCGTTAATGGGTCTCCAAATCCTACACCATCAATTTCTATATAATAGGTTCCTGTCGTAACCGATTTATTGATACTTGCAGACATTCCTGAAGGGTCTGATAGCACAATTTGAGTGCCTGATGCATCCAAAAGTCTAGCTTGAATATCTAAGTTAGGGGATTGTGATAAACGGTTTTCAGGACGAAAAGTTAAATCAATGGTGCCACTTACGGCTGCAGTAATTTTAAAAACATCCTTATCTGTTCTTTGTTCAATGATCCCAAGATTTTTGGTTTCTAATACAGTGCCAGTAATAGGTTCAGACATTAAATCTGAACTATTTGAAATGTCATTTCCGTGATCATCCGTTCTAAAACTAACATTATTTGATGACTTAATTGTTTCAATGTCATCTTCTGAATTATTTGCGTTTTGGTACTCTCCTTTATTCCATTTGACAAGAGTCTTGTTTGCACGCCCCATGATGGAATTATAATCCGCATGTCCCAGCCAGTATTCACCTGTTGGACTTCCATCATGAGCGAGTCCAAAAGTATGGCCAGCTTCATGAGACCCTACGTTAGCCCCTAGCCACACTGAATTTACAATCCCAGTGGTATTAACCCAGCAAGGTTGACTATTAGGTCCGTTGAATGTCAGGAATTGTGCAACACCCCCTTGTGGAGGGAAGGTTTCGTTAAAAATAACCATTTGACGACTGCTCGTACCCGCATTGTCATAGACACTTCTTTTTGTGGTTACATTTATTGTAAATGGGGCAAAATCTTCTGCCATAATATGCCATACATCTGTAATTTCAGATTCTGTATAACTAGAAGCTTCGGCATTAATAGTTCCCCATGAACCTCCTGACACATTTTCTCCATCAAAATCAATATACAATACCACCACTGCTCCGGGTAAACTTTCTAACTCAGGGATAGCTCTGTTTGAAGGATTAAATTTTTGGCTTGTTTTATTTTTTTTTGAAGTTTTATTCGAGTTCCAATTGTCCATGATACAAACGACTCTATGAATATTAATCTCTTTGACAAATATTTGGTTTGGTGCCTCTGTATAAATTTCAAAAGCTTTTTTGTTTTTATAATCTATGATTTTACCGTTGAGAGCCTCCTCATTACCTAAAATATAAATGGTAGCATTTTCAAAACCTCTTAAAGTCCCAAACAAATAATACTTGTGAATATTGGATGTGGTGGATTCGATATCGATAGTAAAGGAATCTTCTGCAGATACATTTATAGTGAGAGATTTTCGGTTTTTTAATTCCATCTTGGTTTCAATAAATGACTGAATTGACCCTAAGTTGTAAGCTGATTTGTATTGTTGTGCAAATCCGTCAAAATTAAAGCAAAGAATGACTAAAGTTGAGAGTAAAATTTTGAAGAATTTTTTATGTTCCATGATAAAAGGTATTTAGGGTTGTATGAGTTTAAATCTCATGAATTGATTGTTTGTAAGACAAATATTCATATAATAAGTAAACAAATAAGTAAGTAAATACCCTACTAAATTTTAAAATTGATAAAGCAGTTTTCTAAAATAATAACATTTAGAATACGTAAAATTGATACGTGTCTTTAGTTTTTCAACCTATAAATCAAATCGACAATACGGCTGGAGTAGCCAGTTTCGTTGTCATACCATCCAATAATTTTCACCATTGTTCCAATGACAGAAGTCATCTGCGCATCAAAAACACAAGAATGTGTGTTTCCAACAATATCAATGGACACAATCGGGTCTTCGGTATATTCTAAAACTCCTTTAAAGGAAGTATCCGCAGCGTCTTTAAACGCTTTATTTATCGCTTCAGCAGAAGTTTCATGCTTTACGTTAAAGGTAATGTCTGTCAACGAGCCATTAATCACTGGCACTCGAATTCCACAACCTCCAATACAGTTGGCCAACTCTGGAAACACTTTTGTCAGTGCTTTCGCTGCTCCCGTTGTTGTGGGAACAATTGACTGTCCCGCAGCACGGGCACGTCTCAAGTCTTTATGGGGTTGATCATGTAAACTCTGATCGGTTGTGTAGGAGTGTACCGTTGTAATATACGCTTGATCAATTCCACAAAGTTCATTAATAATGGAAAGCATCGGTGCCGCATTATTGGTCGTACATGAAGCATTTGAAATGATGGTATCCTCTGAGTTTAATAAATCGTCATTGACTCCTAAAACGACTGTTTTTACAGAGTCATCGGTAGGAGGGACGCTCAAAATAACTTTAGAAGCCCCGTTATTTATATGTTGAATTAACTCCTTTTTGGTTTTAAATTTACCTGTTGCTTCAATAACAATATCTACATTATAGGGCGTCCAGTTGAGGTCCTTCAGATGGGTGTTGTTTAATACAGGAATCGCAAGGTCATCAAGGATTATATGTTTATCATCACTAGAAATAGTTCTTTTTAAAGTGCCGTGAATGCTATCGTATTTAAGCAGATGCGCCAAGGTTTTGGTACCTGCTAGGTCGTTAATCGCAACCACTTCAATTGTTGGGTGTGCTAGTAAAAGTCTGAACACGCGACGGCCAATGCGTCCAAAGCCATTGATTGCGACCCGTGTCATAACTTAGTTGATGTGTTTTTGAGCTTTATAAGAAGATCTTACCAAGGCACTACTTTCTACATGGCGAAAGCCTAAATCCAATCCAATAGTTTCGTATTCTTTGAATTGATCTGGGGTGATGAATTGTTTTACAGGCAAATGTTTTTTACTCGGTTGCAGGTATTGACCGATGGTAACTACATCCACGTTCGCATTTTTTATATCGTGAAGCGTTTCAATAACTTCTTCGCGAGTTTCTCCTAAGCCTAGCATCAAGCCTGTTTTGGTACGGCGCTGTCCTTGGTCTTTTAGGTATTTTAAAACGCCCAAACTTTTATCGTATTTGGCCTGAATTCTTACTTCACGTGTCAGACGTCTGACCGTTTCCATATTATGAGATACCACTTCGGGAGCGACTTTTATAATGCGATCGATGTGTTTTTCAATCCCTTGAAAATCTGGAATTAAAGTTTCCATAGTGATGTTTGGGTTCATTCGTCTCACCGCTTTCACAGTTTCAGCCCACATGATGCTTCCCATATCTTTCAGGTCATCTCTATCGACGCTGGTGAGTACCGCGTGTTTGATGTTCATGATTTTAATGGAACGTGCTACTTTTTCAGGTTCATCCCAATCTACAGTTTCGGGGCGACCGGTTTTAACACCACAAAAACCACAAGATCGAGTACAAATATTACCTAAAATCATAAAGGTTGCTGTACCCTCTCCCCAGCATTCACCCATATTCGGACAGCTTCCAGAAGCACAGATGGTGTTAAGGTTATATTTGTCAACAAGCCCTCTGAGTTCAGTGTATTTTTTGCCTGTTGGCAATTTGACACGAAGCCATTTTGGTTTAGCTTGTCTTTTAATTGGGTCTGAAAGTGTTTCTACAGCCATGCGTTCAATTTGAGCCACAAAGATACAAAGTATTCTTATAAATAAATCATAAAATTGTGAGATACCAAATGCTAAAACCTACTAAAAAAAGAATGCCAAAACAGCTTATAATATGGAGTAGTTTGGAAGGCCGCCACTCTTTTGGAGTATGTTTACTTGAAATTAGAATATAATTGGAGAGTGCGTAAAAAGGAGCTGTTAGAAATGATAGTACCGTAGCTAATTTTATAAGTCTTCCCATTTCTGAAAGAAAGAAAAAATAAATACTGAGAGTCCCTATAATTAGTACAATACTCCAAAGTAAATATCCGTATTTAAATGGTTTTTCAAATACTAATTCAGTTGTTTTATGCATTGAACGTGGAGAGGCGTCAAGCGTTGTCAAGGTCGTACTGAACATCGTAGTGAATGCAGCGATTCCAATAATGACATAAGCCCAGTTGCCGAGACTTTGGGTGTACATATCGATAAGTTGAACAGAAAAAGTGCCAGCACTATTACTAAAGCTATTTCCAGTTGGATGCATGACAAGTGCACCTAGTGCTACAAAACTAACACCTAATAAAACGGTCCCTAAATATCCAATATTAAAATCCAATAAAGCTATTTTTGGACTGGGTTTTTTGCGAGTTGTTTTTTGCTTTTCAGTCGTCCATAACGAGTGCCATACCGAAATATCCAAAGGAGCTGGCATCCATCCCATAAAGGCGATTAAAAACGTGATTTCGAGACTGCCTTCTGGTAAGAGTTGAGTAAATGATACTGCTTCACTCGAATTGTAAATGGCCATTCCTGTGGCAATCAAAGTAGTGAGGGTTAAAGTAACAATGATAACTTTCATCATCACATCTAAAAACCGATATTTTCCAACATTTAAGATGATAAAACACAGACTTAAAATCACTACTGTCCAAATCTTTACATTGATAAAGTCGCCAAATAAAGAAGTGGCAATACCAGCGGTCACAATCGTCACAGCGGCTTGGATTGTGAACATTGTTAAGGAGGTCAGCAGTCCATACGCTATCAAAACGCCTTTTCCTAATTTACGATAGCCTTCTAATAAGCTTTGCCCTGTAGCACTAGCATAACGTGGACCGTATTGGAAAAACGGATATTTTACTAAGTGAATGAGGAATAGAGCCCATAGGAGTCCAAATCCAAAATCGGCTCCTGCACGAGTGGATTGCACGAGGTGAGAAACGCCAATAGCAGCGCCTGCAAAAAGAAGCCCAGGGCCAAGTTTTTGTATAAAGCGTTTCATTTTTTTGTCAAAATAATTTCAGCTAAGAGTTTTTTTGCTCTAAGGAGTTTGATTTTTACATTATTGACAGGCTCATTAATTTCTTTGGAAATCTCAAGGTATGACAACTCTAAAAAATACCGTAAATTAATTACTTGTTGGTAGTGAGGTTTTAATTTTTTTATATCTTTCAATAACTCTGCCAAATTTTGTTCTGTGATAAGCTTATCTTCAGGTGATGGTGCTTCGTCCTGAATCCAATAGACACGTTCTTCATCTTCTTCAGATGTCTGATTACTAAACGATATTTTTTGTTTCCTTAAGCTGTCAGAATGGGTGTTTTTTGCAATGGTAATCAGCCATGTTTTGAATTTAAATTTTTCATCAAAAGTTTCGATTTTTTCAAAAGCTTTCGAGAACGTTTCGATAGTTATGTCTTCTGCATCATTTTCATTTCGCGTACGGTTCATTAAAAACCCATACACATCATTCCAAAAAGTATGCAATAACAAATTGAACGCAATTTGATCGTTGTTTTTTGCTTTCTGAATGGCTTCGTTTATTTCCAATGGAATGGTGTTGGTGGATCAGCGTTTTGAAATAATAAGGTTTAAGAATGTTGAGGTTCAGAGCAGTTTTCGAATTCGTTAGGTGTCTTACCACAAAAGCCACAGTTTTCTCCTTCTGTGTTAATCATTGGGTTTTGACTGGCGCAGGTTCCTTCAAATTTACCATCTTTTTTAGCCCATAATTTTATTGAAATTCCTCCAACTGCAATTCCTAAGAGTGCTAATGTAATTAAAAATAGAGTCATCTTAAATTTTTTCACAAAGATACACTTTTCATTAATCTGATTTTGGTATGTGACTTTTTTTAATTTGTGGGTCACAATAATAAAAATCAAACTTTTAATTATTATGAAAAAATTATTTTCAGAGTTTTTTGGAACTTTTTGGCTAGTTTTTGGAGGTTGTGGCAGTGCCATTTTTGCTGCCAGTGGTCAAGGTATTGGGTCTTTTGGTGTAGCTGTAGCGTTTGGTTTAACAGTATTGACAATGGCTTTTGCTGTAGGTCCAATTTCTGGAGCCCATTTCAATCCAGCAGTTACACTGGGTTTTTGGTCCTGTGGAAAGTTTGACACCAAATTGTTATTAGGCTATGTTGTTGTTCAAGTTCTGGGAGCTATTGTAGCTGCCGCGACCTTGTTTTTGATTCTTTCAGGAAAATCTGATTTTTCTGTTGGCAGTTTTGCTGCCAATGGATACGGAGATCTTTCTCCTGGCGGTTACTCACTGGAATCTGTGTTAATTACAGAATTTGTAACAACTGCTTTTTTTGTGATTATTATTTTAGGGAGTACAACGCACAAGGCCTCTAAAAAACTTTCGCCCATTGCTATAGGGTTGGCGCTGACATTGATTCACTTGATTACTATTCCAATCTCAAATACTTCTGTAAATCCAGCACGTTCTACGGGGCAAGTGTTTTTTGCCGAAGGTGGTGATTATGTGGGGCAGCTGTGGTTGTTTTGGTTGGCTCCCTTAGCAGGAGCACTTGTTGCAGGGTTTGTTTGCAGGTTAAGTAAAAAAGCTTAAAACCTTTTAGAGGATATTAACTTCTGTTTCTAATTCAATATTAAAAATAAATCGTACAGCTTTTTGAATTTGTATGGACAGTTTTAAAATATCTTTTCCAGAAGCACCTCCATAGTTCACCAAAACCAAAGCTTGTTTTGCATGTACACCATAATTTCCAAATGTTTTTCCTTTAAAACCTGCTTTGTCAATTAACCATGCCGCAGGAATTTTAATAGAATCTTCTGAGATCTTATAATGCGGAATTAGTGGGAATTGAGACTTTAAGATATGAAAATCGGAAGAAGAAATCACAGGATTTTTAAAAAAACTACCACTGTTTCCAATAACTTTTGGGTCTGGTAATTTTGAATTTCTAATGGAAATAACCGCTTTTGAAATATCTTGAATTGTGGGGTTTGAAATTCCATAATTTTGAAGTTCAGCTTCAATGGCACCATAATTCGTTTTGAGACAGTGGTCTTGACTGCTTAGATCAAACACTACCGATGTAATAATGTATTGTCCTTTTAATTCTTCTTTAAAAACAGAATTTCGATACCCAAAATTACATTCTTCTTTTGTGAATGTTCTCAGTTCTTTAGTTTGAATATTTAGGGCTTTACAACTTACAAAAGAATCTTTTAATTCCACTCCATAAGCTCCAATGTTTTGGATTGGTGCCGTACCTACATTTCCAGGAATTAATGATAAATTCTCGAGTCCTCCAAAGTTTTCTTTGAGACACCAACAAACCAATTCATGCCAGTTTTCGCCAGACGAAACCTCAATTTGAACGTTGTTTCCCTTTGATGAAATTACAGAAATTCCTTTGAGGTTTATTTGTAAAACTAAGGCGTCTATGTCTTTTGTTAGAAGTAGATTGCTACCTCCTCCAAGAATTAGTAAATCTGAAGGGTTTGTGTCTAACACATCTTTGAGATCTTGTATGGAATTGATAGACGCAAATTTTGATGCGTTTACGTCTATTCCAAACGTATTGAATGGTTTAAGAGCTATGTTGTTTTTTATGATCATCAAGCGGTATACTGAGTGAGAGCTGCTTTTAAAATAGCAACCGAAGTTTTAAGATCTTTTTTGTTTAGGACATACGCAATTCTCACTTGATTTTTTCCGAATCCCTCGGTAGAATAAAACCCTGCAGCTGGTGCCACCATGATGGTTTCATTATCAAGTCTAAAGTCTTCTAGTAGCCATTGGGCAAATACATCCGAATCTTTTACAGGTAGCTCCACAATGCAGTAAAAAGCACCCTTAGGTTTGGCAACTTTGACCCCTTCAATTTTTTCAAGTTCCTCTACCAAAATATTTCTTCGTTCTACATATTCAGAAATAACTTCACGAAAATAACGATCTGGGGTATCCAAGGCAGCTTCACTTGCTAGAAGGGCATAGGTGGGTGGAGACAACCGGGCTTGTGCAAATTTTAAAGCCGTATCAAGAACCATTTTATTTTTAGTTACAATACATCCAATTCGAGCGCCACACATGCTATAACGTTTCGATACCGAATCAATCATAATGGCATTCGACTTCAAGTCTTCCTCTTGCATAATCGAGTAATGTTCATGTCCATCATAAGTAAATTCACGATATACTTCATCAGAAATTAAAAATAAGTCGTATTTTTTGACTAGTGCTGCGAGCTGTTTAATTTCATCTTTACTATATAAATACCCAGTAGGATTTCCTGGGTTGCATATAAGAATTGCTTTTGTTTTTGGTGTAATTAAGGCTTCAAAATCGGCAATAGGAGGTAATGCAAAATTGGATTCAATATTAGAAACAACTGGAACTACTTTGACTCCTTGTGCCGTAGAAAACCCATTGTAGTTTGCATAAAAAGGTTCTGGGATAATCACTTCATCTTCAGGATCCATAATGCTTCCAAAGGTAAAAAACAAAGCTTCGCTTCCTCCAGTAGTAATGATAATATTATCATGACAGATATGAATGTTATTTTTTTTATAATATGCTGCTAATTTAGTTCGGTATGTTTCAGATCCTTCCGAACGACTGTAGGCCAAAGTGTCTAAAGTGTTGTTTTTAACAGCATTTAATGCCACCTCCGGAGTTTTAATATCTGGTTGACCAATATTTAAATGGTAAACATTTACGCCCTCTTTTTTGGCTTGTTCAGCGTAAGGCACCAATTTTCTAATTGGAGATAGTGGCATTAGAACCCCTTTTCGAGAAATTTTCGGCATGCTTTTTTTATAAATGTTGATTACAAATTTATCTTAAAGTTTGTATAAAATAAAGCCCTTTAACTATTATTTAAATAAATCTATTGTAAATTAGGTGTACCCCCTTACTACTTTTGTGATGCTAAATATAAAATTACTTGGTGTTTTTCTTTTAATAGGCTTTAATTTGAGCGGATTTGCTCAAGTAAATTTTGAACTTCAAAATGGCAAAAGTGATAAAATCCATTTTAAATTTGTAAACAACCTAATAATCATTCCAGTTACCGTTAATGATGTACCCTTATCTTTTTTGCTTGATACAGGTGTTTCAAATTCGATTATCTTTAATTTCTTTAATCTAAAGAAAGAGCTCTCTATTCACAAAACTGAATTGATCTAAATTTAAGGACTGGGTAACGACAAACCTATTGAAGCCTTGAGATCTTCAAACAACACTCTTATTATAGGAGAAGCCGTCAATCTTAATCAAGATTTGTTAGCAATTATTGATGCTTCCATCAACTTTGTGCCTAGTTTAGGGATCCCTGTTCATGGAATTATAGGGTACGATATTTTTAAGGATTTTGTGGTTGAAATAAATTACAGTCGAAAATTCATCAAACTTCACAATCCGCTTTTGTACGATTCAAAATTATCTCGAAAATGGAAAAAATTAGATCTCATTTTTTATAATAAAAAACCCATTTTAGAAGCCTCTGTAACGGTTGATAAAGAAGCAATTCCTGTGAATCTATTAATTGATACAGGAGGGAGTGATGCGTTGTGGCTTTTTGAGGATTCGACACAATCTCTCTCAATTCCAGAAAAGACATTTGACGATTATTTAGGGAAGGGACTTAGTGGTTCTATTTTCGGAAAACGCGCGGTACTTCAATCTTTTCGTCTAAAAGACTATCAACTAAATGAGGTGAATGTAGCTTTCCCAGATTCCTAATCCATTAAAAAAGCAAAAATTAATACGCTTAGAAACGGAAGTTTAATGGGCGATATTTTACACCGTTTTAATTGGGTGTTTAATTATAAATCACAATGGGTAGCTTTTAGGAAAAATAAATTTTTCAAGAAGCATTTTGAGTATAATAAAAGTGGAATCGTGATGCAGTATGCAGGAGTTCGACTGCTTAAAACACCTTCGCAGATTTCTAATAATACCGCTAGTTCTGATAATATAAACTCAACAAATAATCTCACGACCATCAACTTTACTTCTACTTATAAATTTGAAATAGTACCAGAACTTATAATTTCAGATGTCAGAGCCAATTCTCCAGCAGATGAGGCAGGACTAAAAATAGGGGATGTAGTACTTTCAATCAATAATCAAAGTCTGCGATCTTTGACACTTCAAAAAGCGATTGATCAATTATATAGAGCTGATGGAAAACGAATTAAAATGACCATAGAACGTCAAGGTATAGTCCTAAAATATCAGTTTAACCTCCGCGATTTACTGCATAAAAAAAGCACCAATTAGGTGCTTTCATTTATTTAAAAAGGATTAAAGCTTATTGCTCTAAAACACTTTTGTCTTTATCACCAATAACGCTCGACTTACTAGGGTCGATAACAGTGCCTTTAATTTTCAAAGCAACGGTCGGTCGATCAGCATTAGAAGTAACTGTAATTGTTTTTCTAATTGGATTGACACGGTTTGTATCATATTTCACTTCAATTTCACCATTTTCTCCAGGTAAAATTGGTGCTGTTGGTTTTTTGGGAACCGTACAGCCACAGCTAGATTTCACCGCAGAAACAATTAAAGGAGCATCCCCTGTATTTTTAAATTTGAACACACGAAGACCATCAGAACCTTTTTCAATGACTCCATAATCTATGGTTTCAGATTCAAACTCGATTTTAGCAACTTTATCTTGTGCATTGATTCCCAAACTAAAAATGGAAATGAATAATAATGTGAATAATTTTTTCATGATAGGTTATTTATTATTGTAAATTTAGGTACTTTTTTTTCAAACTACAAAAATGTACTCATATAAATTCAATTATTAATTCTAAAGAAAATAAAATATAAGTACTTTTGTAAATTAATATTCAAAAATTATTCCAAAGTATGTCTATTCCTTCAAAATATGATGCGTCAACTGTTGAAAACAAATGGTATGACTATTGGATGACTCATAAATATTTCCATTCAACTCCCGATTCTCGAGAGCCCTATACCATTGTGATTCCTCCCCCCAACGTGACAGGAATTTTACATATGGGACATATGCTAAACAATACCATTCAGGACGTTTTGGTGCGACGAGCACGTTTACAAGGAAAAAATGCGTGTTGGGTTCCGGGTACTGACCATGCCTCTATTGCAACCGAAGCGAAAGTGGTTGCAAAATTGAAAGAGAAAGGGATCAATAAAAACGATCTTACAAGAGAAGAGTTTATGAACCATGCTTGGGAATGGACTGAAGAATATGGAGGGGTTATTTTGGAACAACTTAAGAAACTGGGGTGTTCATGCGATTGGGATCGTACGAAATTCACTATGGATGACGACATGAGCGAATCTGTAATTCAAGTATTTGTTGACCTATTTAACAAAGGACTTATTTACAGAGGGTTTAGGATGGTTAATTGGGATCCTCAAGCTCAAACTACTTTGTCCGACGAAGAGGTGATTTACGAAGAACGTCAAGGGAATTTATACTACTTAAATTACAAAATCCAGGAAAGTGATGAGCTGATTACTATTGCTACGACACGTCCTGAAACAATTTTAGGTGATTCCGCCATTTGTATCAACCCGAATGACGAACGCTATTCGCATCTGAAAGGTAAAAAAGCAATTGTTCCCTTATGTGGTCGTGTTATTCCTATTATCGAAGACGAATACGTTGATATTGAATTTGGAACAGGATGTTTAAAAGTAACACCTGCTCACGACATCAATGACAAGGCACTTGGTGAAAAGCACCAACTAGAAGTGATTGATATTTTTAATGCTGATGCAAGCTTGAATAGCTTTGGTTTACACTATGAAGGTAAAGACCGCTTTGTGGTACGTAAAGAAATTGTTAGAGAGCTTGAAACTAAAGGCTTCCTAATTAAAACGGAACAACATTTACACAAAGTTGGAACTTCAGAACGGACTAAAGTAGTAATAGAGCCCCGTCTTTCTGATCAGTGGTTTTTAAAAATGGAAACGCTAGCAAAGCCAGCTATCAAATCGGTTTTAGAAGATAAAACCATACAACTGTTTCCAAAGAAATTTGAAAACACCTACCGTCATTGGATGGAAAATATTCGAGACTGGAACATTTCTAGACAATTGTTTTGGGGACAACAAATCCCTGCATATTTCTATGGAGATGGTAAAGACGATTTTGTAGTAGCATCATCAATTGAAAAAGCGTTAGAATTAGCGAAAGATAAATCGGGGAATACACAATTAGACCTAACAGATTTAAGACAAGATAGTGATGTTTTAGATACCTGGTTTTCTTCTTGGTTATGGCCAATGTCTGTATTTGACGGCATTCAAAATCCAGAAAATGAAGATATCAAATACTATTATCCTACCAATGATTTAGTAACCGGACCAGATATTTTATTTTTCTGGGTCGCACGTATGATTGTTGCTGGGCATGAATATAAAGATCAAAAACCTTTTAATAATGTCTATTTTACAGGACTTGTAAGGGATAAACAACGTCGTAAGATGAGTAAGTCTTTCGGGAATTCTCCAGATGCTTTGAAGCTTATAGATAACTTTGGAGCAGATGGGGTTCGCGTTGGGTTATTGTTGAGTTCAGCTGCTGGAAATGATTTAATGTTTGATGAAGCTCTTTGTCAACAAGGAAAAGCTTTTGGTAATAAAATATGGAATGCTTTCCGACTTATTCAGGGCTGGGAAGTAGCCGAAATTGAACAACCGGTTTATGCTTCCATGGCAATTGAGTGGTACCATGCCAAATTTCAAAAAACACTTCTTGAAATTGAAGACCATTTTAGTAAATACCGCTTAAGTGATGCTTTGATGTCTACTTATAAATTAATCTGGGATGATTTTTGTTCTTGGTTATTAGAAATGGTAAAACCCGCCTATGAGGCACCCATTGACAAAAAAACTTATGAAGCTGTGGTAGCGATATTGGAATCAAATCTTAAGATTTTACATCCTTTTATGCCATTCCTTACAGAAGAAATCTGGCAATATTTAGAAGAAAGAACGCCTGAACAAGCTCTAATTGTGGCTTCTTGGCCAGAATTGAAGCCTTACGATTCGACTATCTTAGAAGGTTTTGAATTTGCATCAGATGTTGTATCAGGAATTCGTACCATTCGAAAAGAAAAAAATATAGCATTTAAAAACACCATCGATTTTTTGGTATTGAACAACGAGTCTCAAACCAAAGGCTTTGATGCGATTATTTCTAAATTAGGAAATATTTCAAACTTGACATACACCTCTGAAGCGGTTGAAAATGCCTTGTCCTTCAGAGTAAAATCTAATGAATATTTTATTCCAGCTAATGATACCATTGATGTGGCAGCTGAAATATCAAAATTAGAAGAGGAACTTAAATATATAGAAGGTTTTTTGAAATCGGTACAAAAGAAGTTATCTAACGAGCGTTTTGTTTCTGGAGCTCCAGAGCAAGTTGTGGCTAGTGAAAAGAAGAAAGAAGCAGATGCTGTTGCAAAAATTGAGACCCTTAAGGCAAGTTTGAAGAATTTAAACTAAACTTATTTTCTGTAAATAAGGTAAGTATTTGCCAAGTCTATATATCGTTGTTTAGCTTCATCTTGAGTAATGTCCTCGACCTGAAAAAGTGCATTTGTTTTAAAAGCATTTATGATTGCTTTACTACTACTTGGCCGACTATAATCGTTAGTAGCTTTTTTGTAATAGGCATAGAGTTTCAATAGAATATCGGCAGGGAATGGCTGCTCATGATTGTTGATACTTTCAACAGCTTCTCTAAATTCTATGTCTAAATCCTCCGCATTCATACTAAACTTCTGAAATGATACATTCTCCGCCTTTTACTTTTTGATTGAGTTTCACTTTTAGTTTGCTGTCTAAAGGTAAAAATAAATCAACTCTAGAACCAAATTTTATAAACCCAGCATCGGTACCTTGTGTGACCGTCTGACCTTCTTTGGCATAATTGACAATTCTTCGCGCTAGGGCTCCCGCAATTTGTCTGTAAAGGACTTTTCCGTAAGTTTTATTCTCAACTACAATGGTTGTACGTTCGTTATCTGTACTAGCCTTTGGGTGCCAAGCAACTAAATATTTTCCAGGATGGTATTTACTAAAAATGACAGAGCCGCTAATTGGATAGCGTGTTACGTGAACATTAATAGGTGACATAAAAATACTGACTTGCAGGCGTTTTTCTTTGAAGTATTCTGTTTCTTCAACTTCTTCAATGACTACGACTTTTCCGTCTACGGGAGCAATTACTTGCTGATCGTTTATGTGGGTGTGACGTTTAGGATTTCTGAAAAATTGTAGTATAAGTACAAGGACCACTAATAAGGCAAACTGAACGAGTTTTGAGACCCAAGGCATTCCTAAGTTATCGATTAATAGAGATGAAGCCACTACAAAAACGAGTGTAATAAAAATTATTTTTTGACCTTCTTTATGAAACATAATTTAATATTCTTAAAAATAAATAGATAAATGGTGCTGCAAATATAGCACTATCTAAGCGATCTAAAAGGCCTCCATGCCCAGGCATTATTTTACCACTATCTTTAACTCCTGCTTGACGTTTATACTTGGACTCTACTAAGTCACCTAGAGTTCCAAAAACACTCACAATAACACTGATAATTAACCAGTTGGTAAAAAGCAGTGAATTAGTATAATTAGCAATAACGTAACTTCCCAATGCTGCAAAAAAGACACCGCCCAAAAACCCTTCGACTGTTTTTTTTGGTGAAATGCTTTCAAAAAGTTTTTGTTTTCCAAAATTCTTACCCACTATATAAGCAAAACTGTCGTTGATCCAAATCAAAATAAAAATGTACATAATAATTTCTGTACTGTAATTTTCAAAATTCAGAGCTATCAATAATAAAAAAACAATCCCACTGCTGACATAAAAAGTGGTGTTTATAAAATGATTTGATAGTAGTGTAGGTAAGCTTTTTGAGGAAAATAAATCTCGAATTAATAATAAGTTAACCAATACTGAAATGACAAGTAATATTTGTGAAATATCAGAGAGACTCTCCTGGGATTTAAAGATATTTTCCCAAAATGAAACTGCCAAAAACAACATTATAAAAATGATGTAGGAAGCTGTATTTTTCTGATGAATTAATTTATTGAATTCTGACAAGCAAAGCAATCCAAATATAAAAAAAAGCACAATACAAGCGTATTTTAATTGTAGTGAGCCAATTAAAATAATCGCAAATAACAGGCCTGATAAAGCTCTTGTGGTTAGTTCTTTCAAAATGTGTGTTATAGGTCTTCTAAAAGTAGCAAATATAGGTTTTTTGTACTACTTCCATAACTTAGAAAATCGTTTGTTTCGTTGGCTTTAAAATGTTTAATTGTAGTAATATTGGAGGGTATTTTGGTTTTACTCTGAGCTTTTATTCCTTGAAGTCCCTCGCTTATGGTATTTACAAACTGACTGGTCGTCGCAAAGACGATAAAATTCTCAGGCAATTCAACTAGTTTTTTTTCAGCTATTTGGTTAGAGGATATAAGCAGAGATCCATCATTAGCAATTAAAGATTCGCATGTGGTGAATAGAAAGTCTGCGTCTTTTGCTTTTTGAGATGCTTCTAACTTAAAGTGTTTGAATTTTTCTTTTAGACGTTTGTTGAGTATAAGTGCTTTTTTTTTGTCCCAATTATTCTCCTCAATAATATTTTTGAGAAAATTTTGCACTTCATCGTTATTTTCGCAGTACAGGAATTTACCACCATTTTTATTAAAGTTGATGGTAAAGGCTTCATCAGCTGGTAAGCCCTTGGTTTCTAAAAACTTACTCTGATCATTTTCATCAGTTTTGCTTTTAGAAGCATCCGTATTTGAACCAAATATTTTACGAAAGACACTCATTTTTCATCTAAATATAAGTATTGAACTTACATCTTTCCAAAGATAAAAAATTAAGGTTTAATAAAAAGTTATTTTAAACTTATTCTTATTCTTCTTCTTCTTTTTTGTGAGTGGTTTTGACAGCCTCTTCCACAACAAATGGACGCTTGCCAAAGATGGCTTCTAAATTGTCTTTAAAAATAACCTCCTTTTTTAGAAGTACTTCCGCCAACTCTGTGAGCTTATCTTTATTGTCTTCTAAGAGTTTAATCGCACGTTTATATTGTGTTTCAATGATGTTTGATATTTCTTTATCGATCAGTTCAGCAGTGCGTTCGCTATATGGTTTTGAAAAACCATATTCATTTTCACCAGATGAGTCATAATACGTTAGGTTACCAACTTTATCACTCAGTCCATAAACAGTCACCATAGCTCTTGCTTGTTTGGTTACTTTTTCTAAATCACTTAGAGCGCCTGTAGATATTTTATCAAAAATAACTTTTTCAGCTGCTCGACCTCCTAAGGCAGCACACATTTCATCTAACATTTGCTCAGGTCTTACAATCAGTCGTTCTTCTGGAAGGTACCAAGCGGCACCTAAAGATCGTCCTCTAGGAACAATGGTTACTTTTACCAAAGGGGATGCGTGTTCTAACATCCAGCTAACTGTAGCATGACCTGCTTCATGAAATGCGACGGCTCTTTTTTCACTAGGTGTAATAATTTTATTTTTCTTTTCAAGGCCCCCTATAATTCGGTCGACTGCATCAAGAAAATCCTGTTTTTCAACTGCTTTTTTGTTATTCCGAGCTGCAATAAGTGCTGCTTCGTTACATACATTTGCAATGTCAGCACCAGAAAAGCCAGGAGTTTGTTTCGACAAAAAGTCAGTATCTAAATCTTTAGATTTTTTTAAGGGCTTTAAATGCACTTCAAAAATTTCTTTTCGTTCTCTAATGTCTGGCAAATCAACATAAATTTGACGGTCAAATCGTCCAGCTCGCATCAATGCTTTATCTAATACATCTGCACGGTTAGTCGCTGCCAAAACAATCACATTTGTATTGGTGCCAAATCCATCCATTTCAGTTAATAATTGATTGAGAGTATTTTCTCTTTCGTCATTGGATCCAGAAAAATTACTTTTTCCACGGGCTCGCCCTATGGCATCAATTTCGTCAATAAATATAATTGACGGCGATTTGTCTTTTGCTTGTTTAAATAAATCTCTTACTCTTGAAGCTCCAACCCCAACAAACATTTCAACAAAATCAGACCCTGATAATGAGAAAAAGGGTGCTTTTGCTTCTCCTGCTACTGCTTTTGCTAACAAGGTTTTTCCAGTTCCTGGAGGCCCCACTAATAAAGCACCTTTAGGAATTTTACCTCCTAGGGCCGTATATTTTTCTGGGTGTTTTAAGAAATCCACAATTTCTTGAATTTCTTCTTTAGCACCTTCTAAACCAGCAACATCTTCAAAGGTAGTTTTGGTTTCTAATTTTTCGTCAAATAGCTTCGCTTTTGATTTTCCAATATTGAAGATTTGACCTCCACCGCCACCTGGACCTCCACCACCTGACATTCGTCGCATGATAAAAATCCAAACTCCAATGATTAGTATGAAAGGAATGAGTGAGGATAAAATATCCCCCCATGGGTTGGTTTCGGACTTAAAATCTAGGACCGTATCAAGTTGTCCCTCCTGAATGGTGTCTTCCAATTGTTTTTGGAACAATTGGACATCCCCAAACTCAAATTGATAATTTGGACTAGAAGCCCCCCTTGGAAACAGCTTTTCTGTTTGAGTTTTTTTGTGGATTTCTTTATTGGAAGCTTTTGTTGTTAGGTACACTAAAGCTTCTCTTTTGTTTATAATTTCTACTTTTTTGACGTCACCATCTCTTAAGTATTTGAAAAATTGTGATGGGGTTGTAGAAGCTTCTGAAGAACCTCCCAGGCCCCCTGAAAACAAATTAAATCCTAAGAAAAGTACAATGGCAATCCCGTAGACCCAATAGGCGTTAAATTTAGTATTTTTAGGTTTTTTTTCGTTAGACATGAGTCGTATATTTTAGTAACTAGTTTCTATTTCGGTAATTTTAGCATCTCCCCAAAGGTTCTCAATATCGTAGTATTCTCGAATATGCTTTTGAAACACATGAACCACTACATGAACATAATCCATTAGCACCCATTCGCCGTTTTCACTGCCTTCAATATGCCAAGGTTTGTCTTTGGTGTTTTTACTCACCTTTTTTTGTATCGAACTAACAATAGCATTGACTTGTGTGTTAGATGTTCCATCGCAAATGATGAAATAATCACAAACCGTATTTTCTATAGCTCTCAAGTCTAAAATAGTAATATTTTGACCTTTCACATCTTCAATTCCATTAATAGTGAAAGTGATGAGTTGGTCTGCGCTAGGTGTTTTTTTTGTCATGAATCAATTTTACTGTGCAAATTTATTACTTTTTTGGCTCTAAACGCGTTATATTGTCTTAATTATATTATAATTTAGATCCATAATTTTAACTATGCAGATAATCAAACCTAATGTGACTGATTCTACCAACAATTATTTAAAACAATTGTTGATGGATACTGTTTTAGAAGATTTTTGCGTGGTAGCCACTAATCATCAGACTAAGGGGAAAGGGCAAATGGGGACTGAGTGGGTTTCTGATAAAGGTAAAAACCTTACAATCAGTATTTTAAAGAAGAATCCTTCCGTAGTTTTATCCCGTCGTTTCATTCTGAGTATCCTTGTTTCATTGTCTATAGTCAAAACACTAGAGGGTTATAGAGTTCCAAAGTTAGCGATCAAATGGCCCAATGATATTTTGTCAGACCATCAAAAAATTTCAGGTATTTTAATCGAAAATCTTATCAAATCAAACAAAATTGATTATTCTGTAATAGGAATCGGACTAAATGTTAATCAAGAATTATTTGAGGGTTTGTTAAAAGTAAGTTCTCTAAAATCTATTTTAGGAAAGCATGTCGATAGGGATCAATTACTGCATAAACTTCTCGAGAACCTTCAAATGTATTTCAAGTTGTACGCCACAAAGGGGGAAGAAATTCTAAATACAGAATATGAGTCGTATTTGTTTAGAAAAGACAAGCCTTCTACGTTTGAATTACCCAATAGCACTTTATTTACCGGAATTATTAGAGGAGTATCAGAGACAGGCAAACTGCGGGTTCAAATGGAACATGAAACAAAAGAGTTTGACTTAAAAGAATTAAAATTATTGTATTAAATATTCTTTGGAATATTTAGCGCTAACGTTTCAATAAATTTAGAAATTGGTGCTTTGATCATCATTGCCATCATTGCATTAAAATCTCCTTCAAATGTCAATTGAACATCGCTTTGAGAATCGGATACAGATTCAATTTTAGCAGTTAATGAAAAATCTAATTTTCCGCCTGCTGCTCCCAGAATAATTGTATTTGGAGATTCCATTGATTTTTTTTTCAAAACTATTTCTGGCATCCCACTCAAAGCAAATAAAAAGGTATCTGCGTCTATCAGATTAAATTTACTAGTATTGTCAGGCATCAATTGTTCAAAATTCTCAACATTGGTTAAAAAATTAAATACCTCTTGAGCTGATTTGTCTATACTTACGGTTGTTGATTCTAATTTCATATCTAAATTTATTTACCAGTCCATTCTGACGGATTTGAATTCCATTTTGATAACTCATCTACTTCACTTTGGTTGATGAAGTTTGTATCTAAAGCCTGTTCCAGCAAACTTTCGTAATTACTAAGTGTGAAAAGATCGACATTCTTTGTTTTAAAATTTTCTTTTGAAACGTCAAACCCATAAGTAAAAATAGCAACCATTCCTTTTACATTGGCTTCGGCTTCTTTTAAAGCCTCTACCGCTACTAAACTACTGTTTCCTGTACTAATTAAGTCTTCTACAACTACCACATTCTGACCTTTTTCGAGAAAGCCTTCTATTTGATTTTGTCGTCCATGCTTTTTAGCTTCTGGACGCACATACACAAAAGGAAGTCCAAGATATTCAGCAACCAAAGCTCCAATGCCAATAGCACCTGTAGCAACACCAGCTATCACATCTGGTTTTCCAAACTCAATCTCAATGTTTTTTGCAATTTCTTCTTTGATGTAATTTCTTACTACTGGAAAAGATAAAACCAAACGGTTGTCACAATATATTGGAGACTTCCATCCCGAAGCCCAAGTAAATGGGTTTTTAGAGTTTAATTTAATGGCATTTATCTGAAGTAAAACTTCTGCAGTTTTTTTGGCGGTACTTTTGTTGAAAATCATGTGTCAAAATTACTAAAAATAACTACTTTTACTTCCTATTAATTAGTTTTTAATTAACAATGTATAAAATATTTGTTGGTAATAAACCAATAGTCCTCACAACCAAACTAGAAACTGAAACTGATTTCAAGAATATTCTAATTGATTCTGTAGATATTAATAAAGTACTTTCAAAACTTAGAAAAGATAAATATAATTCGGTACGTCTTGTGGGGTCCGATAAAGACCTACTTCTTAAGAAATTCCTTTCTTTATTGCCTAATGTGATTGCAGGAGGTGGAAAGGTTTACAACTCAAAAAATGAAATATTATTTATTTTTAGAAATGGAAAGTGGGATTTGCCAAAAGGAAAAGCAGAATCCAAGGAAACCATAAATCGCACTGCACTTAGAGAAGTGGAAGAAGAAACGGGCATCACTGGGTTGAGTATTACAAAGCCTTTGGAAATAACCTATCATATATTCAAAAGAAATAATAAAAACTTTATCAAAGTTACTTATTGGTTCGAAATGTATTCTGATTATGATGGAAAACTTATTCCTCAAGAGAAGGAAGGAATAACTAAGGTTAAATGGATTCCGGAAACCAAACTTCAAAAAGTATTTAACAACTCTTATGCGAACATTAAGTTGCTCATTTAGAGAAACTTATAAAGGTGGTGCTATAAATATATTCAATTAAGTGCGCTTAAAAGTTGTTATCATTTTCAATAAGTTTATTTTTGCCATCAAAATTTACTGAAAATGATGGAGTTTATTAGAAAGCGTTCAAGCAATGTTAAAAATGATATTTTAAGTGGCCTCACGGTTGCATTGGCCTTAGTGCCAGAAGCCGTTGCGTTTGCTTTTGTAGCGGGGGTTGATCCTTTGGTCGGATTGTATGCAGCGTTCATGATTGGTTTGATTACTTCAGTTTTTGGAGGGCGTCCTGGAATGATTAGTGGAGCTACAGGTGCACTAGCTGTAGTGATGGTAACTTTGGTTGCACGTGGAAATACTATGGGGCCTGAGGGCGATGAGTTAGGGCTTTACTATCTCTTTATGACCGTTATTTTAATGGGTGTAATTCAAGTTTTAGCAGGTTTGTTTAAACTTGGAAAATTTGTCCGTTTGATTCCACATCCTGTGATGATGGGATTTGTAAATGGATTGGCTATTGTTATTTTTCTTTCACAATTAAGTATGTTTATGACGTCGGAAAACGGCGAAATGGTCTGGATGCAAGGCGCATCTTTATGGACCATGATTGGTCTTGTAGGATTAACCATCGCCATTATGTTTTTACTTCCACAAATCACTAAAAAACTGCCTGAAGCACTTGTGGCAATTTTGGTAGTTTCTGCAATTGTTATTTTTGGAGATTTAGACGTTGCAACCGTTGGAAGCTTTATTAGAGACGGGGGTGGAGAAGGATTAAAAGGTGGCTTGCCACTACCACAATGGGCTATTTTTGAAAAAATTCCTCTAAACTTTGAAACCTTAAAATTTATCGGGCCTTATGCACTGATTCTTGCAGCGATTGGCTTGATTGAATCCTTAATGACTTTAAACTTAATTGACGAGCTTACTGAAACACGCGGAAACTCCAATAAAGAATGTATCGCTCAGGGAGGAGCAAACATCATCACTGGATTGTTTGGTGGTATGGGTGGTTGTGCAATGATTGGACAATCAATCATCAATATCAAAGGAGGTGGAAGAGGACGTCTTTCTGGAATTGTAGCGGCATTGGCGTTGTTGGCATTTATCTTATTTGCATCGGGTCTTATAGAACAAGTTCCTATTGCGGCATTAGTAGGAGTGATGTTTATGGTGGTCATTGGTACCTTTGCATGGTCTAGTTTTAGAATTATTAATAAAATTCCAAAAACGGATGTATTTGTGTTGGTATTAGTCTCGTCTATGACGGTCTTTTTTGATTTAGCAATTGCAGTGATTTCTGGAGTAATTGTGAGTGCACTCGTGTTTTCTTGGGAGAATGCAAAGCGTATTCGTGCTCGAAAACGCATCAAAGAAGATGGTACAAAAGTATATGAAATTTGGGGCCCTTTGTTCTTTGGAAGTATCAAAACTTTTAATGATAAGTT
>JABHDE010000075.1 GCA_018673215.1 Formosa sp. | reverse complement strand
TAACAAAAATATATTATTGTAACACTCTAATTATCAGACTATTTTAATATTATTTTTTTTCTCAAAAAGTTTGAAAAAAGCCCAGATTGTTAAAAACTAACCCTCATTGTGGAAAAGTTGCTCTTTCAATTTCCGATTCATTTTAGAATCTTTGTTAAACAATATCCAAACAATTTTAAATCATAAACAAAAATCAAAATGGCAGCAGTAGAACCTATCCTCCAAGAAAACGAAAATCGTTTCGTTATTTTCCCAATCCAACACCATGATATATGGGAATGGTATAAAAAGATGGAGGCTAGTTTTTGGACAGCCGAAGAAATTGATTTACATCAAGATTTGACGGATTGGAATACAAAATTAACTAATGATGAAAAATATTTCATCAAGCATATTCTAGCTTTTTTTGCTGCATCGGATGGTATTGTAAATGAAAATCTTGCTGAGAATTTTGTTAATGAAGTACAGTACTCTGAAGCTAAATTTTTCTATGGTTTTCAAATTATGATGGAAAATATCCATTCAGAAACGTATTCTTTATTAATCGATACGTATGTGAAAGACGATGCTGAAAAAGACAATCTTTTCAAGGCTATTGAAGTTTTTCCGGCCATTAAGAAAAAAGCAGATTGGGCATTACAGTGGATTGATTCAGATTCTTTTGCCGAGCGTTTAATTGCTTTTGCAGCTGTTGAAGGAATTTTCTTCTCAGGAGCATTCTGTTCTATTTATTGGTTAAAGAAAAGAGGGTTAATGCCAGGTCTTACATTTTCAAATGAGTTAATATCTAGAGATGAAGGAGTGCATTGTGATTTTGCGGTACACCTACACAATCACCACCTAGTTAACAAAGTGCCCCCCGCGCGTATTAAAGAAATACTTTTAGATGCTTTAAATATAGAGCGTGAATTTATTACTGAATCATTACCGATTAGTTTAATTGGAATGAATGCGAAACTCATGACTCAATATTTAGAGTTTGTAACGGATCGTCTTTTATCTGAGCTAGGCTTGGAAAAAGAATTTAACGTGACCAACCCTTTTGATTTCATGGATATGATTTCTTTGCAAGGAAAAACAAATTTCTTTGAAAAGCGTGTTGGAGAATACCAAAAGGCTGGTGTTTTGAATAACGAAAATCAAGAAACTAAAATCAGTTTTGACGCTGATTTTTAATCAAAAATAAACCATAAATCCATTTTCTTCTGGGCATCAGAAGAATATAATAATTTTAAATCTCAAAGTATGTTTGTTCTCAAAAGAGATGGTCGCAAAGAGCCCATCATGTTCGATAAAATAACCGCCCGTATTCGCAAACTGAATTATGGATTAAATCCCTTAGTGGATCCAGTTCGTGTCGCTATGCGTGTTATTGAAGGATTATATGATGGAGTGACAACTTCTGAATTGGACAATCTTGCAGCAGAAATTGCTGCAACAATGACGACTACTCATCCTGATTATGCAAAGTTAGCGGCGCGTATTTCGGTTTCTAATTTACATAAAAACACTAAGAAGTCGTTTTCAGAAACCATGACCGACCTTTATCTATACGTCAATCCCAGAACAGGAAAAAAGGCTCCCTTACTTTCGGATGAAGTACACGATATTATTCAAAAAAATGCAGACAAACTAGATTCAAGTATCATATACAACCGAGATTTTGGATATGACTTTTTTGGATTTAAAACCTTGGAGCGCTCTTACTTATTGAAATTGAATGGGGTTATAGCGGAGCGCCCTCAGCATATGTTGATGCGTGTTTCTATAGGGATTCACTTAGAAGATATTGAGGCAGCACTCGAGACATACGAACTAATGTCTAAACGTTACTTTACCCATGCGACTCCCACTTTATTTAATTCAGGAACTCCCAAACCTCAAATGTCATCTTGTTTCTTGTTGACCATGAAGGATGATAGTATTGATGGAATTTATGACACACTCAAACAAACAGCAAAGATTTCTCAATCTGCTGGAGGAATAGGACTTTCTATTCACAACGTGAGAGCAACAGGTTCTTACATTGCAGGAACCAATGGTACTTCAAACGGGATTGTTCCCATGCTTCGTGTTTTTAATGACACGGCACGTTATGTAGACCAAGGAGGAGGAAAGCGAAAAGGTTCTTTTGCAATTTATGTTGAACCTTGGCATGCAGATATCTTTGACTTCTTAGAATTAAAAAAGAATCATGGAAAAGAAGAGATGCGTGCGCGAGATTTATTTTATGCGATGTGGACTCCCGATTTATTCATGAAACGAGTAGAGGAGAATGCAGATTGGACGTTAATGTGTCCTAACGAATGTCCTGACCTATACAATGTGCACGGAGATGAGTTTGATGCGATGTACCTCAAGTACGAATCAGAAGGACGTGGGAGAAGAACGATAAAGGCACGTGATCTGTGGGAGAAAATTCTAGAGTCTCAAATTGAAACAGGAACGCCTTACATGCTGTACAAGGACGCAGCAAATAGAAAATCCAACCAAAAAAATTTAGGGACCATACGTTCGTCAAACTTATGTACTGAGATCATGGAATATACAGCACCCGATGAGGTAGCGGTATGTAACTTGGCCTCTATCGCATTGCCAATGTTTGTCAAAGAGGGAGCATTTGACCATCAAGCACTTTATGATGTTACCGTTCGAGTGACCAAAAATCTAAATCGTGTTATTGATCGCAACTATTATCCCGTAATTGAGGCTCAAAACTCAAACTTTAGACACCGTCCTGTAGGACTTGGGGTTCAAGGATTAGCGGATACCTTTATTATGCTTCGCTTACCCTTTACTTCTGACGAGGCAAAGAAGTTGAATCAAGAAATTTTTGAAACACTCTATTTTGCAGCCGTCACCGCTTCCTCTGAGGAAGCTAAAAACGAAGGGCCGTATGAAACCTATAAAGGGTCTCCTATTTCAAAGGGAGAATTCCAACACAATCTCTGGGGAATCAAAGACGAAGAGTTAAGCGGACGATGGGACTGGAGTAAATTGCGCAAAACGGTTAAGAAGCAAGGCGTTCGAAATTCACTTTTAGTGGCTCCTATGCCAACGGCAAGTACCTCTCAAATTTTGGGAAATAATGAGTGTTTCGAACCTTATACGTCCAATATCTACACAAGACGTGTACTTTCCGGAGAATTTATTGTCGTAAACAAACACCTTTTAGAAGATCTTGTAGATCGTGGGTTGTGGAATGAGGACATGAAACAAGAGCTGATGCGTAATAACGGATCTGTTCAAAGCATAGAGGCGATTCCTCAAGATTTAAAAGAATTATACAAGACCGTTTGGGAAATGAGTATGAAAGATATCATTGATATGTCACGCCAACGTGGATATTTCATTGATCAATCTCAATCATTGAATTTGTTTATGGAGGGAGCTACGATGGCTAAATTGACTTCCATGCATTTTTATGGCTGGAAATCAGGACTTAAAACAGGGATGTATTATCTAAGAACAAAATCCGCTGTTGATGCGATCAAATTTACTTTAGACACTAAATCTAAAGCGGAAGTTCCTGAAGTTGAAGCTACTGTTGGATCGGTTGCGACTACTACTGCAGGGAAGGAGGCACAAGCCCCTGTTCCTGTGGAACCACTTTCTCCACAAGAATTGAAACAAATGTTAGCCCAAGCCAAAGAAGGTGAGGATGACGATTGTTTGATGTGCGGATCATAGTCTGTTAACTAGTTAGAAGTATTTTTTATACATGAGGTTCTTAGTAACATTAAGATACCATTTACATCATAATTTAACACAACATTTGCAGTGTTTTATTTTATAATCTAAATACTATTTTAATAATTACTATTACTCATCATGATTAAAGCAAAGCAATATTTTTTTTTATTGTGTGTCCTACTAACTTCACTTGTTCAAGCACAAGAAATAAGCGACACCAAATTTGGTAAAGGAATGATTAACTTCATCGCGAAGGACAGTTCCTTTAGTGTGAAATTTGCACCAAGAATTCAATCACGTTATCAAAGTCAGTGGGATTTTGATGGAGAGGAATATGGTGATCCAGATTTAAATTTTATCGTAAGAAGAGCACGCTTAAAATTTGGAGGTTTTGCCTTTACTCCTAAATTGAAATATAAGATGGAATTAGGACTTTCTAATCGAGATATTTCAGGGGCCAGTATTTACAACAAAAACACCCCGCGCTACATCTTAGATGCCGTTATCATGTGGAATTTCCATGAGAATTTTGAGTTGTGGGCAGGTCAAACCAAACTACCCGGAAACATAGAACGTGTCGTGTCTTCTGCCAATTTGCAGTTGATTGATCGTTCTTTATTGAATAGTAAGTTTAATATTGATCGAGACATGGGGGTTCAGTTACGCCACAAAACAAAATGGGGAGGAAACTTTGTGACTAGAGAAAAATTTTCCATTTCACAGGGGGAAGGAAGAAATATTACAGTAGGAAACTTAGGGGGAATTCAATATACCTCTCGTCTTGAATTACTTCCTTTTGGAGAATTTTCGTCAAAAGGGGATTATTCTCAAGGCGATTTAAAGCGTGAAAAATCAGTAAAAGCCATGTTCGGGTTCACCTATGACATCAATAATAATGCGGTCAAAAACCGAAGTAATATGGGATCTTATATGACCCAATCTGGAGGTGGACTGTTTGAAACGGATATTGAAACTGTCTTTATCGATGGTGTTGTAAAATATAAGGGTTTTGCCTTAACAGGGGAATATGCCCATAGAGATGCAGATACGATTGAAGCCCTTGAGGCAGATGGTAGTACAAAAACAGGAGCAGTGGTAGGCGCTGGTTCAGCGATCAATTTCCAGGGAAGTTATCTTTTCAAAAATAATGTAGAAATGACTTTGCGTTATACTAATGTTGACTTCAAAGAAGTAACACGACTTTCGGATCTACAACAAATCACTTATGGAATATCAAAGTATGTTGTGGGGCACAGTCTCAAAATCCAAGCAGATTTAACTTTTTCTCAATCTGATGCAACAAGAGATTATGTGCTTTTTAGAACAGGTTTTGACCTTCATTTTTAATATTACAGTAACATAGCAATTCAAAAATAAACACACCTTTACCTAAATTAATTTTATTATGGATAATATATATTTGTTAATGTTAGTCGCCCTGGCCGTTCTTGCGGTAATCGACATCGTTGTGGGAGTGAGTAATGATGCAATCAATTTTTTAAACTCCGCGATTGGTTCTAAAGCCATTTCTTTAAGAACCATAATGATCGTAGCGAGTTTAGGGATTTTTATTGGAGCCGTATTTTCAAGTGGAATGATGGAAGTAGCTCGAAAAGGAATTTTTAATCCCGCTGTTTTTTATTTTGATGAAATCATGGTCATTTTTATGGCCGTTATTATAACCGATATTTTATTGCTGGACTTTTTCAATACCTTAGGACTACCTACTTCAACCACGGTATCTATTGTGTTTAACCTTTTGGGGGCATCCATCGTTATGTCACTGATAAAAATTGGGGCTTCTGATTCAGAAACCTTAGCAGATATAAGTAATTATATTAATACGGATAAAGCGATTACCATCATTAGCGGAATTCTGCTTTCAGTAGTTATTGCCTTCTCAGTAGGAGCTTTAGTTCAGTGGATTTCCAGAATAATTTTCACCTTTCAATTTGAGAAAAAGATTAAGAATTTTGGAGCCCTTTTTGGAGGAGTCGCCCTCACATCAATTACGTATTTTATCTTCATCAAAGGCTTAAAAGGAACTCCTTACTACAAAGATATGGCAGGAATTTTAAAGGAAAATGAGCTTTTAATCGTTCTAGCTGCCTTTATTGTCTTGACAGTGTTTTCATATTTATTCCAAAAGATATCTCAAAAAAGTATCCTAGTGGTCATTATTTTGGTTGGGACATTTGGTTTAGCCCTTGCCTTTTCAGGAAATGATTTGGTTAATTTTATCGGGGTTTCCATGGCTGCTTATCACTCCTATGAAGCTTGGAGTGTTTCAGGGATTGATCCCACGTTGTTTTCTATGGAAGTGTTAGATAAAAAGGTGCCTGCTGAGCCTCTTTTATTATTTATTGCAGGTGGAATTATGGTAGTTACACTTTGGTTTTCTAAAAAAGCAAAGTCGGTTGCTGAAACAGAAATTGGGCTTTCAAGGCAGAATGAAACCCATGAAAAATTTAACCCAAACATAATATCTAGGGGGTTAGTGAATTTATTTTTTGGGATGTCTTCAGCTTTTAGTTCGGTTATGCCAGAATCAATTAAAGCTACAATCGAAAAAAGTTATGAGCGACAAAATGCTTTTTTAATTTCTAAAGATCAAAGCGTAGATGCCCCCGCTTTTGATATGATCAGGGCTTCAGTTAACCTCATGGTCGCAGGTGTTTTAATCTCAATTGCTACCGCTATGAAATTACCCTTATCTACTACCTATGTAACGTTTATGGTGGCGATGGGAACTTCTCTTGCTGACAGAGCATGGGGACGAGAAAGTGCAGTCTATCGCGTTGCAGGAGTTGTCAGTGTCATTGGAGGTTGGTTCCTTACAGCTTTAGCTGCTCTTGTTGCTTCGGGTATCGTTGTCTTTTTAATTCAATGGAACAAAGTAACGATGATTCCTGTTTTATTGCTTTTAACATTGGTTTTATTGGCTAGAAACTTCATAGCACATAAAAACAAAACAACAAAAGTAGATCCGAAACAATTAAAGAAATCTGAGAGTAGTACCGTTCAAGGAATTATTTCAGAAAGTGCAGATAATATTGTAAATGTAGTTTCTAGAACAACTAAAATATATTCTAATTTTTTAAAGGGTCTCTCTAAACAAGATTCAGACTTATTAAAAAAGAGTAAAAAAGGAGTTGCCAAATTAGATAGTGAGATTGAAGAGTTACGCGATAATATTTTCTTTTTTATTAAAAATCTGGATGAAACGAGTGTAAGAGGGAGTAATTTTTATATTACCATTTTAGCCTATTTAACGGATATTGCACAGTCACTCGATTTTATTTCAAAGAAAAGTTATAAGCATGTCATTAACCAACATCAAAAATTAAAATTTAATCAATTCAAAGACCTACAAGAGATTGAAGATCGTTTAGGACTTTTGTTTAAAGAAATTATTGATGTTTTCATGAGTAGAAAATTCGAAAGAATATCATTTGTCATTGCTCAAAAGCAGGACTTGATTAATTTTATTTCCGAAAAGATTGATGCTCAAATTGAACGAACACGAACGGAAGAGACCAGTCCAAAAAGTACCACCCTATATTTTAATATCTTACTTGAAACAAAAGATATGATTAATAGTATTATGTCTTTGATGGAGGAGTATTACAGTAGCTATAAAAAATAAACTTTAAGAGGTAAAAAAAAGATCATTTATTGAATCCTTTTCTTGCTTTTCAAACGACTTGTTTTAAGGTTCGTTTGCTTATTAATTGTTTTTAGAATGTTAAATTTGTAGTATGAATTGGGAATCATTATTATCATTAAAACGCTTTGGAGAC
>JABHDE010000040.1 GCA_018673215.1 Formosa sp. | reverse complement strand
ATCCAAAATTTTAAATGCTGATGTTGTCATGAAAAGTCCAGGGATTTCTGAACAAGTGCCTATTGTAAAGGCTTTGCTTGAAACTGGTATTTCTGTGATTTCTGAAATTGAATTTGCTGCACAATTCACATCTGCTGATATTATTGGTATAACGTGAAGTAATGGAAAAACCACAACAACAATGATGACCAACCACATACTTAATCAAGCAAAATTTGATGTAGTTATGGGTGGAAATATTGGTGATAGTTTTGCAGGACTTATTCATAAAGATCCAGATTATTTTGTACTAGAGTTGAGTAGTTTTCAACTCGATGGAATCATAAATTTTAGACCCCATATAGCAGTACTAACTAATATTACTCCAGATCACTTGGATCGATATGCGAATAAATTTGAAAATTATATTGCCTCCAAATTCAGAATAATCTTAAATCAAACAAAACAAGATTATTTGATTTATGATGCTGATGATGAGGTCATCAGCACATATCTTCATACTCATCCTATTCAGTCGACTTTAGTGCCTTTTTCGCTAACTAAAACTTTAGCACAAGGCACCTATTTAAATGAAAAAGAAATTATAATTAAACTAATTAAAGAAGAAAACATAATGCCAACAACAAATTTAGCTTTAGAAGGAAAGCACAACATCAAAAACGCGATGGCTGCTGCTACAGTTGCCCACCTTCTCAAAATAAGAAAAGAAACTATTCGTGAGAGTTTAGAATGTTTTCAAGGCGCTGAGCATCGGTTAGAACATGTATTGAAAATAAATAAAGTCCAATACATCAATGATTCTAAGGCTACGAATGTAAATGCCACTTATTTTGCTTTGGAGAGTATGTCTGCTCCGACCGTATGGATTGTTGGTGGTGTTGATAAAGGAAACGACTATAGTGCTTTGTTTCCATTTGTAAATGAAAAAGTAAAAGCGATTATTTGTCTTGGAAAAGACAACGAAGCTTTATTTCAAAATTTCGAACAAATGGTCGATATCATTGTGGAGACGCAATATATGTCTGAAGCCGTTAAGATTGCTTACAATATAGCAACTGCTGGGGAGAATGTTTTACTTTCTCCAGCCTGTGCAAGCTTCGATTTGTTCAAAAATCATGAAGATAGAGGACATCAATTTAAATCAGCAGTACGCGCCTTATAAATGATAAAGTTTGCAAACATAAAAGGAGATCGAATGATATGGGCTATAGTCGCGCTGTTGGCCATATTTTCATTTTTACCTGTTTATAGTGCTGCAAGTAATTTGGCCTACACTTATGGTGACGGCCAAACCTTCACTTATTTTATCAAACATTTTGTGCATTTATTTCTCGGTTTTTCAATTATTTATGCCATACACAAAATTCCTTATCGTTATTTCAAAGGGCTTTCTATGGTGATGTTCCCTGTTGTTTTGATTCTTTTGTTGGTTACTTTGCTCCAAGGAACGACTATTGATGGCGCAAATGCCAGCCGTTGGATTCGTGTTCCTTTTGTTGGCTTCACTTTTCAGCCATCTACCCTAGCAGCCCTAGTATTGATGGTTTTTGTGGCACGTTATCTCTCTAAGATTTTTGAAGAAAACATCTCATTCAAATCGTCAATAATACCATTGTGGTTGCCTGTTTTTGTGGTGCTTATTATGATTCTTCCAGCCAATTTTTCTACTACGGCAATCATATTCACCATGATTTTGGTGTTGGCTTTTTTAGGAGGCTATCCTTTACGATATTTAGCAGCAATTGTTGGTTCAGGTCTTTTAGTACTCGCCTTTTTTGTGCTCATTGCCAAAGCATTTCCAGATTCTATGCCAAATAGGGTTGATACTTGGACTAGTAGGATTGTGAATTTCATGGATGATCGTGATTCTGAGGAGGATTATCAAATTGAAAAAGCTAAAATCGCTATAGCCACAGGGAGTGTTTATGGTTTAGGACCTGGAAAAAGTGTGCAAAAAAACTTTTTACCACAATCTTCATCAGATTTCATTTTCGCCATCATTATTGAAGAGTATGGTTTGATAGGGGGTTTATTTTTATTGGTACTGTACCTCTTGCTGTTGTTTAGGATTGTAGTAGTGGCGCAAAAGGCAGGTACTGTTTTTGGAAAACTTCTGACCATTGGCGTTGGGCTTCCAATTATTTTTCAGGCGCTTGTCAATATGGGCGTAGCTGTAGAGTTATTTCCTGTTACAGGACAAACATTACCATTGATAAGCAGCGGCGGCACATCTATATGGGTTACTTGTTTGGGGATTGGGATCATACTGAGCGTCAGTGCAAAAAGAGAAGAAATTAGAAATCAATCTGAGGAGGAGCATCCTTTAGAAATTTTAAGTGAAGCTTTATAATGAATAAATTTAAAGTCATATTATCTGGAGGTGGTACAGGGGGACATATTTTTCCTGCTTTATCAATTGCACAAGGGCTAAAAGTAAAACATCCAAATACTGTTTTTCTTTTTGTTGGGGCTTTAGGTAAAATGGAAATGGAAAAAGTGCCAAATGCAGGCTTTAAAATTACTGGACTTTGGATCTCTGGATTTCAAAGAAAGCAGTTGTTAAAAAATATTTTATTTCCATTAAAGCTGTTCATTAGTTTGTTTAAATCTGTATTTATTATGCTTCGATTTAGGCCAAATGTAGTAATTGGCACTGGTGGTTATGCAAGTGGTCCATTGTTGTTTATCGCTTCTCTTTTGGGTAAACCTACGCTGATACAAGAGCAAAACTCCTACCCTGGTGTAACAAATAAATTACTGGCAACTAAGGCGCAAAAGATATGTGTTGCCTATGAAAATTTGGAATCATTTTTTCCTAAAGATAAAATTGTGGTTACTGGCAATCCTGTACGGCAAGATCTTTTAGATTTAAACGCTAAACAGCAGGAGGCGCAATCGTCTTTTGCTTTGGATCCCTCTAAAAAAACACTTCTTGTCTTGGGCGGAAGCTTGGGTGCGCGCAGAATCAATCAAATGGTTGAGGGGCATCTGCCATTTTTTAAGAAAAATAATATTCAACTAGTGTGGCAGTGTGGTAAATTATATTTTGATGATTATAAGAGTTATAATGATAAAATTGATGTTCAGGTTTTGTCGTTTATAAAACGAATGGATTTAGCTTATGCTGCAGCAGACATTATCATTTCTAGGGCAGGAGCGAGCTCCGTTTCGGAACTTTGCATCGTAGGCAAGCCTGTGGTTTTTATTCCATCGCCAAATGTTGCAGAAGATCATCAAACTAAAAATGCCTTAGCTGTTTCTAGTCACAATGCAGCCCTTCTAATTCCAGAGAAAGATTTAAATCAAGAATTCGAGGCTCATTTTTCTAATCTATTGAGCAATAAAGAATTACAGCAACAATTGAGTACGAATATTAAAAAATTGGCCAAACCTTCAGCTACTGATGAGATTGTCATTGAAATTGAAAAATTGATTAACGCATGAATCTAAAAGCATTCCATAACATTTATTTTATTGGTATCGGTGGTATCGGGATGAGTGCTTTGGCGTCTTATTTTTATGCCGCTCAAAAAACTGTTTCAGGATATGATAAAACCCCAAGCGATATTACAAAAATATTGGAGCTTTCTGGAATAGGTGTCAATTACGTTGACCATGTAAAAAATATAACTTCTGAATTTTTAGACGCATCAAAAACACTAGTTGTGTACACGCCTGCTATACCACATTCAAATTCGCTTTTAACTTATTTTAAGGCAAATAATTTTACCGTTTTAAAACGTTCAGAAGTTTTAGGTTTGATTACTAAAGACACCTTCTGTATGGCAGTCGCTGGAACTCATGGTAAAACTACGACTACAAGTATTTTAGGACACTTGATGAAGGTCGCCGATCAAAACATGACTGCGTTTTTAGGGGGAATATCTGAAAATTACAATTCAAATTTAATACAAAACGGACATCAAGTTACAATTGTTGAAGCCGATGAGTTTGATCGCTCATTTATGACCCTTTCTCCTAATTTCGCATGTATCACATCCACAGATGCAGACCATTTGGATATTTACGGTAATAAGGAATCTCTAAAACAGTCGTTCTTAGATTTTTCAAATAATATAACCGCTGATGGGCAGCTTTTTGTCCACGATTCACTTTCGATGCAGGGCACCACTTATGGTGTTGAATCCGATTCGGATTATGCAGCAATTAATATTCGTATTTCTAATGGAATCTATCAATTCGATTTAAAAACCCCTTCAGCACTTTATAAGGATTTTAAATTTAATTTGCCCGGGCAACACAATTTGAGCAATGCTGTAGCTGCGCTTGCCATGGCTTTGTCTTTTGGTTGTCCTGTTGAAAAATTATACAGCGGTTTAGATTCATACCGCGGAGTTAAACGACGCTTTACTTATAAGCTAAAAAATGATTCCTTTGTGTTTATTGACGATTATGCACACCACCCCAAAGAAATTGATGCTGTTTACCAGGCAATATCTGAAATGCATCCTGCACAGTCAATTACTGCTGTTTTTCAACCACATTTGTTCAGTAGAACACAAGATTTCGCAGAAGATTTTGCGCGTTCTCTTTCTGTCTTTGATGCAGTTTTATTATTGGAAATATACCCTGCACGTGAACTGCCGATAACGGGTGTTAACTCTGCTTGGTTGTTGGGTAAGATCACGGCGCCAATCAAAAAATTGGTATCCAAAGAAACATTATGTGAGGCTATTAAATCGATTGATTACCCTGTGTTAGTAACCATGGGTGCAGGTGATATTGGAACTCTTGTTGAACCGCTTTCAAAAAACTTGATGTATGCATAAATATAAAAATATAGCGAAAGGAGTTTTGTTGTTCACATTGGTGGTATTTCTATATGCATTTTCAGCCAAAAGAAATACTGATTTACCAATAGCAAAAACAAACATTGAATTTGTTGGTGAAGATCATTTGTTGATCAGTAAAAACATCGTTGATAAATTGTTAATACAAAATCAACAAGCTGTGGAATGTATGCCTAAAGATATTTTAGATTTGAATGAATTGGAGTCCAAAATATCATCCCATCCGATGATTGAAAAAGCAGAAGTGTATCTTACTGTAAATGGGGAAGTTAGAGTAGAAGTAGCACAACGAAAGCCTCTGGCGCGAGTGATTTCCGAGCCTTCGTTTTACATTGACAGTCGGGGGGAAATGATGCCGCTTTCTCCGGAACATAGTGCACGTGTGATTTTGGTTTATGGAGATGTTGATGCATCAAATCTTGAGGCTGTTAATGAGCTCTTACAGTATATAGCTCAGGATGAGTTTTTGAAGCTTTATGTGACCGAGATTATTGTCAATGAGGAGCAACAATTTTCACTAGCCATGCGGACCTACGATTTTGAAGTAGTTGTTGGTACAACAAAAGATTTAGATAAGAAAATGAATAATTTTAAAGCATTTTATCAAAAAGCAAAAAAAGATAAGCTGCTTCAGACATATAAAACAGTGAATTTACATTTCGACCGTCAGGTTGTTTGTACAAAATTTTAATTCTATGGAGACTCAAAATATTGCAGTAGGGCTGGATATTGGAACAACCAAAATCGTTGCGATGAT
>JABHDE010000069.1 GCA_018673215.1 Formosa sp. | reverse complement strand
TAATGATAGAACTCATCAATTAATTTTATCCTATAGAGTTAATGAGAAGAGTATATGGGATGCAGATTTTAAAAAATTATTAAACTCTATAAAAATAACTAATATAAGATGAGTTTTAAAAAAATCATATCAAAAAAGTTTATTGCTGGAACTATTAGTTTATTTCTTTCAGTTTTAATTTGGTTACCAATTTTTACTGTAGTATTTGGGGTAAATCCTTCAAGGTTTTCTATGATTCATAATATAATTATGTTTGTTACATTTTATGCAATTTACTCGTTTTTAAGGAAATTTAAGGATAGATAAACTATTGTAATTAAATTTATCCCCAAAAACAATAAATTATTCTTGGGGATAAATTGTACTCAAGGTGGGAATCGAACCCACACGACCGAAGTCACTGGATTTTGAATCCAGCGCGTCTACCAATTCCGCCACTTGAGCCTAAGTAGATTGCAAAACTATAAAATTATTTCTTTAATCAAATCAAAATTAGTCGCTTTTATCCTTTAAGAGTTCAAATAAATTCCTAAATTTGCACCTCGATTAAAAATACCAGTTTAAAGTACTCAAAAACAGAACGCTATCATGTCTAACATCATACCAGAGCCAAAAATATTTACCTGCACCAATTCCATGGTACTTGGTAAAAAAATTGCGGACTCTTTCGGAATTCCCCTAGGAAATGTGATTACGTCGACCTATAGCGATGGTGAATTTCAGCCGTCTTTTGAAGAATCTGTTCGAGGAACCCGCGTATTTTTAATAGGTTCTACCAATCCAGGTCCTGAAAATTTAATGGAATTATTGCTGATGTTGGATGCCGCAAAACGCGCTTCTGCCAGACATATTACAGCCGTGATCCCGTACTTTGGATGGGCAAGACAAGATCGAAAAGACAAACCTAGAGTGCCTATTGCGGCTAAATTAGTGGCTAAAATGCTGGAAACAGCCGGCGCTACTCGTATCATAACGATGGATCTGCATGCCGATCAAATTCAAGGGTTTTTTGAAAAACCTGTGGACCACATGTTTGCGTCTACCATCTTTTTACCGTACTTAAGAAGCTTAAATTTGGACAACCTTACCATTGCATCCCCCGATATGGGCGGTTCTAAACGTGCCTATGCCTACTCAAAAGCATTGGAAAGTGATGTGGTCATTTGTTATAAGCAACGCGCCAAAGCCAATGTCATTTCGCATATGGAACTGATTGGTGATGTGACTGGTAAAAATGTAGTCTTGGTTGATGATATGGTAGATACTGCTGGAACCCTTACCAAAGCTGCCGACCTTATGATGGAACGCGGAGCTTTGAGCGTAAGAGCCATTTGTACACACCCTATTTTATCAGGGAATGCATATGAACGCCTTGAAAATTCAAAATTAGAAGAACTGATTGTGACAGATTCTATTCCGGTTTCTCAAGAAAGTCCAAAAATTAGAGTCCTAAGCTGTGCAGATTTATTTGCGGATGTGATGACCAAAGTACATCAAAACCAGTCTATCAGTTCAAAATTTATAATGTAAAAATCAATTAAACAATAAATACAAAAAATGAAATCAATTACAATTAATGGATCGAAAAGAGAAAGCGTAGGCAAAAAAGCAACACAAGCCTTACGTAATGCTGGACAGGTACCTTGCGTATTATACGGAGGAGACAAGCCAGTACATTTCTCAGCAGAAGAATTGGCATTCTCTAAACTCGTATACACACCAAACGCGCACACAGTTGTGATTGCTTTAGGAAGTGAAGCGTTTAATGCAGTACTACAGGACATACAATTTCATCCTGTAACGGACCGTATTTTACACATCGATTTTTATCAGCTATTTGATGATAAAGAAATCGCTATGGACATTCCTGTACATATCATAGGAAAATCTTTAGGAGTTGCAAACGGAGGGTCTTTACGAAGAAACAAACGTAAATTAAGAGTTAAAGCGTTGCCAGTAAACTTACCAGATTTTATTGAAGCGGATATTACACCTTTAAAAATTGGTGGCAAACTTACGATTGCGCAACTTGCAAACGATGCCTTTAAATTTTTACACCCAGACAACACGGTTGTATGTCAGGTGAAACGTTCTAGAGTATCTATCGACGTAGTAGAAGAAGAAGAAGAAGAAGAAGGAGAAGAAGGTGCAGAAGGTGCTGCTCCAGCCGAAGGTGCTGCTCCGGCAGAAGGTGCTGCTCCAGCAAACGCTTAAGCCGTCTTTTAAATCATTATTACAAAAGCATTCTGTTATTCAGAATGCTTTTTTTATTTTTACACTATGTTTACATGGTTTTTTAAAAATAAATCCAACACAAACAACGCTGAAGAGATGTCTAAAAAATACTTAATTGTTGGACTGGGAAATATTGGTGCCGATTACGTCAATACGCGGCATAATATTGGATTCAAGGTAGTTGACAAATTTGCGCTACTCAATGACGCAGTGTTTGAAACCAAAAAGCTAGGGGATTTGGCAAGTTTTAAATTTAAGGGGCGTACCTTTTTGCTTTTAAAACCAAATACCTATATGAACCTTAGCGGGAAGGCAGTTAAGTATTGGTTAGAAAAAGAATCCGTTCCACACGAAAACCTATTGATCATTACAGACGATTTAAATTTGCCTTTTGGAACCCTGCGTCTAAAGATGAAAGGCAGTGCAGGTGGGCATAATGGTCTCAAGGATATACAAGACAAATTAAATACATCTCAATATAATAGACTCCGTTTTGGAATCAGTGATGAATTTGCTAAAGGCAAACAAGTAGATTATGTACTTGGAAACTGGACGACTGAGGAGTCCGAAACACTTAAAGAACGTTTGGAGCATTGCAGTGAATTTATCAAAAGCTTTGTAATGGCAGGCGTTCAAAACACAATGAACACCTTTAATGGTACTTAATTGTTCGAGAGTTTGAATATATCCGTCAGATAAGACATTTAAAATCAAGTAGTAGGAACAACTTCTATTATTTATTAACTTTTTATTTTAATTTTTTTTGAATTGTTTTTTGTAGTTTTACAACAACCAATTAAACTAAATTAACAATGAAAAGAATTACTTTAAAAGCTATTTTCATGGCTTTATTTTTTACAGTCACTGTTTCATTCTCTCAAACATCTTCAAACATACAAACATTATTTGGTCAGGAACTCACCGATGCCAACATTAAAAGTCTAGAGGAATCGGACGTCATTCGCTGTGGAAGTGTTGAGTATGAAAAATACCTTCAATCGCTTCACCCAGAAAGGGCTACTAAAGATGAGTTTGAATCTTGGCTCGCGCCAAAAGTTCAAGAAATTCAAGCGCAAAGATCAAATGGGGCCTCCATTATGATAACTCTGCCAGTAGTATACCATATAATAACAAATGGAACTGGCTCAGAGAATCTATCTGCAGCAACTATTCAAGCTCAAAATGACCAATTAAACTTAGATTTTGGCAACAGTTCAGGGAGTCCCTATTCGGTGGCTGCTGATACAGAGGTTGAGTTTTGTTTAGCAACTGAAAACGAGTCAGGGTCAACTCTTTTTGAGCCCGGAATCAATAGAGTTACAGATTTTGGAGATGGACCTTTTTCAAGACCCGATTTCGAAAACAATATAAAACCTCAGACCCAATGGGATCCTACTCGCTACTTTAATGTTTGGGTGGGTGATTTAGGAGATAGTCTATTAGGCTATGCTCAATTCCCTTCAAATTCAGGGCTGCAAGGTCTAAACACCAATGGTGGTGATGCTAACACCGATGGAGTTGTTGTATTGTATTCATCAGTAGGTTCTGTTGCAAATCCAAGTTCTGGGGGTCCTTATAACTTAGGAAGAACCCTAACACATGAAGTTGGGCACTGGCTCGGTTTAAGACATATATGGGGCGATTCTTCAGCCTGTACCAATGATGACTTTTGTGCGGATACGCCAAATGCTACAAATTCTAATAGTGGATGTCCAACAGTAGACAGTTGTCCTTCTGATGGTTTGGGAGCTGACATGGTCGAAAACTATATGGATTACTCTAACGATGCTTGTTTGAATACCTTCACAGCTGACCAAAAAACAAGGATTCAAGCGGTTTTAGCCAATTCGCCAAGACGAATGGAACTCGCGACTTCTACAGTCTGTGAGCCAGCAGTCGTTTATGACTACGATGGTGCCATAGAAATTGAAAATTTAAATATTGAGGAATGTGGTACAACATTTGCGCCCACAGTCGTTATCACCAATAATGGAAATTTCATTTTAAATTCTGCAGTAATAAGCTATCAAATAGACAGTGATACAGCTTTTACGGAATCTTGGACTGGTTTTTTATTTTCGAATCAAAGTGAAACCGTGACGCTACCTACACTAAATATTTCTGCGGGAAGTCATACGTTTACGGTAGAATTAACAAGTCCAAGTGGAAATACAGATCAAAATACGGTGGACAATACAGCGATGTCTAGTGAATTTTCGGTCTTCTTTGATACAACTACCGTAAATCTTTCATTACTGACTGACGATTATGGGTCAGAAACGTATTGGGAGTTTAAAGATGCCAATGATGCTATTTTGTACTCCGGATCTGGATACACAGACAATATCACAGTTAATGAATCCTTTGATGTTACTGCAGGGGGTTGTTACTCGTTCACAATTTATGACACTGAAGGTGATGGTATATGTTGTGGTTATGGAATAGGAAACTATACATTAACAGATAGTAATTCTAATGTGATTGCGGCTGGCGGAGAATTTGAAACTCAAGAAACAGTTTCCATCACTGCAAACTCTACTCTTGGAACTGGGAATTATTTATCAGAGAGTGAAATCACACTCTTTCCAAATCCAACAACTGACGTACTAAATATTAAGCTTCGCGATTCAAATAGCTTACCTGATACCTATACGATTTATAATATGTTAGGTCAAGTTGTTCTTCAACAATCCATTGCAGAGCTTAATGATTTAACTGTGAATACATCCAGCTTAAGTAAAGGCATGTATTTCATAAAAATAGCAACAGACAATGCTTCAATGTCTTTGCCGTTTGTTAAGAAATAATCATTCAATTTATATTAAAAAAAGGAGCCATTCGGCTCCTTTTTTTTGTTTAATACTTTTGTAAGTTTTTAATAATGAATACGCATGATAAACTCAAGTGAACAATTCACATTCAAAAAAACAAAAATGAATCCTCTAAAATGCCCTCCTTTTTTTATCTTCGTACTTTATATTTCAAATTCCAAAAAATAGCTGTTGAAAATTAAATCTGCCGCCGATTACGATCAAATAAAAGACTCTGTTGTCACTATTGGTACATTCGATGGTGTTCACAGAGGGCATCAAAAAATAATCAAACGCCTTGTTGCAATAGCTCAAGCAGAACAGCTGCAAGCATTGGTGCTGACTTTTTTTCCGCACCCACGAATGGTAGTTCAAAAAGATACGTCTATAAAACTCATTAACACCATTGATGAGAAAGCAGACTTAATTCAAGATTTAGGTGTTGATCATTTAGTGATCAAAGCCTTTACTAAAGACTTCTCTAGACTGACTTCCCTTGAATATGTGCGTGATGTGTTGGTTAATAAATTACATGTAAAACACATTATTGTGGGTTACGACCATCACTTTGGTCGCAACCGTACTGCCAATATCAAAGACCTCAAAGAATATGGTGATTTTTACGGATTTAAAGTTACCGAAATTGGAGCACAAGAAGTCGGAGATGTTGCGGTCAGTTCTACCAAAATAAGAGTTGCATTAGCAGAAGGTGCGATCCTTAATGCCAATGAATTTTTGGGGTATAACTTCATGATCAACGGAACAGTCATTAAAGGAAAAGGTCTGGGAAAAACCATTCAGTTTCCGACGGCTAATTTAAAAATAGAGGAATCGTATAAACTCATTCCCAAAAAAGGAGTCTATTTGGTGCAAGCGATCATTGACACCAAATTGGTGTATGGAATGCTTAACATCGGAACCAATCCCACCGTCAGTGATGCCAATGAACTATCTATAGAAGTCTACTTTTTTGACTTTAACCAAACGCTTTATGGAATTGTACTTACGATTCAATTTCTGGATCGAATTAGAGATGAAATTAAGTTTTCGAGTTTGGAGGGATTAAAATCTCAATTAGAAAAGGATCAACAAGCTGCTTTTGCCAAATTAGCCCTACGCGTAAAAAACTAATTCAATTTAGACGTAAAACCAATTCTTGTTTTATTCTAAATGATTAAATTTGCTTGATAAAATAAGAGCCATGTTACAAGTATCCTATATAAGAGAGCACCAAGCGGAAGTCATTGAGCGTTTAAGCAAGCGTACAAACGATGCAAAATCGTTGATCGATGCCGTGATAAAATTGGACGAATCTCGTAGAGGACTTCAAACACAAGTAGATACAATTTCTTCGGAGTTGAATGTAATTTCTAAAGAAATAGGGGAGTTGTTTAAATCTGGACAAGCCCAAAAAGCCACTGAGCTCAAACAAAAATCGGCGGAACTAAAAAGTTCTAGAGTGGTACTCTCTGAGGATTTGAATGCAGCTACTGAAGATCTTCAAACTTTATTATATAAAATTCCTAACCTTCCAAACTCAATTGTTCCTGTTGGAAGTACTGAAGATGATAACGAAGAAGTTTTTCGTGCAGGAAGTATTCCTACCCTCTCTAAAAATGCAGTACCGCATTGGGAGTTGGCTAAAAAATACGACATCATTGACTTTGAGCTAGGAAACAAAATTACCGGTGCAGGATTTCCGGTCTATAAAGGAAAGGGTGCCCGTTTACAACGCGCTTTAATTAATTATTTTCTTGATAAAAACACTGCTGCGGGTTATGAGGAAATTCAAGTACCGCATTTGGTTAATGAAGCCTCAGGTTTTGGAACCGGTCAGTTGCCCGATAAAGAAGGTCAAATGTACCATGTCACAGCCGATGACTTATATTTGATCCCAACCGCCGAAGTTCCAGCAACCAATATTTTTAGAGATGTATTATTGCAAGAAAGCGATCTTCCCAAAACACTGACTGCTTATACGCCTTGTTTCCGTAGAGAAGCAGGAAGTTACGGCGCACACGTTCGTGGTTTAAACCGTTTGCACCAGTTTGATAAAGTGGAGATTTTGCGTGTAGAGCATCCGTCTAAATCTTATGAAGCGCTTGATGGAATGGTTAAACATGTCAAGTCTATTCTAGAAGAATTAAAATTGCCATACCGTATTTTAAAACTCTGTACAGGAGATTTAGGATTCACATCGGCATTGACTTATGATTTTGAAGTTTTTTCAACGGCTCAAGACCGTTGGTTAGAAATTTCATCAGTTTCTAATTTTGAAACTTTTCAAGCCAACCGCTTAAAATTACGTTTCAAAAACAGTGAAGGAAAATCAGAATTAGCCCACACTCTTAACGGAAGCTCATTAGCATTACCACGTGTATTAGCCGGGATCTTAGAAAATTATCAGACCGATGCAGGGATTCAAATTCCTGAAGTGTTAGTGCCTTACACTGGTTTTTCGATGATAGATTAGCGATCGCCTCGAAAGATTTCAGGTATTTAGTATAGTTACAAAAACTCCTTGATGAAATTGACAGTAACTCTTTTTATTAGTTTTTTTTGCTTCCTTGCATCCGCTCAGATCAGCACGAGCTCTGCCAAAGATTACTTTGAACAAGGTGCTTTTGAAAAAGCATTAATTTTGTATCAAAAACTTCTAAACAAACAACGGGGCAATTCCTATTATTTCTTTAGAGTGATTGAATGCCATCAGCAACTCAGTCAGTACAAAGCTGCTCAAAAAGAGATTGAAATTCAAATAAAACGTTCTAGAAACCCACAGAATTTGGTGGAGTTGGGCTATAATTATCAGCTTCAAAATCAATTGACACAGGCTGATCTGTATTATAAAAAAGCAGTACAAAGTATAGAAATTCAACCTAATTATGTCTATGCAGTTGCCCTACGGTTTGAAGCTCATTCCTTAATTGATTATGCTATCGAGGTCTATGAAATTGGATTGAAAACGAACCCTAACGATGCTTTTTATTACCAATTAGCAGAACTATATGCGACTCAAAAAAATATTGAAAAAATGATGGAGCGGTATCTCGACTATGTCGAAACAAACCCGCCTTACATTAGTCAAGTCATGCGTTTGCTTTCTGAATATATTTCTGAAGATGCGAGTCAACCCTACAATCAGCTATTCAAAAAAGTATTGTTAAAAAAACTTCAAACCAAGCCAAACCCGCTTTGGAACCAATGGTTGAGTTGGCTTTATGTACAACAGAACGATTTTAAAAAAGCATTTATACAAGAGAAGGCAGTCTATAGACGGACCCCAGAATCCTTACAAGGAATGATAAATTTGGCACTTTTAGCACAAGAAGCAAGGTTTTCTGACATAGCGCTTTCTATTTTTGAATTTATCATTCAAAATACCAAAGAACCCCATTTGCAAATTCAGGCCAATCGGATTCGTTTGGAACTTCAGTTAGAACTTTCTGAAGCAGGACATTATAAAGAAATAAATATCCGCTATAAAGCGTTGTTAGAAAGGTATAAGTTGGGAGTAGAAACACTTGATTTACAGTTGTCATATGCACATTTTTTAGCCTTTTATGATCAAAATCCTGAGGCTGCAATCACCTTTCTGAAAACAGCCCTAAAAGCTAATTTAACAGATTTGGCATCTTCAGAACTTAAAATGAAACTCGCCGATATTTTAGTAACACAAAATAAGTTCAATCAAGCATTGATTTATTATACGCAGATTCAGATGAGTGTTAAAAACAGTCCTCTTTCTCAGAAAGCTCGTTTTAAAGCGGCTAAAACCAGTTATTATAAAGGAGATTTTGAGTGGGCAGAAACACAGCTAAAAGTATTGAAGTCATCTACCTCCCAACTGACCGCCAACGATGCCTTAGAATTACAACTATTGATTTCTGATCACAAAGGAAGTGACTCGCTGCATTCAGCATTAAAGTTATATGCCAAGGCAGAATTATTAAGTATTCAAAAGAAACCCACAGAAGCCCTTGTCGTTTTAGATTCCATACTTAATAACCACAAAACAGATCCTATTATCGATCAAACCTTATTGGTGCAAGCACAACTGTACGAAACTCAAAAGGCGTTTTCTAAAGCAGAAGCAAATTATATACGTATTATAACTGATTATAAAGACGATATTTTGATTGATGATGCTTATTTTTACCTAGCAGAACTGTACAGGACAAAACTCCAACAAACAGATAAAGCTAAACTTAATTATGAAACCATTATCTTTAACCACGAAGATAGTATTCATTTTGTGGAAGCACGAAAGCAGTACCGCACATTAAGAGGCGATTCAATAAATTAATGAGATCAAATTAACCAATGGTAATTTACAACGTAACCGCAAATATTGAAGACAGCATTCATGATGAGTGGTTGGTCTGGATCCAGAAACACATTCCAAAAGTATTGGCAACGGGGTTTTTTTTAAAAGCCACTTTTACAAAAGTTTTGGTCGAAGAATCAATGGGGGGATTAACCTATTCCATCCAATATTTAGCCCACTCAAAAGAAGCTTTGGAATCTTATTACAAATTACATGCAGCGGAAATTCAAGCAGAAGGATTACAGAAATTTGGTGACAAAATGTTAGCTTTTAGAACAGAGTTAGAATGGATAGATGAATTTACTGTAAACGCTCATTAAATGACTGTAAAAGCCAAAAAATACTTAGGACAACATTTTCTAAATGATGAAATGATCGCGAAACAAATTGCGGATACTCTGTCGTTAGAGGGTTATACCGATGTTTTGGAAATCGGACCAGGAATGGGTGTATTGACCAAGTATATTCTAGAGAAACCAATCACAACACATGTCATTGAAATTGATCCTGAGTCTGTAGAGTATCTACAAGCTAACTTCTTAAATTTAGCCCCTCGAATTATCCAAAAAGATGTTTTAAAGTACGATTTTAGCCAGGCTTTTGAAAACAAGTCTTTTGCTATTATCGGAAACTTCCCTTATAATATTTCTACACAAATAGTGTTTAAAGCGTTAGAAAACAGGGCTCAAATCCCAGAGTTTTCAGGAATGTTTCAGAAAGAAGTCGCACAGCGGATCTGCGAAAAAGAAGGGAGCAAAGTCTATGGCATACTTTCGGTGTTAGTCCAAGCATTTTATAAAGCAGACTACTTGTTTACCGTTCCGCCGTCGGTGTTTATTCCACCACCAAAAGTAGAATCTGGTGTTCTACGCCTCACCAGAAAAGCAGATTATTCGCTACCATGTGATGAGAAATTATTTTTTAGAGTTGTTAAATCTGCATTTCAACAACGCCGAAAAACCTTGAGAAATAGCTTAAAAACCTATAATTTAACAGATAATTTAAAAGCAAATACTATCTTTGACAAACGTCCAGAACAACTGAGTGTTCAGGCGTTTATAGATTTAACATTAGCAATTGAAACGGATCAATAACCAATTTAATTTTGGAAAAAACTAAAGAACATATCCCTTTTGAGATCACCGAAACCTTAATCGATACCCTTAACGGGTTCATCGACTCTAAGGACGATAAGGCTGTTTTGGAGCAATTAAAAGACGTCCATTACGCCGATATTGCTGAAATTTTGGATGATTTAAATCTAGATCAAGCCACTTATATCATTAAACTTTTAGATAGTGAAACTACTGCCGATATCTTAGCAGAATTGGAAGATGATGTTCGCGAAAAAGTATTGCAAAACCTTTCTGTCAAAGAAATTGCCGAGGAAATCCAAGAACTCGAATCGGATGATGCAGCAGATGTATTAGCAGAATTATCTCCTGAGCGTAAGCAAAAAGTGATGGCTCAAATGGACGATATGGAGTTGGTTGCAGACATTCAAGAACTGCTAAAATACGATGAAGGCACGGCAGGTGGATTGATGGCTAAAGAACTAGTAAAAGTGTATGAAACATGGACGGTTGCAGGTTGTTTGCGAAAAATTAGAGCCCAAGCCAAAGATGTTAAGCGTGTGCATTCAATTTATGTAGTAACCAAAGACGAAAAACTCATTGGCCGTTTATCATTGAAAGATCTTTTGATTGCCAACAACGAGACCAAGGTTAAAGACATTTATATTCCAAAAGTGGATTCTGTTCACGTAGATGAGGATGCCGAAGAAGTTGCCAAATTAATGGCAAAATACGATTTAGAAGCCATCCCTGTTATCAATGATGATAAGATTCTTTTGGGACGAATTACGATTGATGATATTGTAGATGTTATTATCGAAGAAGCTGAGAAAGACTATCAACTAGCAGCCGGTATTACACAGGATGTGGATGCAGAAGATAGCATTCTCGATTTGACTCGTGCACGATTGCCGTGGTTGTTTTTAGGACTTTTGGGAGGGGTTGGAGCTGCTGTCATCATGGGTGGGTTTGAAACCATCATTGATGATTTTCCTTTAATTTTATTATTTACGCCACTCATTGCGGCTATGGCAGGGAATGTAGGTGTTCAGTCGTCTGCAATTATTGTACAAGGTTTGGCAAATGATGAGGTGAGAGGTAGTGTCAATAACCGCCTGATTAAAGAAATGTTTTTAGCGGCTCTCAACGGTATTATTTTAGCCTTATTTTTATTCGTTTTTGTATGGATCTGGAAGCAAGATGTACGCACCGCTTTAGCCATTTCATCGTCTCTAGTTGTGGTGATTATTGTTGCTGGAATTATAGGGACGTTCATTCCATTATTCCTTCATAAAAAAGGCATCGATCCTGCCATTGCAACGGGACCTTTTATCACAACAAGTAATGATATTTTTGGGATATTAATTTACTTCTCAATTGCTAAACTTATCCTAAATATTTAAGATGAACATCTTACATCTTGACAGCAATCATCCCATACTAATTGAGCAATTAGCTGCCTTAGGACACGCGAGTCACGAAGATTATTCCAGCTCAAAAGAAGTCATTGAATCTCAAATTCATAACTATGATGGGCTTATTATCAGAAGTCGATTTCGAATTGATGCTCCTTTTTTAGACAAGGCTACTAAGCTTAAGTTTATTGGTCGAGTAGGAGCGGGATTGGAAAATATTGATACAGACTACGCAGAGACCAAAGGCATCCATTTAATTGCTGCACCCGAAGGGAATCAAAATGCTGTTGGGGAGCATGCGCTAGGAATGTTATTGGCATTGTTTAATAAACTACACACAGCAGATCGCGATGTACGAGATGGCAAATGGCAACGCGAAGCCCATCGGGGTCTTGAACTCGATGGGAAAACGGTTGGTATTATTGGCTATGGACATATGGGCAAAGCATTTGCTAAAAAATTACGAGGCTTTGACGTTGAGGTCTTGTGTTACGATCTCAAGCCCAGCGTCGGAGATGAAAATTCCAAGCAAGTTTCACTAGAAACACTTCAAGAAAAGGCTCACGTTTTAAGTTTGCATATTCCACATACCGAGTTGACGTTTCAGATGGTCAATACAAATTTCATCAGTCAATTTAAACATCCTTTTTGGCTTCTTAATACTGCTCGCGGTAGTTGTGTAGTCACAGAAGACTTGGTGGCTGCATTGGAGTCTAAAAGCATTTTAGGGGCAGGTTTGGATGTGTTAGAGTATGAAAAATCATCCTTTGAAAATCTATTCTCTAAAACCCCACCTCCTGCCTTGGATTATCTTCTAAAGGCTGATAATGTGATGTTATCGCCGCATGTGGCTGGATGGACGGTAGAAAGTCACCAAAAATTAGCACAAACCATCCTTGATAAAATTGTCAACTATTTTCATTAAATTTAGAGTTTTAAACGTTCTAAATCATGAAATCTACAGCATCAACCTCTACTGAATACATCGCCCAATTAGCCGAAGATCGCAAAGCGCCCTTTCAAAAATTAAGACATACTATTTTGGTACACTTAGATCCCAAATTTCAGGAATGTATCAACTATGGGGTGCTAGGATATGTGGTGCCATTCACTATATATCCAGATGGATACCATTGCAATCCCAAGTTGCCATTGCCCTTTATGAACCTCGCCTCTCAGAAAAATTTTATAGCCGTGTACCATTTAGGAATGTATGCCAAAAAAGAAATTTTGGATTGGTTTGTAGCTGAATATCCCAAGCATTGCAAGACCAAACTAGACATGGGAAAAAGCTGTATTCGCTTTAAAAAAATGGAGGACATTCCTCATGAACTCATTGGACAACTTGCGGCTAAACTATCCGTTGATGCATGGATTGCGATTTATGAATCCCAAATAAAAAAATAAATATATGAAAACACGTGTTACAGGTATCGGTGGAATCTTTTTTAAAACCAAGGATTCAAAAGCAACAAAAGCATGGTATGGCAAACATCTCGGATTGCCCGTAGACGATTATGGATGTACCTTTTGGTGGAAGGATGAAGCGGGTAAAAAAGCATCGACACAGTGGTCGCCTTTCAAAGAGCATACCACTTATTTTGAACCAAGCAAACAACCCTTTATGGTGAACTTTTGAGTTGAAAATATTAACAATTTGATAACCGTTCTTAAGTCAGAAGGTGTTACTATTGTGGGCGATATTCAAACGTTCGATTATGGAAAATTTGCTTGGATCTTAGACCCTGAAGGGAATAAAATTGAGCTCTGGGAACCGATTGACAGTGCGTTTGAGAAATAAAATATTATGAAAAATATATTAGTCCTTTGTACAGGAAATTCATGCCGAAGCCAAATGGCGCACGGCTATTTAAACCAATTTGCGGCCAATCAAGCTAACGTTTACAGTGCTGGAATAGAAACACATGGGATCAACCCAGGTGCTGCCGCGATTATGAAAGAAGATGGTATTGACATTTCGCAACACACTTCTAACCATGTGGATGAATATGCTGAGGTCAATTTTGATTACATCATCACTGTTTGTGACCATGCCAATGAAAATTGTCCATTCATTCCTAGTACCAATGCCGTGCGTTTGCATCATAATTTTTACGATCCTTCTAAACTGATTGGAACCGACGAAGAAAAACACGCCGCATTCTTAAAAGCACGTACAGAAATTAAGGATTACATGAAAGCATTTGTGTCGGAACGGTTTTAAATTACTGTGCTCTACATGTTAAATTGTAATTAAAACGTAAATACAATGCAATTAAAGTGTGGGTAAATATTTAGAGAAACTCCTAAATGCCTAACCCACTTTTGAAGCAGTCCCAATGAGAGAATAAATAGATAAAGAACAGAAACGTTAATGTAAAACGAAGACGTTTTTTTGTGTAGTTTTTTCATAATTTTAGGTTAAGCAGTTAAGGCTTTATAAAACTACAAAAAAACCTATAAAATTTTAACTAAAGAAAGTTTATTCCGCTTCTGATGGGCCGTACTTGCGTTCCAGCTCTGCTTGAAATTCTTCCATGACAGGACGGACGGTGCTGTCGGGCAGGTCTGCAATACGTATATACATCAGTCCATCCACCGCATTGTTAAAAAGCGGATCGACATTAAAAGCAATCAATCGGGCATTTTGTTTGATATACTTTTTGAGGAGTACAGGCAGTCGCAAGGCCCCGGGTTCAATCTCATCAATAATTTTGTCAAACTTATTCAAATCGGCTGCTGTGGCATCAAACACAAAATCTTTGTCTGCATCTTTAAGCTTTATTTTAAATTCTTTTTTAGGATGGATGTATTGTGCTAAATACGGATCGTAGTAGTGCGATTTCATAAACTCAATCATCAAGGATTTTGAGAAATTTGAAAATTGATTACTTATACTCACTCCGCCAATTAAATAATTATGTTCTGGAAAGCGCAGTGTGCTGTGTACAATTCCTTTCCAAAGCAAAAACAATGGCATTGGTTTTTGTTGGTAGCTTTTGATGATAAAGGCACGTCCCAACTCAATAGACTGGCTCATCATGGTATGGAGTTCGGGTTCAAAACGGAACAAATCTTGTAGGTAAAACCCATCAATGCCTTTGGCTTTATAAATTTCACTTCCTAATCCCATTCGGTAGGCGCCTGCAAGGCACTTTGCTTCCGCATCCCACAAAAACATATGGTGATAATACCCGTCAAAGGTATCCAAGTCGATCGCTTTGTTAGTGCCCTCACCAATTTCTCTAAACGTGATTTCCCGCAAGCGTCCAATTTCGTGTAAAATGTTTGGAATTTTAGCCGCGGGGGCTAAATACACCTCGTAGTTTTTACTGCATAAAAGACGGTGGTTTTCGGCTTTTAAGGACTCAACTTCGGCACACATACTGTCAGTGGGAGCAGGGGTCACAATTTTTTTTGGTGATTTGGTGACTTTTAAACTCGAGGAAATATTTGTTAGAATTTTAGGTTTTTCGAAGGAGTTAGATAGCATATAGGTTTTTCGTCTGACAAAGTCCGAAAAAGCATCTAAAGTCAGCTGCTCTTTTTGATCTTTCACAGAAATCGGTTTTCCTATTCTAACTTTAATTACCCGTTTCTTTTGAGTTAATAATTCGGAGGGAAGTTTAGCCGTTCTTAAAGAATCACTCAACTTTGAAAGTCGGTAAAACAAAGGGCTGTTTTTCGCATGAAAATAAATGGGAACAACTGGCACTTCGGCACGTTTAATTAGTTTCATGGCGGCAGGCTCCCAAGGCTTATCGACCATTAATTTCCCGTCTTTATAGGTAGAGACTTCACCTGCTGGAAATATGCCAAGAGGATGTCCGTTCTGTAAATGCAACAAAGAATTTTTAAATCCAGCGATGCTCGATTTGGCATCTTTATGGTCTTCAAAAGGATTCACTGGCATGATATACGGAACCAAGGGTTCTATACGATGTAGTAAAAAATTGGCGATGATTTTAAAATCACTCCGTTGTTCCAACATTAATTTTAACAACAAAATCCCGTCTATCCCACCAAGTGGGTGGTTGGAAACTGTGATGTATGCACCATCTTTTGGAAGTCTTTTTAAATCTTCTTCGGGAATTTCAAAGCGAATTTGGAAATCAGATAGAAGGCCGTTTAAAAAATCGACATCGCTTTTGTGTTTGTTTTGATTGTAGATTCTATTGATCGTTGAAATCTTCAATACTTTCATTAAAATCCAGCCTAAAAAAGTCCCGATAAATCCATATTTATCAACCTTAATAGCCTTTGCAATTTCTTTGGAGGATACGATACTCATATTTTGGGGGTCTTACACAAACTTAATCATTTTAGTATTAAACAATTGTTACTTGGTTATAATCTGTACAATTTCAGGAGTAATTTGCTTTAGAAGAATTTCTTTTTCGACTTCTATGTCCTTAATAGATTGGGAGTTATAATGTCTAATGGTGTATAGTTTCACATTTTTATGCGATGAGACTTTATATTTTGCTTTTAAATGTAATAATAAACGATCTAAATTATTATAGTTGTTTTCGATACAGACTGAAAAGCTAATCGCAGAATTTTGAATCATACTAACTTTCATTTTATAATCATGCAATAAACTAAAGATATGGCTAATATTATCTTCGACTATGTATGAGAAGTCAAGTGATGTAAGGGAGATTAATACTTGATTGTGTTTTAAGATATAACAAGGAATTTTAGGGTTTAAGACTAAGTCTTTCCCAACCTTAGTTCCTTCGTTTTCTGGGTTCAAAAATGATTTGACATACAAAGGAATTTCTTTGCGCTGCAGCGGTTGAAGTGTTTTAGGATGAATTACAGAGGCTCCATAATAAGAAAGCTCAATGGCTTCTGTATAGGAGATTTGGTGCAATAACTCTGCATTCTCAAAATAACGAGGGTCGGCATTGAGAACGCCTGGAACATCTTTCCAAATGGTGACTGCATTGGCGTTTAGACAATAGGCAAACACTGCAGCGGTATAGTCACTTCCTTCCCGTCCAAGAGTGGTTGTAAAGTTGTTAGAATCACTTCCTAAAAACCCTTGTGTAATGTTTAACTTCGAGCTGTCCACTTGTATTGAAATTAACTCTTGAGTTTGAGTCCAATGCACTTTGGCATTTCTGTAATAGTCATCAGTTTTTATTAGATTTCTTACATCCAACCAATTATTGTTGATGCCAATTTCAGTTAGGTAATGACTGATAATGGTGGTTGAAATCATCTCCCCAAATCCAATCACTTGGTCGTATACATAGTTGTAGTTAGGCGATTTGTTGTGGTCTAAAAAGAGGACAATTTGCTGAAACAATGAATCAACCGTTTTAAATACTGGATGTTGTTCGTTCTCAAATAAATCCAGTAGAATGTTATTGTGATATTTTTTAACCTCTTGTAAAGAGCTTTGTAGTTGGTGTTTGGCGTCAAAATAATTTCCAATCACTGTTTCCATGGCATTAGTAGTTTTCCCCATAGCTGAAACTACAATAAGCGTATTGCTGTAGCCAACCTTAGACAGGACATGGGCTAAGTTCTTTACGCCATCAGCATCCTTTACGGAAGCACCACCAAATTTAAAGATTTGCATTAGTTTATGTTTGAGATGTAATTTTTAATTCCTTGAGCATCTAATTGTACAACGTTCCAGTCGCGCATCACTTTTGCACCTTTATTTTCGTAAAAATCAATAGCTGGAGTATTCCAATCAATAACTTCCCAGCAAACGCGTTTGACTCCTTTTTCATTTCCATGAATAATTACTTGATCTAAGAGTGCTGATCCCACACCATGTCCACGAACACTTTCTGAAACAATCAAATCTTCTAAATGCAAAACAGTACCTTTCCATGTTGAAAATCGGGTATATACTAAGGCAATTCCAATTACTTTTTGATCGGCTTCTGCCACAAAGCAATCAAATTCGGGGTTTTCCCCAAATCCTTTAGCGATTAAGTCGGCTTCTGTGACCTCCACAGCATTGGGTTCTTTTTCAAAAATAGCCAGTTCGGTAATCAAGTTCAAAACTTGTTGCATATCGCTGGTCATTGCTTTCCTTATGTGATAGTTCATTGTTTATTTTTCTGATTCAAAGATACTCAAAAGCCTTTTATATTTATCTAACAAAATACTAGCGAAAACGTTGTAGTTAGTTAAAAATTTAGATATTTGTAAAAAATTTGATTCAAAATGTCCCAAAAACACCAAACTTTAGGTGAGTTTATCATCGAAAACCAATCGTCTTTCAAATATACTTCAGGTGAATTATCGCGACTTATCAACTCCATCCGACTGGCGGCTAAGGTGGTTAATTACGAAGTAAATAAAGCCGGTTTAGTGGATATTTTAGGGACAGCAGGAGATACTAATGCTCAGGGTGAGGACCAGCAGAAGTTGGATGTATATGCGAATGAGAAATTTATTCAAACTCTTGTGAATCGTAATATTGTGTGTGGAATTGCAAGTGAAGAAGAAGATAGCTTTATTGCGATTAATAGCAACGATCAAAATCATCAAAATAAATACATAGTTTTAATGGACCCTTTAGATGGTTCATCCAATATTGATGTGAATGTTTCTGTGGGAACTATTTTTTCTATTTACCGACGTGTCACGCCCGTTGGCACTCCTGTTCTAGAAAAAGATTTTTTACAAAAAGGGAGTGAACAAGTGGCGGCGGGTTATATTATTTATGGCACATCTACCATGTTAGTTTATACTACGGGCGATGGGGTCAATGGATTTACCCTGAACCCTGCAATCGGGACCTTTTATTTGTCGCATCCGCAAATGCAGTTTCCAGAGCATGGTACGATTTATTCTGTGAACGAAGGGAATTATATTCATTTCCCACAAGGGATCAAAAATTATATTAAATATTGTCAAATGGAAGAAGGTGATCGTCCTTATACCTCGCGCTATATAGGGTCTTTAGTTTCTGATTTCCATCGAAATATGATTAAAGGAGGTATTTATTTGTACCCAACAAGCTCTAAAAACCCCAATGGGAAATTACGCTTGCTTTATGAGTGTAATCCAATGGCGTTCCTCGCTGAGCAGGCCAACGGCAAAGCGAGTAATGGGTTTAAAAGAATAATGGATATAGTCCCAACAGAGTTGCACCAACGTGTCCCCTTTGTCTGCGGGAGCAGTACTATGGTGGATAAAGTGGAAGATTTTATGAGCAATCCTCAAACTTCTTAAGTATTTAATTCTTAGATAGTCTAAAAGGAAGGTTGTAACTTTGTAGAAATTTTAATTAAATGCACAAAGCTGGTTTTGTTAATATCATCGGAAATCCAAATGTTGGGAAATCAACCCTAATGAATGCCTTTGTTGGCGAAAAGTTATCTATTATTACTTCCAAGGCACAAACCACTCGCCACCGAATTTTAGGGATTGTAAATGGTGACGATTTTCAGGTGATCCTTTCAGATACGCCTGGGATTATTAAGCCTGCTTATGAGCTACAAAGTTCTATGATGGATTTTGTGAAGTCTGCTTTTGAAGATGCCGATATTTTAATTTATATGGTTGAAATTGGAGAGAAAGAGCTCAAAGACGAAGCATTTTTTAATAAAATTACAGCATCAAAGAAGCCTGTTTTGTTACTCTTGAACAAAATTGATACCTCCAATCAAGAACAATTGGAAGCCCAAGCACAATTCTGGCAAGAAAAAGTTCTGAATGCAGAATTTATAGCAATTTCGGCATTAGAAGGTTTTAATGTAAAAAATGTATTTGACCGTATTTTGGAGTTATTACCAGAATCGCCCGCCTATTATCCAAAAGATCAATTAACGGACAAACCTGAACGGTTTTTTGTAAATGAAAAAATCCGCGAAAAGATTTTGATGCATTACAAAAAAGAAATACCCTATGCCGTTGAGGTTGTTACAGAAGAATTTTTTGAAGCTGAGGATATTATCCGTATGCGTTCTTTGATAATGGTAGAACGTGAAACACAAAAAGGGATTATCATTGGCCATAAAGGATCCGCTCTAAAAAGAGTGGGGGTAGAAGCTCGAAAAGATTTAGAGAAATTTTTTGGCAAGCAAGTTCACTTAGAATTGTACGTCAAAGTGAATAAGAACTGGCGTTCTAGCCAAAACCAGCTAAAACGTTTTGGATATAATAATTCTTAAAGATTCATTTTTTTTCAACGTGAAAGCATTGCCCTTTTTTTTACAGTTTGTGTGAGTCTTTATTTTTTGAACACAAAAGAAATTAATCTTGGTATGTCATTTTCACCGCCTTCATCAAACCATTCTTTTAACTCCACCAGCTCAAAGTTGTAGGATTTTGCTTCGTCTATGTACTCCGAAATATGGTGAGTGTAAACTTCTAATTCTTCTGTGCCACTCTCTGTTTCATACCTTGCTTTGCTTCCAGAATATTGTTTAAAAGGATGTAATTCACTAATGAAAAATAAGCCATGATCTTTCAACTTAAAACGTGCTTGTCTGAAAATATGATTTAAGTTTTTTATGTGTTCAAGTGTTAAGCTACAGCAAATCAAATCAAAAGAATTATTGTCAACCTCCCAATTTTAATTTAGATCTGCTTTTTTGAAAGTAACGCGTTTATCATGTATTTTTTCTTTCGCTTTGTTGAGCATCTCTTCAGAAAAATCTAATCCAATTATCCCTAAGCTAATTCCAATAAAACTGGCAATGTTTTCTAATTGTGTTACCATTTTGTTTTTTAATGCTAAATAAACGATTTATACTGAAAAATAAAAGACTCAAAACTCCCAAAAAAGGGAGAAATCCAGTCGGTAAACCAATTCCTAAAAATTGAATTGGGCGCGAAGATAAATACGTGAGATCAAAATACATATTAAATGTAAATGTTTTTATATGTTTAGAAAACACTATCTAGGAATTCATGTATTATTTTAAATAATCGATATCTTTTTAAGACAAGTTTCTAGTGTGTTAATTCATCGATTTTTTTTTAATTTAACCTTAAGTTGACCCTAAGCTCAGTGAAGTGTTCTTGCCATAAAGTTTGAATATAAGTTTTAAGGGTTAGATTTAATTTATATTTTTAAACTTGCATAAAAAAGAGCTTGCCAATAGGATATTTCCTATTTTTGCATCAATTTTAGAAGCATATGAGCAATATTGTAGCGATAGTAGGACGCCCAAACGTAGGAAAATCCACTTTTTTTAATCGTTTGATTCAAAGGCGAGAAGCCATTGTTGATGCTGTAAGTGGCGTTACCCGCGATCGTCACTACGGTAAAAGTGATTGGAATGGTAAAGAGTTTTCGTTAATTGATACGGGCGGATATGTTCTTGGAAGTGACGATCTGTTTGAAGCCGAAATTGACAAACAAGTTGAGCTAGCCATTGAAGAAGCAGATGCCATTATATTTATGGTCGACGTAGAGTCTGGCGTGACTGGAATGGACGAGGATGTTGCAAAATTGCTTAGAAAGGTTAAAAAACCCGTTTTTTTAGTCATCAACAAAGTAGATAATGCAATGCGAGAACATGATGCCGTTGAGTTTTACGCTTTAGGACTAGGAGAATATTTCACTATTGCAAGTATTAATGGAAGTGGTACAGGCGATTTACTGGATGCTCTAGTAGAAGCTTTGCCAGATGTAGAAGAAGTTGAAGAAGTAACCCTACCTCGTTTTGCAGTCGTGGGACGTCCCAATGCTGGTAAATCTTCTTTTATAAATGCATTGATTGGTGAAGATCGTTATATTGTGACGGACATTGCAGGAACCACTCGAGATTCAATTGACACTAAATACAACCGGTTTGGGTTTGAATTTAATTTAGTTGATACTGCAGGAATTCGACGTAAAGCAAAAGTTAAAGAAGATTTAGAATTTTATTCAGTGATGCGTTCTGTTCGCGCCATAGAACATGCCGATGTTTGTTTGTTGGTTTGTGATGCCCAACGTGGATTTGATGGACAAGTTCAAAATATTTTTTGGTTGGCACAACGCAATCATAAAGGGATTGTGATTTTGGTAAATAAATGGGATTTGGTAGAAAAAGACACCAAAACCACCAAAGCCTTTGAGACGCATATCCGAGAACAAATAAAGCCATTTACTGATGTGCCGATTGTATTTATATCAGCACTCTCAAAACAACGTATTTACAAAGCTATGGAAACGGCTTTGGAGGTGTATAAAAACCGATCTAAGCGCCTCAAAACAAGTGTACTGAATGACGATTTATTACCAATTATTGAAAATTATCCACCCCCCGCTTTGAAAGGTAAGTTTGTTAAAATAAAATATATAATGCAACTTCCGACCTCTCAACCCCAATTTGCATTTTTCTGTAATTTACCACAATACGTTAAGGAACCCTACAAACGTTTTTTGGAAAATAAACTAAGAGAGTTGTATGATTTTAAGGGTGTTCCGATTACAGTATATATGCGTAAAAAATAATAAAATTAATCTTTGATAACAATGGAATCACAGGCCAAAGACAGGCTTTTAAAGTTGATTCTTAATTTTTATTAATTCATTTTTTACCCGCTCCAATTTTGTAATGATTTTAAAATTATCAAGCGATTTTTGATCTTGTGTTTTTAGATACGTCTTAGCACCCTCAAGCGTGTAGCCTCGTTCTTTAACCAGGTTATATATCAACTTTAAATTTTGAACATCCTCGGGGGTGAAACGGCGGTTGCCTTTCGCATTTTTTTTTGGATTCAGCGCCTCAAACTCTTTGTCCCAAAACCGAATCAAAGAAGCATTGACATCAAATGCTTTTGCAATTTCTCCAATACTATAATAACGTTTTGTGGGAAGCTCTAAATGCATTAATCTAAAGATTGATTTTCAAGCGATGCAATAGCTAATAACGTATTAAACTCCTCTGGACTTAAATTGCCATAATAAAAATTAATAGGATTAATACGTCTTTTGTCTTTAAAAACTTCATAGTGTAAGTGTGGTGCTTGTGAGCGTCCTGTGCTGCCAACATAGCCAATAAGATCCCCTCGTTTTACTTTCTGGCCTCTTCTGACATTGTATTTGTAAAGGTGAGCATACAAACTAACATAACCATACCCATGATCAATCCGGATGTGACGTCCATAGCCAGAGGAACGGCCGTCTGCACGTTTAATCACACCATCGCCTGTTGCATAGACTGGCGTGCCTCGGGGAGCTGTAAAATCCATTCCATAATGAAATTTTCTCACCTTTGTAAACGGATCACTGCGATAGCCATAGCCAGATGCCATACGTGTAAGATCTTCATTTTTGATCGGCTGAATAGCGGGTATTTTAGTTAAAAAACTCTCTTTATCTTTTGCCAATTCTGTAATCTCATCCAAAGATTTAGACTGAACGATAATTCGTTTTTGAAGAATGTCAATACGTTTGTTTGCATCAATGATTAAGTCCGAGTTATTGAAGCCTTCATATTTTTTGTATCGGTTAACTCCACCTAGCCCTTGCTTACGTTGGGCTTCTGGGATAGGATTGGCCTCAAAGTATAAACGGTAAATCGCATTATCCCGATCTTCAATATTTGTAAGTACTGCTTCCACTTCTTCCATTTTTTTATTTAGAAGATTGAAATGAAGTTCTAGGTTTTGCAACTCACGGTTTAGTGCTTTTTCTCTAGGAGATTCAAAATATTGACCTCCAATCAAAACAAATAAAAATCCTAAAATACTTGCTGCCAATAAGAAGGCCAATGATCGCTTAAAAGTGGTTCTCTTTTTGCGAATTATCTGACGATAAGTAAGCGTTTCAGGATCGTAGTAATATTTTACATTAGACATTGCCTAAAAAGTTCTATTTTTGTTGGATGATAGATTCTCTGATAAATAATGAGAACCTTTTGAACAAATATATAAATTGTTTCGAATTAAAAACAAATTATTACACTAAGCTTAACATTTTTACATGAAATCTCAAGATATAAGATCTCAATTTTTATCCTTTTTTGAATCTAAAAAACATCAAGTTTTGCATTCGGCACCAATGGTCGTCAAGGACGATCCTTCTCTGTTGTTTGTCAATTCAGGAATGGCACCATTCAAAGCCTTTTTTCTTGGGCAAGACACCCCGCCAAAAAACCGAATTACCGATACTCAAAAATGTTTAAGAGTTTCAGGAAAACACAATGATTTGGAAGAAGTAGGGTACGACACATACCACCACACCCTTTTTGAAATGTTAGGTAACTGGAGTTTTGGGGATTATTTCAAAAAAGAAGCTATTGAGTGGGCTTGGGAATTATTAACCGAGGTGTATAAAATTGATAAAGACATTCTGTATGTAACCGTATTCGAAGGCAGTAAAAACGATGGGACTCCAATGGATTCCGAAGCCTATGATTTATGGAAAGAATTGATCCCTGAAGATCGTATTTTGATGGGAAATAAAAACGATAATTTTTGGGAAATGGGAGATCAAGGACCTTGTGGGCCTTGTAGTGAAATCCATGTGGACATTCGTTCCAAACAAGAAAAAGATAAAATATCTGGTCAGGAACTAATTAATAAAGACCATCCTCAAGTCGTAGAGATTTGGAATCTGGTTTTTATGGAGTATAACCGCAAAGCAAACGGTAGTTTAGAGCCATTACCAAACAAACATATTGATACAGGCATGGGATTTGAACGCCTGTGCATGGTACTTCAAAATGTAACGTCTAATTATGACACCGATGTTTTTACTCCAATCATTCGAGAAATTGAAACCATTTCAGGAAAGGATTACGGGAAAGAACTAAAACAAGACATAGCCATTCGTGTGATATCTGATCACGTTAGAGCAGTTGCGTTTTCAATTGCAGATGGACAACTACCAAGTAATACTGGAGCCGGTTATGTAATTCGAAGAATCTTGAGACGTGCCGTTCGTTATGGCTTTACATTTTTGGATTTGAAACAACCGTTTATGTACCGATTGGTCTCTATATTGATCAAACAAATGGGTGCTGTATTTCCTGAGCTTATGGCCCAAAAACAATTAATTCAAAATGTAATTAAAGAAGAAGAAGCCTCCTTTTTAAGAACGCTCGACCAAGGATTAGTGTTGCTAGACAGAATCATAGAGACTACCTCAGATATGCATGTTTCTGGTGATAAAGCCTTTGAGTTGTACGATACTTATGGCTTTCCTGTAGATCTAACGGCATTGATTTTGAGCGAAAATAACATAACTTTAGATACGGTTGGTTTTGAAGAAGAACTTCAAAAACAAAAAAACCGTTCTAGAGCAGCAAGTGAAGTCTCTACAGAAGATTGGACTGTTCTATTTGATGATAATGTACAAGAATTTGTGGGTTATGATACATTAAAAACAACTGTGAAACTTACGCGATACAGAAAAGTTACTTCAGTGAAGAATGGAGAGCAATATCAGCTTGTGTTTAATCTCACTCCGTTCTACTCTGAAAGTGGAGGTCAGGTAGGAGATAAAGGCTATTTAGAATCTGCTAACGGAGATATAATTTATATTCTTGATACTAAAAAAGAAAATAATGTAGCTATTCATATTGCTAAAAATTTACCTAAAAATCTCACGGATTCGTTTACGGCAGTAGTGGATGCAAATCAACGATTCCGTACGGAATGTAACCACACAGCTACTCATTTATTACATCAGGCTTTGATAGAAGTTTTAGGAACACATGTAGAACAAAAAGGTTCTGCGGTACACTCCAAGTATCTTCGTTTTGATTTCTCACATTTTTCAAAAATATCACCCGAGGAATTAAAAGATATTGAGAGTTTTGTAAATGCCCGGATTGAGGGAAAATTAGATTTAATAGTGCAACCAGCCGTACCATTAGAACAAGCAGTTTCAGAGGGAGCGATAGCACTTTTTGGTGAAAAATATGGAGATGTAGTTCGTACCATTCGTTTTGGAAATTCGATTGAATTATGTGGGGGAACTCACGTTAAAAATACCACAGATATTTGGCATTTTAAAATTACGTCTGAAGGGGCTGTAGCATCTGGAATTCGTCGGATAGAAGCCATTACTAACGATGCCGCAAAAGAATTTTATGTTCAGAATAATGCGAGTTTTGAACAAATCAAATTAGCACTTAACAATTCCAATGACCCCGTTAAATCTCTTGGCGATTTAAAAACTGAAAACTCTAAACTAAAAAAACAAATTGAATCTCTTTTAAAAGACAAGGCAGCGTCCATGAAAGGTAATTTGAAAGATGAGATTGAAACGATCAATGGAATTCAGTTTTTAGCTAAATTGGTAGATTTAGATGCCATAGGCATCAAAGATCTGTCTTTTGAGTTAGGGCAGGAGTTTGATAACTCCGTGCTGCTTTTTGGTGCAGAAAATAAAGGAAAAGCCTTGTTGTCTTGTTATGTTTCAAAAGGATTAGTAGCCTCCAAAGGGCTGAATGCAGGTACTATTGTGCGCGAACTTGGAAGTTATATTCAAGGCGGTGGTGGTGGACAACCTTTTTATGCAACTGCAGGAGGGAAGAATCCCGCAGGGTTACAAGAGGCTCTCGATAAAGCCAAATCGTACATCCTTTAATCTGAGCATGTGAAACTTCAAACACAAATCTTATTAGAAAAACAAACACCCACCATCAATTACCATTCAAAATTGGTTTTGTTAGGGTCTTGTTTCGCCGAAAATATGGCGGAGAAGTTTTCCTATTACAAATTTCAAAATGAGGTGAATCCCTTTGGAGTGTTGTTTCACCCTGTTGCAATTTTAGATTTATTGACGAGGGCATATCAAAACACAGTCTACACAGAAAAAGATGTTTTTTTTAGCAATGGATGCTGGCAAAGTTTTCAAGCACATTCGAAATTAAATTCAATATCTCAATCTGAAATTTTAGAGCGATTAAATACGGCTTTGAAATTGACTCAAAACCATTTAAAGAATGCATCCCATGTCATTCTAACCTTTGGTACAGCGTGGATATATGAACACATTGCGTCCAAAACAACTGTGGCAAACTGCCATAAACAATCCCAAAACGAATTTAAAAAATCTATTTTAAGTGTTGATCAGCTTCAAATTACTTTTGAATCGATTAGTTCAATACTTAAATCGTTTAACCCTGAAGTATCTTTGATATTTTCAATTTCGCCCGTACGACACCTTAAAGATGGTTTTGTTGAAAACAATCAAAGTAAAGCCCATCTGATAGCGGCACTTCATTCTGTGATAAACTCAACTGAAAACACATATTACTTCCCTTCCTATGAATTGTTAATGGACGAACTCCGTGATTACCGCTTCTACAAAGAAGACATGGTTCATCCGAATTCCATCGCCATCAATTATATTTGGGAAAAATTTCAATTCATTTGGATAGATGAAAAAGTAAATGCGATAATGCATGAGGTCAATCAACTGCAAAAAGGGTTTGCCCATAAACCGTTTAATCCTTTGTCAACAGAGCATACCTTATTTTTATCCTCTTTAACTAAGAAGGCGAAAGCCTTAGAATCTCAGTTTCCGTTTATGAAGTTTTAGGGAGATCGATAAAACCCTAAAATTCTAGTATATTAGCCTAAACAAATTCAGCGAATATGTCAACTTCTTACGTACACCTAAACGTCGAAAATAAAGTCGGTTATATTGAATTTTATAACCCGCCTCATAATGCATTGCCAGCAGCTATGTTGGAAAAACTTACAGAACTAATTGGAACTGCTAGATCAGATCCATCCGTTACTGTTATTGTGCTTAAAAGTGGTGGCGATCGCACCTTTTGTGCAGGCGCAAGTTTTGATGAATTGATTGCAATTTCAAATCCGCATCAAGGAGCAGAATTCTTTAAAGGCTTTGCCAATGTGATTAATGCCCTTCGCAACTGTCCTAAAATTACGATTGGTCGTGTGCAAGGAAAAGCAGTTGGTGGAGGAGTAGGATTGGCAGCAGCAACCGATTATTGCTTGGCAACAACCCATTCAGAAATAAAATTAAGTGAACTCACCATTGGGATTGGGCCGTTTGTAATTGAACCCGCTGTGAGCCGTAAAATAGGATTAAGTGCCATGACCCAACTAACTTTAGAAGCTTCCACATTTTTCTCAGCACAATGGGCCCAGGAAAAGGGACTGTTCATGAAAGTTTGTCCTACAGTAGAAGTTTTAGATACCGAAGTTAGGTTATTGACAGAACAATTGTGTGCATACAATCCTGAAGCACTTCTGGAATTAAAAAAAACCTTTTGGGAAGGCACCCAACATTGGGGTGAATTATTAAACGAACGCGCCTTAATCAGTGGTCGCTTGGTATTAAGTGATTTTTCAAAAAATCAATTAAAGAAATATAAATAAGCTGGGAGTTAAACTCATTTTAAAATATATTCAGTCCATGTCAAATTCAATTTCAATCACCACAGTTAAGGAGTCAAAAGTTGATTCCCTCGATTTTGATACCATTGCTTTAGGGAGAACGTTTACGGATCACATGTTTGTGTGTGACTATGAAGATGGACAATGGAAAAATCCCAGGATCACCCCCATGGAAACGATTCCAATGCATCCAGCCTGTATGGCATTGCATTATGGGCAGGCCTTATTTGAAGGGATGAAAGCAACGCTTGGTTCTTCAGGAGTACCCTTATTATTCCGTCCCGAAAAAAATGCCGAACGTCTTAACTTTAGTGCACGCCGTTTGGGTATGCCTGAGTTCTCTGAAACTCTGTTTGTTGACGCATTAAAACAATTGGTGCATTTGGATCAAAAATGGATTCCACCTCACGAAGGAAGCGCTTTATATTTGCGCCCTTTTATGTTTGCTGATGAAGCTTTTATCGGAATGCGTGCCGCCAATTCTTATAAGTTTATTGTGATGGCATCTCCCTCGAAGCCCATCTACACCAACCGCGTCCGTTTGTATGCGGAGACCACTTATATTCGTGCAGCACATGGCGGAACTGGAGAAGCCAAAGCAGCAGGAAATTACGCAGCTGCCGTGCTTCCAACTGAAATTGCTAAATCCAAAGGATTTGACCAAGTCCTTTGGTTAGATGCGAATGAATTCAAATATATTCAAGAAGTTGGGACTATGAATATCTTTTTTAAGATCAATGGTGCATTTGTCACCCCATCCTTAGATGGTTCGATTTTAGCAGGTATTACCCGTATGAGTGTGATTGACTTTTTACGCCACAAAGGCTATGAAGTGGTAGAACGCCCCATTACCATAGATGAGGTGATTGAAGCCTCAGAAAACGGTCAATTAGAAGAAGCGTTTGGAACAGGTACGGCTGTGGGGATTGCAATGATTCAAGAGATTGGATATAAAGACAGCTTAATTCATGTGTCAGACACAAGCCCAATAGGGCAATTGGTTTTGGACACCATCAATGGCGTTCGAATCGGAACACTTCCCGACGAATTAGATTGGATGGTTAGCGTAGAAGTTTAAACTTTCGTTTGATATTTTTCCACCGATACTCTCTTACAAAAGCGCCTTGATCTGCATCAATCAAAAAGGGTTCTTTGAGATTGTATGCTTTGATATACCCAACGATATAATCCCAGAAAAGATGAATGCGTCGTTTTTTGTAAGATAATTTGAGGGCCGATAAAAATGCCAAAACAAAGCCGTAGCGCATTTTGTACAAGGCAGTTCCCTGCAAGTGTTTGGCGCCTTTATTATAATTCGCACCCGTTGGTTTGAGGTGTTTCACATGTAAAGAGGCATCTGTTTCAAATTCCCATTGGTGGTAAAGTGCTAATAATTCATCAATAGTATCCCAACCCATTGATTTTTTGAGGCCCCCAATTTCTGAAAAACAAGCTTTTCTGTAGGATTTCAGTCCTCCCCGAATGTGATCTTTTGAGGTTAGGTTTTCCAACACCCAAGTTCCATTTTGTTCAATATAACAATGCCCTGCCACCATGCCCAAACGGGGGTTGTTCAGGTAGTGCTTTGCGAGGGTTTCTAAATAATTTTCAGGGAATATCACATCTGCATCGAATTTACAAATGACATCGTATTCTGAATCCAAGGATTCATAGCCTTTGTAAAAAGCATTGATGATTTTTCCGCCAGGTAAGTGTGCTTCCGATGAAGTATTTGAAACCAACGAAATCCAAGGGTATTTTTTTGATAAATTTGTTACAATGGCTGCTGTATCATCTGTTGAGTTGTCGTCTACGACCACAATTTTTGCAGGGCATAAACTTTGGTTTATGAGTGACAGCAGTGTTTTACCAATAAAATCAGCTTCATTGTGGGCCGGTATGACAACGTAGAACTTCAAATTCTTTCGGCGTAAACAATATAATATCTGGGAGTAAACCAACGGAGTAAGGGTCGAAAGCCGATTTTTTTGGTGGGATTCGTCCATTTTTCACTAGCAATAATTTTCCATCCTGCTTTTTCTAACAACCAATCAAACTGCCAAGATTCAAACTCATGAAAATGACGGTCTCTCGGATCTGTTTTACTTCGGTAGGCGGTTGCAAACCACAATCGGAGAGGGATACTGGTGACTAATTTTTCTGCTTTAATGTTTTTTAAAACTGTAAAAGGGGATACTAAATGTTCAAAAATTTCAAAGGCGGTTACCACCTCAGAAGGATCCGTTTCAACAGATTTCGTATTGACGTCTAAGTCTTCCCCAGAAGTATTGCTGACTTTGTAACCTTCTTTTTTCAGAAGTTCAGACAAAGGGTTTTCAACCCCTAAATCCAAAATACTTTCTGTAGTCGCAATGTGTTGTTTAAGAAATTCAACTGTGTGCTTATAACGTTTCTTGGGAAAATTAGTAGCGTACATATTAGTATTTATAGGTGATAGCGTTGATGTGCATTCCTGCACCAACGCTAGCAAATATAACAATATCTCCTTTGTTAAGTTCGTGGTCTTCCATATGACCATTTTTGATCAGGTCTAGTAAGGTTGGTACAGTTGCGACGGAACTGTTTCCTAATTTGTGGATACTCATCGGCATGATGCCTTCTGGCACTGGCGTTTTATAAAGTCTGTAGAAACGGTTTACAATTGCTTCATCCATTTTTTCATTCGCCTGATGGATCAATATTTTCTTTACATCTTTTATGTCCTCGCCACTGTTGTCTAAACATGATTTCATAGCTGCTGGAACATTTGATAATGCAAATTCATAAATTTTACGACCGTACATTTTTATAAAACGGGTATCATCTTCCAAAGATTTATTATTCGAACAACCAAAGAATAAATGATACACTTCGTCATGTGTATATGAAGCCGATTCATGAGATAAAATACCAACTTGTTCTTCAGTAGATTCTATGATAGTAGCCCCTGCACCATCCGAATAAATCATGGAGTCTCTGTCGTGTGGATCGACCACTCTTGAGAGTGTTTCTGCGCCGATGACTAAACATCTTTTGGCCATCCCAGCTTTGATAAAGGCTTGTGCTTGAATGACACCTTCTACCCAGCCTGGACATCCAAAAAGAATGTCGTAAGCCACACATTTTGGGTTTTTTATTTTTAAACTGTTTTTAACTCTTGCAGCCAAACATGGTAAAATATCACTTTGAATAGAACCCGATTTGACATCTCCAAAGTTATGTGCAAGAATGATGTAATCTAAAGTTTCAGGATCGATATCTGCATCTGCAATCGCTTTTTCGGCAGCCAATGCTCCTAGATCAGAAGCTGTGAGATGTTCTTCGGCATAGCGCCGTTCAGAAATACCAGTGATGGCTTTAAATTTCTCTACGATCACCTCATTAGTGGATGGGATTTCAGATCCATCAATATTTAAGAAAGAATGTTGATCAAAGGCCTCATTTTTCTGTACTATTTTTGGAATATAACTCCCGACTCCTGTAATTTTGATATTCATCTTGTTTGTATTAAGCTTCTTCATATGCCTCAATTGGAGCACATGTACATATTAAATTTCGATCGCCATACGAATCATCAACACGACGGACAGACGGCCAAAACTTATCTTCTTTTATATATTCTAGCGGGAATGCGGCCTTGGCTCTACTGTAAGGAAATTCCCATACATCCTTGGTGAGCATTTCTTGAGTATGCGGCGCATTTTTTAAGGGGTTATTAGGTTGGTCTTTAGTTGCTTTTTCAATCTCTTTTCTGATTGCAATCATCGCATCACAAAAACGATCCATTTCTGCTTTTCCTTCACTTTCTGTAGGTTCAATCATCATGGTGCCTGCTACTGGAAAGGACACTGTAGGTGCATGGAACCCAAAGTCCATAAGTCGTTTAGCAATGTCCACCACTTCAATACCGTTGGCTTTAAATCCACGACAGTCAATAATCATTTCGTGGGCAGCTCGTCCTTGTTCTCCAGAATATAGAGTGTTGTAATACCCCTGAAGACGCTCTTTGATATAATTGGCATTTAAAATTGCGATTTTTGTAGAATCGGACAATCCATCTGACCCTAGCATTTTGATATAGCCATAGGAAATCAAACAGGCTAAGGACGATCCAAATGGAGCTCCAGAAATAGAATCTATAGCGTCAGTTCCTCCTGTTTCAATCAGCGGATTTCCAGGTAAAAATGGTGTTAATTGTTTGGCAACACATATAGGGCCAACTCCGGGACCACCACCTCCGTGAGGAATTGCAAAAGTTTTATGTAAATTCAAGTGACAGACATCGGCTCCAATATTTCCCGGATTTGTCAAGCCTACTTGCGCATTCATGTTTGCGCCATCCATATAAACCTGACCACCGTTGTCGTGAATAATTTGAGTAATCTCTTTAATAGCCGATTCATACACTCCGTGGGTAGAAGGGTAGGTTACCATTAAGGCCGCTAAATTGTCTTTGTGAAGCGTGGCTTTTTCTCTTAGATCCTCCACATCAATGTTTCCATTTTCAGATGATTTTGTCACCACAACTTTCATGCCTGCCATGACAGCACTTGCGGGGTTGGTTCCGTGTGCAGACGATGGAATAATGCATATTTTTCGGTGTGTATCTCCTCTAGATTCATGATAGGCTCTTATGACCATTAAACCTGCAAATTCGCCTTGAGCTCCTGAGTTTGGCTGAAGAGATGTTCCTGCAAACCCGGTGATTTCAGTGAGTTGTTCTTCAAGTTTAGTAAGTACAGTTCTATAACCTTCTACTTGATCTACGGGTGCAAATGGGTGAATATTCCCCCAATTTGGCCAGCTTAATGGGAGCATTTCTACGGCAGCATTGAGTTTCATCGTACAAGACCCCAATGAGATCATAGAATAATTTAAGGATAAATCTTTGCGCTCCAAACGTTTTATATAACGCATTAATTCTGTTTCTGAGTGGTGACTATTGAAAATAATATGGGTCATAAATTCAGAAATTCGCTTTGCACTTTCCGGGATTCTTGTGTTCGAACTTAGGGTTTGGACTCGAGTGGTCTCTTTGTCATAAACTTCCGCAAAAAGGGAAACAATCAAATTTAAGTCTGAGAGTGTTGAAGTCTCATTTATGGAGATAGAAACTGTTGTTGCATCTGGATAATAAAAATTGATTTCATCTTGTTCTGCCTTTATTCTGAGCTTAGAGTTTTCAGGAACACGAACTTGCAACGTGTCAAAAAAGGATTTATGTACTAATGTGAATCCTAATCTTTCTAAACTATTTGCAAGAGTGACCGCAGTAGAATGAACTTTATTGGCAATATACTTCAGACCATTTGGACCATGATATACGGCATACATTCCTGCCATCACGGCAAGCAATACTTGTGCAGTACAAATATTGGAAGTGGCACGATCTCTTTTGATATGCTGTTCGCGAGTTTGGAGTGCCATTCGCAAAGCGCGATTGCCATCCATGTCTTTTGTGACTCCAATAATCCTTCCAGGAATAAATCGTTTATATGCTTCTTTTGTGGCAAAATAGGCAGCATGTGGCCCGCCATAACCCATAGGGATTCCAAAACGTTGGGTGGTTCCCACGACCACATCAGCACCAAATTTCCCTGGGGCTTCTAAAGTCACTAAGCTAAGAATGTCAGCAGCAACAGCTACTTTTATGTCGTTTTTATTTGCTTGAGATATAAAGCCTTTTAAATCTGTGATAACCCCAGATTTTCCTGGATATTGAAGGAGAGCACCAAAAAATTCAGTTGAAAAATCAAAATCATCTACACTGCCTAAGACCAATTGAATTCCAATTGGAGTTGCACGTGTTTTTAGGACGGAAAGTGTTTGTGGTAAAACTTCATCAGAAACAAAAAACTTTACAATACCTGCTTTCACTTGTGTCTTTGGACGTACTGCATATAATAGTGCCATCGCTTCAGCGGCAGCGGTGCTTTCATCTAATAATGAGGCATTGGCAAGTTCCATTCCTGTCAAGTCCGTTATCATAGTTTGATAATTAAGCAGCGCTTCTAAGCGGCCTTGTGCGATCTCAGCTTGGTAGGGTGTGTAAGCCGTGTACCATCCTGGATTTTCTAAAATATTTCGTTGAATCACTGCCGGGAGGTTGGATGGGTGGTAGCCCATACCAATAAAAGATTTGTAAACCTTGTTTTTTGAGGCAAGGTGATGAATGTGTTCAAGATATTCTTGTTCGCTTAGAGGAGCTTCCAGATTTAAAGGCGTCTTAAGACGAATGTTATCAGGAATAGTTTCTTTGATTAATTCATCAATAGAATTTGAACCGATAGTTTGTAGCATTTCATTGCAATGTGCTTCTTTAGGTCCTATATGCCTTAAAGCAAATACGTCTGTTTTCATCGTGTAGAAATCATAAATAAAGGACAAAATTAAGGAATTTAATAATGTTTTAAATCACTTAAAATGAAAGTTATCAAACAAATAAAAGTGTTATTAACAGTTTACCTATTTTTGCGGCATGAGCCTGTTAAAACGCTTTCTTGATTTCTATATAAATAGCAGTCTGCATGTGGCACTTGCGGTAGTGTCATTTTCTATTTTGACGACCTATGAGTTCAGTTTAAATATCTCTCTAAATTTTTACAGTGCACTCTTTTTTGCTTCTGTTGCTGGCTATAATTTTGTCAAGTATTTTGGGCTTACTAAGTTTTATTACCGCTCGCTTACCACTAAATTAAAGTACATTCAATTGGTATCAGTGTTGAGTTTGATTGGTTTTGGCTTTGTGTTTTTTCGACTTCAACCGAAGAGTGAGTTCCTTTTTCTAATTCTGGGAGTTATTACTTTTTTATATGCCATTCCAATGGGGGTAAAGATGCCTCACAATTTAAGATCGATTGGAGGAGTTAAAATTTATATTATTGCATTGGTTTGGGCTATGGCTACGGTGGTATTGCCTGTTTTAGAATCCCAACAAACTCTTGTTGCCGATCATTGGATTTTAGTGCTTCAGCGCACGTTTTTCGTCATAGTTCTGATGCTCCCTTTTGAGATTCGCGATTTAGATACAGACCAACTCCAGTTATCCACTATACCCCAAAAAATAGGAATTCCATACACCAAAATTATTGGATATGCCATGTTAGGAGACATCATCTTGTTAGAATTTTTTAAACTTGAATTTAACCAAAATCGTTTTTTGATACTGGTTTTTTCAGTTGCTCTTTTGGCTACGTTTTTAGCGAAAAGCACGAAAAACAAAAGCAGGTATTACACTGCTTTTTGGGTGGAATCGGTTCCGATTCTAACACTTATTTTGGGGATTGTTTTAAGTCTAATTCAAAAGACCTGAGCGTCTGAGTAAAGCTTCAGCTTTTGGTTTTTGCCCACGAAATTTAATATACAGTTCTAAAGGATCTTGCGTGCCTCCTTTACTTAGTATATGTGTTTTGAAATCGTCAGTAATTTTAGGATCAAAAAGATTAGTTTCTTTAAAATACTCAAAGGCATCGGCATCTAAAACTTCTGCCCATTTATAGCTGTAATATCCAGAAGAGTATCCCCCTTGAAAGATATGTGCAAAAGCCGTAGACATACAATTTTCTAGCACGTCTGGAAACAACTGTGTTTCAAGAAATGCGGCGGTTTCGTGCTGTTTTACATCATTTATTTCGGTCGGATCAACACCATGCCAGCTCATGTCCAATAAGCCAAAACTCAACTGTCTTAAGGTTTGCATTCCTTGCTGAAATGTAGAGGCTGCCTTGATTTTATCAATCAGTTCCATAGGAATACTTTCGCCCGTTTTATAGTGCTTCGCAAAGAGTGCTAAGGCTTCTTTTTCATAACACCAGTTTTCCATAATTTGACTTGGTAATTCCACAAAATCCCAAGCAACACTAGTGCCTGATAAACTCGGATAGATGGTGTCTGCTAACATCCCGTGGAGGGCGTGCCCAAATTCGTGAAACAGGGTTGTGACTTCGTTAAAGGTCAGTAAAGACGGTTTTGTTGTTGTTGGTTTAGTGAAATTACACACAATGGATACATGCGGTCTTTCGTTTACAGTGTTTTTTATGCATTGAGATTTATAGGAGGTCATCCAAGCACCGTTTCGTTTGCCGGCTCTCGGGAAAAAATCTGCATAAAAAATGGCAATTAAATTTTGTTTTGAATCCTCAACTTTATAAGTCATCACGTCTTTATGATAGGCGTCAATGATGTCTGTTTGTATGAACTGTAATCCAAATAATTTTTGTGCGACTGTAAAAGCCCCTTCAATAACATTTTCTAATTTAAAGTAAGGCTTCAGTTGTTCGTCATCAAAGTTAAAGCGTTCTTGTTTTAGTTTTTCAGAGTAGTAGGCACTGTCCCATTTTTCCAAACGATCGATATTGTCTAAATTTTTAGCAAAATTTTCCAGTTCATTAAACTCTTTTTTGGCTGCAGGTTGTGCCTTTTCTAAAAGATCCTCTAAGAAGTTGCGCACTGTTTCAGGAGTTTTTGCCATGCGTTCTTCTAACACAAAATGTGCATGGGTTTCATATCCTAAAAGTTGTGCTCTTTGGTAACGTAATTGTGTAATTTTTAAAACAATGTCTTGATTGTCTAAGCTATCATTTTGGAATCCTTTTTGACCAAAGGCGATTGCGAGTTGTTTTCGCAACGCTCTATTTTTTGCATAGGTCATAAAAGGTATATAACTAGGGTAATCGAGAGTGATTAACCATCCTTTTTTATCTTTTTCTTCTGCGAGTTGCTTGGCAGCTTCAATTGCGCCCTCTGGCAATCCTTCTAAATCCGATACCTCTGTAATCAGAAGTTCATAGCGATTGGTTTCTGCTAAAATATTTTCACCAAAGGTCAGTTGGAGTTGGCTTTGTTCCTTGTCAATTGCGCGCAAGGTCTCTTTTTGATCGGGGTTGAGGTTGGCGCCATTTCTCGAAAATCCTTTGTATTTTTTGTCTAAAAGTGTTTTTTGTTCTTCGGATAATGAAAGCGATGCTTTGGTGTTATAAACCGATTTAACCCGTTCAAAAAGAGTCGTATTTAAAGCAACATCATTTGAAAATTCCGTTAATAAAGGAGATACTTCATGAGCAATTTTTTGAATCTCATCGTTGGTTTCAGCGGCATTCAAATTAAAGAAAATGCTTGAAATTCTATCGAGTTGTTCGCCTGTATAGTCCAAGGCTTCAATGGTATTCTCAAAAGTAGGAGCTTCCTCGTTTTGGACAATTTGATCAATTTCATCCTTCGCACTTTCGATCGCTTTTTTAAACGCGGGTAAAAATGCATCTGTTTTAATTTTCGAAAAAGGTGCGGTATTGTAAGGCGTATCAAAACGCGTATTGAGAACATTCATGTGGGTTATTTTTTTGGGCTGCTTAGGAGTTAATGTGCTTTGATGCTTCAAGGACTTTAGCTTTCAAGCCTTCCTTATAAATCAATATTTTATCTAAAACACAGCTGTCCGAAGCTCCAATAATTTGTGCAGCTAAGATACCTGCGTTTTTAGCGCCATTTAGGGCGACAGTGGCGACAGGAACCCCTCCCGGCATTTGCAAGATTGATAATATTGAATCCCATCCATCAATTGAATTGCTAGACTTTACAGGAACTCCAATAACGGGTAAGGGACTTAATGCCGCAATCATTCCGGGTAAATGCGCTGCGCCTCCGGCACCAGCAATGATAACCTTTAAACCACGTTGATGCGCTTTCGATCCATAGTCAAATAATTTTTCTGGTGTGCGGTGTGCAGAAACGATGTCCACTTCGACTTGGATGTCAAATCCTTCCAGAATTGCAATTGCTTCTTTCATGACAGGCATATCGCTGTCGCTTCCCATAATGATTCCTACTTGTGCCATATTATTTGCTTATTACTTTTATTGAATGTTTTACTTTTTGTGCGATTTCTCGTGCTGTTTCGATCTGGTTATGAACGATGGTGACATGGCCCATTTTCCGAAACGGACGGGTTTCTTTCTTTCCATAGATGTGTGGTGTGACGCCTTCCATCTCCATTATTTTTTCTATATTTTCATAGACCACTTCCCCAGTATGTCCTTCAGCTCCGACCAAATTAACCATCACGCCACTGAGTTTGTTTTCAGTGCTTCCCATGGGCAGTCCTAAGATTGCTCTAATGTGTTGTTCGAATTGTGAAGTGTAACTGGCTTCAATGGTTTGGTGTCCTGAATTATGAGGTCTTGGTGCGACTTCATTGATTAAAATCTCATCATCTTGGGTTAGAAATAGTTCGACTGCTAAAAGTCCGACATGCTCAAATGCTGCCGATGTTTTTAGGGCGATTAGCTCTGCTTTTTTTGCAATGTCTTTTGAAATTCTAGCCGGACACAACACATATTCCACTTGGTTTGCTTCTGGATGAAATTCCATCTCAACAACAGGATATGCTTTTACATTTCCTTTTTCATTTCTTGCCACAATCACTGCCAATTCGTTTTTAAAAGGAACTAGATCTTCAGTAATACATTCCACATTTGGTAAGTGTTCCAAATCCGCAACTGTCCGTACAATTTTCACACCTGTACCGTCATAACCAAACTGAGCACTTTTCCATACAAATGGAAACTCAATACTGTTATGTTTCACTGCGGTATATATCTCATCAGTATATGCAAATCTTTTAAAAGAGGCTGTTGGTAAATTATGATCGACATAAAACAATTTTTGTTTTGCTTTATTTTGAATTGTTTCTAATGTTTTTGAAGAAGGAAATACTTTGACACCTTCTTTTTCAAGTGCTTTGAGGGCATCAACGTTGACATTTTCAATCTCGATGGTTAGCGTATTTACTTTTTTACCGAAATTATAAACAGTGTCATAATCCATTAAATCCCCTTCAAAGAATTCATTACAGGCAAGTTTACTGGGGGCTTCTGGGTTGGGGTCTAAAACACTGGTATAAATGTCAAATTTACGAGTGGTGTAAAGTAACATTTTCCCAAGCTGACCGCCCCCTAAAATACCAAGTTTGAAGTTTGATGAGAAATACTCCATTTTAAGATTTTATTGAACAATTTTATAAATACACTACAAAAATACACTTAAAAATGAAATCGAACACTAAAATCGGGCATCAAAACGAATCAAAACCTTTACAATTGATTATCTTTGCAGCTCGATTTTAGTTGCTAAGATTGGCTTTATTTTGAAGTCGATATTTTAAAGTTTGAATAAAAATGAAAAATTTAGTGTTATTTGGCCCTCCGGGCGCTGGTAAAGGAACGCAAGCTGCTTTTTTAAAAGAGACTTATGGTTTGATTCATATCTCTACTGGAGATGTGTTTCGTTTTAATATTAAAAATGAAACCGAATTAGGAACCTTAGCCAAGTCTTTTATGGATAAAGGGGAGTTGGTTCCAGATCAAGTTACCATTGATATGTTAAGTGCTGAGGTGGCTAAAAACTTGGATTCAAAAGGATTTATCTTTGATGGGTTTCCTAGAAATGTATTGCAAGCGGAAGCTTTAGATGTGCTTTTAGATTCTTACGACACTGAAATTAGCGCAATGATAGCGTTGGAAGTGGACGATGAAGTCTTAGTTGAACGCCTTCTCAAACGTGGCGAAACAAGTGGGAGACCAGATGACGCCAACGATACAGTGGTTAGAAATAGAATAAAAATATATTACAATGAGACTGCAATTCTTAAGTCCTATTATGCCGCTAAAGACAAGTATTTTGGTGTAGATGGCGTAGGGTCTGTAGAAGATATCACGGTCCGATTGAATGCAGTGATTGATTCACTGAAATAAAAACTCATTAGATGACGGAAGGTAATTTTGTAGATTATGTAAAAATGTTTGCTTGCTCTGGAAATGGAGGTAAGGGATCTGTACACCTTCATCGTGAGAAATTTATCACAAAAGGAGGTCCTGACGGGGGTGATGGCGGTCGAGGCGGTCATGTGATTGTTCGTGGAAACGAGCATCTTTGGACTTTACACCACTTGAAATTCAAACGTCACTTTAGAGCCGGTCACGGAGGTTCTGGAAGTAAAAGCCGTAGTACCGGAGCAGATGGAGAAGACGTTTACGTTGATGTGCCCTTAGGAACCGTTCTTCGAGATACAGATACCAACGAAGTTATTTTTGAAATTACAGAAAACAACGAAGAAGTGATTCTTTGTGAAGGAGGTAAAGGTGGCTTAGGAAATTGGCATTTTAGATCCTCAACCAACCAAACACCACGATACGCACAGCCGGGACTTCCAATGGAAGAAAAGTATGTAACCATCGAACTTAAAATCTTAGCTGATGTGGGACTTGTTGGATTTCCAAATGCTGGAAAATCAACCTTATTATCTGTAGTCACCTCTGCAAAACCAAAAATTGCCGATTATGAATTTACAACTTTAAAGCCGAACTTAGGGATTGTCGAATATAGAGACTATCAATCGTTTGTGATGGCGGATATCCCAGGGATTATTGAAGGCGCTGCCGAAGGAAAAGGATTGGGACATTATTTTTTACGACACATTGAACGAAACTCAGTTCTGCTTTTTTTGATTCCTGCCGATGCGGATGACATCAAAAAACAATACGATATTCTCTTAGATGAGTTACGACGTTACAATCCAGAAATGCTTGACAAAGACCGCTTGATTGCCATTTCTAAAAGTGACATGCTGGATGATGAGTTAAAGGCGGAACTAACAAAAGAGTTAGATGCTGAATTGCCCATCGATTATTTGTTTATCTCATCGGTAGCCCAAACTGGAATTGTTCAACTCAAAGACAGTTTGTGGGCAATGTTAAACCGTTAATAACCTACAGGCATGAAGAAATTCTTACTAATTTTATTATGTCCCTGCTTCTTAATAGGTCAAAATTATTCTCAAGAGTTTGATGTCTTATTCGAATCAAAAAACTACACCAAAGCGGTTCAAAAACTAGAAGTTTATTTAACCAAAACCCCTCAAAACTTAGAGTTATTAGAGTTGATGGGGGATGCCTATGGTTTTCAACGCAACTGGGATAAAGCAGCATCTTACTACAAACAGCTTCGAGATTTGGATCCTGAAAATGCTACTTATCACTATAAATATGGAGGCGTCTTAGGGAGACTCGCCAAAGAGGGTTCCAAACTAAAAGCACTCGGGTTAATTTCTAAAGTAAAAACAGCGTTTCTTAAAGCCGCTGAATTAGATCCAGTCGATAAAAAAGTTCGTTGGGCCTTGGTAGAATTATACGCACAACTCCCTGGGGTTTTAGGAGGGAGTAATGAAAAAGCAATGGTCTATGCGAGTGATTTAGAAGCACTTTCCAAACCCCATGGTTTTTTTTCAAGAGCGTACGTTTATGAAAACTCTAACAGGGTTGCATTAGCAAAGACCTATTATAAAAAAGGCTTAGAAGTCTTAAATAAATTAGCTTGCTTTCAAACAGAATTAAGCAGGACATCCCATTTAAAATCACATAATAATTCGTTGCATTTTCTTGTAGCTAAAGCTTGTATGCTTCATGATACACAACTTAGTATTGGGCAAAATTATATCCAATTTTATATAGATGCGTTTTCGTCTAAAGACCGCGAGACCTTAGAAGAGGCTTATATGCTTCAGGCACAGTTGTTCAGGCTTCAGAACAAAATCTCAGAAGCATTAGCTTCAATTGAAAAGGCGCTCTCAATAAAGTCCGATTTCAAACCTGCATTGAAAGAAAAGCAAATAATTTTATTGCTAAAGCCGTAAGAGAATTTAAGCTCATTCCGTATATTTACCTCTCATAAACTCACACAATGAATCTACATTTTATTGCAATAGGAGGTGCTGCGATGCACAATTTAGCCTTGGCGCTTCACAATAAAGGGATGCAAGTTACGGGCAGTGACGACACCATTTTTGAGCCTTCTAAATCGCGATTAAATGCTGCGGGATTGTTGCCAGCTAGTTTTGGTTGGTTTCCAGAAAAAATCACCAAAAATATAGATGCGGTAGTGCTTGGGATGCATGCTAAAGAAGACAATCCAGAACTCTTGAAAGCGCAGGAATTAGGGCTAAAAATATATTCATATCCTGAATTTTTATACGAACAATCTAAACATAAAACACGGGTAGTGATTGGTGGGAGTCATGGAAAAACAACCATTACCGCCATGATATTACATGTCTTAAACTACCACGATATTGAAGTAGATTATATGGTTGGTGCGCAACTAGAAGGTTTTGATGTGATGGTGAAATTAACCGATGATGCCGATTTTATGGTGCTTGAAGGGGATGAATATTTAAGCTCTCCAATAGACCGCCGCCCGAAATTTCATTTATACCAGCCCAATATTGCACTCTTAAGTGGCATCGCATGGGATCATATCAACGTGTTCCCAACCTTTGAAAATTACTTAGAGCAGTTTAAAATTTTTGTCAATAGTATTACTGTAGGTGGGAGTATTTCATACAATACCGAGGATGAACATGTCAAAATAATCGTTGAAGCTAGTGAGAATCAAATTCGGAAATTTCCCTACCAAACGCCAGAGCATACAATCGAAGATGGGGTTTCTTATTTAGAGACCGAAGAGGGCCCACTTCCTCTTGAAATTTTTGGAGCACATAACCTAAATAACCTTGCAGGCTCAAAATGGATTTGTCAACAAATGGGTATAGATCAAGATGATTTTTACGAAGCAATCTCCAGTTTTTCAGGGGCAAGTAAGCGCTTAGAAAAAGTGGCTGAAAATGCCAATTGTGTGGTGTATAAAGATTTTGCTCATTCGCCAAGTAAGGTGAAAGCCACCACAGAAGCCGTTAAATCTCAATACCCAAAACACCCTTTGGTTGCATGTTTAGAATTGCATACCTATAGCAGTTTAAATGCAGCATTCCTAGAGGAGTATAAAGGTGCCTTAGATGCGGCAGATACAGCAGTGGTATTTTATTCGCCAAAAGCTGTTGAAATAAAAAAATTAGATTCGGTAAGTAAAACTCAAATAGAAGCTGCTTTTGAGCGTGACGACTTGATTATTTATACAGACCCTGAACTTTTTAGAAACTATATTAACTCTTTAGAACTTGCTCACAAAACAGTATTGCTCATGAGTTCTGGAAGTTATGGTGGCTTGGATTTTAGAGCGCTTAAAAATAAGGTATCTGACCCAAGTTGATTTTTTTTAAAATAATACAATTATACTTCAAAAATTTATGACAATGTCCCCCAAATCATTCTCTATAAAAAATTGGTCTCAAGACGACCAACCTCGTGAAAAATTGAGAGATAAAGGCGCCCGTTCGTTAAGCGATGCAGAATTGATTGCGATATTGATTGGTTCTGGATTGGTACACGAAAGTGCGGTGGATTTATCCAAAAGAATTTTAGCGAGTGTGGATCACGATTTACAAAGTTTAGGGAAATTGTCAAATGCCCAATTAATGAGCTTCAATGGGATAGGAGAGGCTAAGGCTATTAAAATAGCGGCAGCCATGGAGAGCTCAGTCATCGCCGTCGCGAAACCAATCAAAGGGCATTAGATAGAATTCTGAACAGTCGATCGGTATTTGAGATTATGAACCCGATTTTGGGACATCTTTCTCATGAAGAATTTTGGGTTTTGTATCTCAATAATTCCAATAAAATATTAGCAAAATCACAGATGAGTAAAGGCGGAATAACCGGCACCATTGTGGATGTACGTATTGTGATGAAACAAGCCTTAGAACATTCTGCCACATCAATTATTTTAGTTCATAACCATCCTTCGGGAGGGCTTCGTCCAAGTAAATCGGATACCCAATTAACGTAAAAATTTAAATTAGCAGCCGAAAGTTTAGATATTAAAGTCCTAGACCATATAATTGTCACAGAAAAGGACTATTTTAGTTTTGCCGATGAAAGCTTATTATAATGCTGTTAGTTTATACTTCTAAAATTACCCCGAGACTCCGATTTGTTTTTAAACAAATCTGTACACGTATTCTTAATATTCCTGTCTCTTTTACAAATGTGATTGAAGAATTTATCGCTCATGATCAACTCAAAATGTCTTACGGTCCTCAACCTTTAGGAAGTGAGTTTTTTGTGAGAAGCAATGGACTTTTGTTAGAACAAGGTTTGTCGGATTTAGAAATTAATGTGCAGGTATGGGAAGATACCAAGTGCTTTTTTAGTAGTGGTGAAAAAAGTCATCTTCCTTTTGATATTTTCTCTGCCGCCTTTTTTTTGTTAAGCCGGTATGAGGAATACTTACCACATGTTAAAGATAATTATGGGCGTTTCACTAAAGAAGAAAGCTTAGCTTTTCAATCTGGTTTTTTACACCAGCCTGTGATAGATATATGGGCTTATAAATTTAAGGCGGCCTTACAAGAGCAGTATCCTAACCAAAAATTTGATTCCCGTCAGTTTTCAATCCATCCTGTGATTGATGTGCCTATGGCCTATTATTTTAAAAACAAAGGATTTTTAAGAACTCTCGGTGGGATTGGATCTGATTTATTTCGATTTCGCTTTAAATTTTTATACGATCGCTTTCCTGTATTGTTTGGGTTTAAAAAAGATCCTTATGATAATTTTAAATGGATCATTAACCGTCAAAAAACTACTCAAACAAAATTTAATGTTTTCTTTTTAATAGGGAATTTAACTACTTACGACAAGAATAACAGTATCAATAAAAAGGAATTTGTTTCATTAATTAAATCGATTGCTGATTATTGTAATGTTGGAATCAAAGCCTCTTATTTGGCATTGGACTCTATAGATATTCTAAAATCTGAAAAACGACAAATGGATGCAGTGGTCAATTATGTGACCACATCGGCACGTTCTTCATTTTCCAAAGTTAATTTACCAACAACCTATCGAAATTTTATTGACTTGGAAATTAACACCGATTTTACGATGGGGTATCCAGAATCGATTGGTTTTCGTGCGGGGACATGCACTCCGTTTTTGTTTTACGATTTAGATTATGAAATTCAAACCCCCTTGATGATTCACCCTTTCCAATTGATGGATTTTGTACTGCTTAAACACACCTCCTTTTTAGATAAAAAAGAAACCCTACTAAAAGCAATTTCTGAAGTTAAAAAGGTAAACGGTAGATTTACATTTATTTTTCATAACTATGCGTTTAGCTCTATTAAACGATGGGCCGATTTTAAATCATTATTTAATATTATACTAGATTTTACAAATGACATTTCATCATAAAAAACATATTTTTTTCGATCTTGACCACACGCTTTGGGATTTTGATAAAAACTCCGCTTTGACCTTTGAGAAAATATTTAAATTGAACAATTTAGATATTGATTTGAAAACTTTTTTGGAGGTATATGTCCCTATTAATTTGAAATATTGGAAGTTGTATAGAGAAGAGAAGATTGACAAAAAGAGCTTAAAATTTGCCCGACTCAATGATGCCTTTAAAGTGTTAGAAGTTGAGGTGTCTACAAGAATTATCCATAAATTATCAGATGATTATATTACTCACCTTTCGACCTTTAACCACTTATTTCCCGGTACAATTGAACTTTTGGATTATTTAAAACCAAACTATCAACTTCACATCATTACAAATGGGTTTAAAGAAGTACAGCATGGTAAATTAAACCAATCCAATATTGATCATTATTTTCAGACGGTCACAAACTCCGAAATGGTGGGAGTCAAGAAACCAAACCCAAGAATTTTCAATCATGCACTTCAAATAGCGAAAGCAAATAAAGAAGATAGTTTAATGATTGGAGATAATTTGGAAGCAGACATTATGGGTGCCATTAATTTTGGTATGGAGGCAATTTGTTTTAACTACCACAAAGAAAAACTTTCGTCTCCTATCATTGGAGTGGATCATTTACATGAATTAAAAAAATATATTTAGATCATAAAATTGTAATTTGTTCGTTTATTATATAAATTCATGGGATGTCCGCTAGTTTGGGAGCCCTACAGTTTTACATCATGGCTGATAATTTATTGGAATATCAAAACTTGGCCAAATCACAAAGTGTATCTTTACAATTAGGTTTTAACTATATATTTAAAAACAATGAAAACTAAATTTTATATTTTTATTCTAGTACTGACTGTTTCGATAAGCTCTTGGGCTCAATCGAATCTCAACGATTACAAATACGTTTTAGTCCCAGAGAAATTTGACTTTTTAAAATCAAATGATCAATATCAATTAAACTCGTTAACAAAATTTTTACTACAAAAAAAGGGATTCACGGTCTTGAACAAATTGGATAATTACCCTATGGATTTAGCAAAAAATAATTGTTTATTGCTGAATGCCAATGTGATTAAGCTTAAAGGCTTGCTAACAACGAAATTGCAACTGGAACTTAGCAGCAAATGTAATAATAGGGTTGTTTTTTCTTCAGAAATTGGGAAATCGAAACTCAAGGAATATAAAAAAGCATACCACGAAGCTCTTCGTGAAGCTTTTGAATTAAGTGCATTTAATTATGCATTTAATGGTTCTAACGCCTCCAAGTTGATACCAATCCCAAAACCGCCGACTCCAGAGCCAATGATTGTCGAATCTGCTCCAGTCATCGCTACTGAAGTAGTCGTTGAAAAAGTGAAGCCTCAAGAAGTTAAGGAAGTTGTACCAACTGTTGAGGTGGTGATGGGATTAATCGTTCAACAAACCAATTCGGGTTATGATTTTATTGATGCCGTTTCTAGAAACGTTAAATATTCTACCCATGCTACGCTCTTTGAAAATGTTTATATCATTGATGGAAGAGAAGGAATTATTTATAAACGTGGACAAAATTGGGTTCGTGAATATGTAGAAAATGGAAAAACTACAATTGAAGCTTTAAATATTCAACGTTAGAGCTTATACTTGTCTTTCCAACGTTGTTTTAAAAATTCTTGTTGTGCATTTTCACGGGCATTGTTACCGGGTTTGTAGAATTGTGTATTCTCGATGCCTTCAGGTAAAAATTCTTGCTCTACAAAGTTTAAGTCGTAATTGTGAGCATATTTATAGGATTCGCCATAACCTAAATCTTTCATTAATTTAGTGGGTGCATTTCGAATGTCAAGCGGCACTGCCAGATTTCCCGTATTTTTCACCACATCAATTGCTTGATTGATGGCCGCGTAGGCTGCATTACTCTTAGGAGAACAGGCTAGGTAAGTCGCACATTGACTCAAGATAATCCTACTTTCGGGCATGCCAATCGCCGCAACAGATTGAAAAGTGCTATTTGCGAGTACCAAAGCAGTTGGGTTGGCATTCCCAATGTCTTCACTAGCAAGGATAAGCATCCGCCGAGCTATAAATTTGACGTCCTCGCCCCCTTCTAGCATCCGTGCCAACCAATAGACCGCTCCATTTGGGTCACTTCCACGAATGGATTTAATAAAAGCAGAAATAATATCGTAATGCTGATCGCCTGTTTTATCATACAAAACACTGCTGTTTTGTACTTTATCTAATACCAATTGATTTGTAATAGTCACTTTGATAGCGGTTTCCGAATTGACAATCAATTCAAAAATATTCAATAATTTTCGAGCGTCCCCGCCCGATAGTCGCAGCAAGGCTTCAGTTTCTAGGAGTTTTATTGTCTTTTTTGAGAGTTCTTCGTCGGTCTCTATCGCACGTTTCAAAAGTGCCTCTAAATCGTTGGTGTCAAAGGGTTTTAAAGTGTAAACCTGACAACGGGAGAGCAGGGCAGAGATGACTTCAAAACTGGGGTTTTCAGTAGTGGCTCCAATTAGAGTCACCCAGCCTTTTTCAACAGCTTGTAAAAGGGAATCTTGTTGTGATTTGCTAAAGCGATGAATCTCATCTATAAATAAAATAGGGTTTTTGGTCGTGAATAAACCTCCGCTTTGTTTTGCTTTTTCAATGACTTCTCGGACATCTTTAACTCCCGAACTTATGGCGCTTAAGGTATAGAAAGGGCGTTCGGATTCTGTAGCAATGATGGTAGCAAGAGTTGTTTTCCCAATTCCGGGAGGTCCCCAAAAAATCATGGAGGGAATTAGCCCTTGTTTTAAGGCTTGTGTCAATGCTCCTTTTGGACCTATAAGGTGTGTTTGACTGATATAATCAGCCAATTTCTTTGGACGTAAGCGTTCTGCCAAGGGTGCATTCATTCTACAAAACTAAAGGTTTTTTTTATATAAATCTGACATTCTAACATATTGCCGTTTTTTGGCGGGTTATTTGCTAGTGTTTATTAAATTTATAATTATGAATTCACAACAACCATTTCGATTTTCTACAGGCGTCATTGGGTATCCAATAGCATTTGTATTGTTGATTTGGATTGTGTTTTGGGTTGAAGTCCGATTTGGATACCGTCTGAATAGTTTAGGCGTATTACCAAGGACATTTTCAGGATTGAGGGGCGTTATTTTTAGTCCTTTTATTCATGGTAGTTTAGAACATTTGTACCATAATTCTACTCCTTTGTTGGTGTTGTCAACGGCCTTGTTTTATTTTTACCGTGCAATTGCGTGGAAGGTTATTTTGTACGGTATTATTTTTTCTGGGCTTTTTACTTGGGGGATAGGAAGTACCGGCTATCATATCGGTGCTAGTGGTCTCATTTATGTGTTGATGAGTTTTATGCTTTTTAAAGGAATTTTCTCTAAACATTATCGCTTAACGGCGCTTTCATTTATAGTCATCTTTCTTTATGGTAGTATGTTGTGGTATGTTTTTCCTATCAAAGAAAATATGTCGTGGGAAGGGCATTTGTCAGGGCTGTTAGTTGGTTTTGCTTTTGCTCTAATTTTCAAGACCTCTATTACAAAACCTCCAAAATATATTTGGGAAGAAGCGCATTATGATGAATCCCAAGATCCTTTCTTGCAGCAGTTTGACGAAGCTGGAAATTTTATAGAAACTCCAAAGGAAGAAACGTATAGCTCAGACTCCTCTTTAGAAGTACGTTATAACTTTAAAGAAAAGGACGATTAGAGACGCTGTCTGACGACTTCATAAAGAAAAGCACCACATGCTACAGATACATTTAAAGAAGCAATACTGCCGTACATAGGGAGTTTTGCTTTGTCGTCCACTAATTTCAAAATAGAAGGGTTGATACCACGATCTTCAGACCCCATAATGATGGCACATCCGTGTTTAAAATCGATGTCGAAAATAGTGTTTTCTGTTTTTTCTGTGGCTGCAATGACCTTTATATCGGAAGCTTGTAAATAAAACATGGCGTCTTTGATGTGGTCCACCTTACAGATGGGAATGTTAAATACGGCACCTGCACTGGTTTTTACCGTATCTCCGTTTATGGGAGCTGCACCACTTTTTTGAATGATGATGCCATCCACGCCTGTACATTCGGCAGTTCTGATAATGGCTCCAAAATTACGTACATCACTGAGTTGATCGAGGAGGAGAAACAATGGGTTTTCTTTGGTTTCTTTGACAGCGTTGATCATCTCTTCCAAATCGTAAAATCCGATTGGAGACATGTTAGCCACAGCCCCTTGATGGTTGTGAGGCGTCAATCGGTTGAGTTTTTCAACAGGCACATAAGAGAAGTTGATATTTTGTTTTCTCAACAATTTTTCTAACTCTGTGTACAATTCGCCACTGAGTCCTTTTTGTAAAAAAACCTTGTCGATGGTGTTTTCAGCTTCTACGGCTTCAATGATGGCACGAAGCCCGTATATTTTGGTTTCTTTCTCCATGTCGCAAAAGTACACATTACACATCAATTTTAAAGTAATAAATAAAAAAAGCGGATTCTTTTAAGAACCCACTTTTTAATGAATTTATAAAAAAAGGAATGTTTATTGAATTATCACTTTTTTAAATGTGTTTTTAGAACCTTGTTTTAAGGTTAAAAAATAGACACCTTTTGCGTAATTACTGGTATTTAATTGTCCTTTAATTAAAGCTGTTCCTCCTAATATATTTTCTGTATAGACCGTTCTTCCTTGAAGATCCACAAGCTGTACCAAGCAAGATGCATTGGATGTGGACGCAAATTTAAAGTTCAGTAATTCCTTAGCAGGGTTTGGCCATATATTCAATATATTTTCTGTGTTTGAGTTTGTACTCAATACAAAATCAGAACTTGAGATTATCAAAGAAAAATCTTGAGAATTGCCAGCTAAAAGTCCTTGGTGACTTACAGTGAGGGTATAGGTTCCTGCGCTTGGTGAATCAATATCAATATTTTCAACTGTATCTACATTATTTACATCATCTCTAAGCGCATTTCCTGTAGGACTCGCAGGGTTTAATCTCCAAGGATAGTAAATTGTTCCATCAGCTGCTGTGATTTTTATATCTAGATTATTAACAAGGGCGGGTATTGTACTGTTAGTATTGCCTGATTGGCTAAATCCCGCGAGATCTGTCCAACACAAGGTTGCACTTACAGGTAATGAGTCCCCAGCGTTAAAAGTTGTAGTATAAGTACTTCCACTGACCAAAGTTCCTTCTATAATCTTTGCTTCATTATTGTAATTATCAGTAATTAGAATGCCTGCTGCTAAACAATTCAAAAGCCCCCAGCCATATACGGGATCAGGTCCAATTTTGACAAAATCATCATCTGCTGTATGGCATACCAAGCCTTTTAAGGTTGCGGATTTCATGAATTCTCCGTTGTTTAAATCTGAGTAGAATTGCTGTAACAACAGTACTGACCCCGCTACATTTGGTGCAGCCATTGAAGTTCCTGTAGAACTTGCATAAGAATCTGTTGCATTGCTATAAGGAGATATCAGTCCTGTTCCATTGCCAGTAATGTCTGGTTTAATTCGATTGTCATCCGAAGGACCTTGACTGCTACTAGAGTTGATGCTGAGTGCAGCAAGTTGGTAATTTGCATCAATTGTTGGGTCTTGAGCATTGGCAACAACTAAATTATTTTTCGAATTTTTTTCTCTTGTGAGTTTGTCATAGCCATCAGTACTCGCATTACTATTTGTACTATTTCCGTCATTCCCTGCGGAAACAACTTGTAGATAGTAAGGATTATTAAAATGGATTTCATCCCAAAGCCTTGAGTCTTCCATATAGCATCCTAAATACCATTCGGGGAGGTATTCTTCCCCATCTGCGTCAACTGCGGGTACTCCGTAAGAATGATTGGAAATTAATAATCCATTCGTACTCACTTCATCTAACACTTCGAGGTTATCATTATCCCAAGTGTAAGAAACAATTGTTGATTTTGGTGCCATTCCTTTGGCCTCTGACCAAACGCCTTTAGCAGCGATGGTTCCAGCTACATGTGTTGCATGGTTGTCATAGATTTGATTTATGTCATAATCTGGGGTGGTTACCCTTATTGTTGAAGTGTTTGGGAAATGTCCTGCAAACTCTACATGGTCAACAAATACATTTTCTTCATCCCAGACTCCTGCGGTCATTCCTTGCCCTTCAATATCAACGCCTCCATCGCCTCCATTGTGAAAAACATTTGCTCTTGTTGCTATGGCAGCAACAGCGTTATTTGTAGTGATAGCGATTGGAGTTCCGTTGATGACATCCACAATGGTGTATTTATTTTCTCCAATATAGTAGTCACGTTGTTTTCCTGGATTTTGACTTAAATAGGCATCGATACGACTCTTTTTTTCGTTGTTACTTTCGTTTATTTTTTCGATTAATGCTTCGTTCTTTTCTTTCAAACTTGCACTAATAATTGTTTCGCTTTGTGATTTGGTTTGCCCGTATCCAAAATTTAAACCAGCTCCAAGAATTACAATCGTTAAAAGATACTTTTTCATTAGTTTACATTTGTTTTAAGTAAAAAAAAAGCCTGTGAACTCACAGGCTTTTTTTAAAGTAGTTATTCAATAACAGCGAATTGTATTATTGTCTAGTAAGCGTTGTTTGATAAGGTCCAAAATTATTTGGGAATCCGAAATCTCCACTACAAACAATAACTCCTGACGCATAGTCATATGAACTAGAATCTACAAAGTGGTAGCTAAAGCCTGCAAGATAAGGGATGTTAAAATTAGCTCCGTCATCAACATCTAAAGTTCCATTTAGTTTAAATGTCATTACAGTACCTGTTGGGTAATAAGAATCAAATCCATCTGAGTTTGTAACCAACATAGTGGAAGCTGTTGAATCTCCTTCTATCATTGCTAATTCAACTTGGTAGCTTTCTCCAAAGGCAACTGCTAATTGTAAACCTGCATTCGCACCACTTGTAAATATTTCATTTACGGAGTAAGCACCTTCAAATACACTGATTGAAGGATTGATCACAACTCTTTGAGACACGGGCTTTGTTTCACCTTCTAAACCTGCTGTAATACTTGATGAACTTGTACCTGTAAGTACCACATCAAAAACCATTGATTCTGTTAGTGTTGTTCCATCTAAATCTGCAAGATCTAAGGAAATCATAGCTAAGTAAGTATACTCAAATCCAGTATCGTTGTCAGGACCCGCATAGCTAGTTTTTCCTGCAGGTGCTATGATAGCTCCTGAGTTAGAAAATACACTATTTGGATCAGCACCAGATACACTTTGTAAAGCATAGTTGATTGTCAAATCAGAACTTGTCGTTGGAACTTGGATATTTACATCTAGGTCAATTGTTCCTTTAGCTCCTTGGAATACTCCAATTTGAGCAGGGTTGGTAGTTAAAAACTGAACCCACCCTCTTTCTTCTTGAGCTGCATAGCCTAGATCTTCACTACTATCTTTATCACAAGACACTGTTAGTGTTAGGACTAATAGTAAGCTTATTGATTTTATTATATTTTTCATATTTTATTATTTAATTTATTAGTTTATGGGTTAACACAAAATTCTGTACTATCTGATGCACCCCAGTTTCCTACGCCACTGGCAACATTAATAATGGAACAGTCTAAAGAATAGTTTCCAGTATTTGTTCCATCAAATTGACCATCTCCGTATGAGTCATAAATTGTGAATGTATAACATCCATCCGCTAAGGTCATCGTTTCAACAATTTGTTGACCTCCTGACACAAACTCATATCCATCCCCAGATTCTACAACGTCACCCGCTGCATCTGTAACATCCCAACTACGTTCATCTGAATAAGAATCTTCATTCATTGTCAACACAAAATCGTTACAAATTAAATATTTGTTGTAGTTAATAGTTGTTGTTTTAGAACCTACATTTGCAACTC
>JABHDE010000073.1 GCA_018673215.1 Formosa sp. | reverse complement strand
GTGGCACTACTGAACCGTATTACGCATTATATCGTCAATCGGAAGGGTAAACAAATGCGTCCGATGTTTGTGTTTCTGACTGCCAAGATGATTTCTAATGGGGAGGTTAGTGAGCGCACATACAGAGGGGCATCTGTCCTTGAATTGATCCATACTGCGACTTTGGTACATGATGATGTGGTGGATGAGAGCGACCGTCGTCGTGGTTTTTTCTCTATAAATGCGCTTTGGAAAAATAAGATTGCAGTTTTGGTGGGCGATTTTTTATTGTCAAAAGGGCTTTTGCTGTGCATTGATAATAACGACTTTGATCTCTTAAAAATAATCTCAGTAGCCGTTCGTGAAATGAGCGAAGGGGAGTTGTTGCAAATAGAAAAAGCCAGAAATTTAGATATTACAGAAGCCATCTATTACGAAATCATTCGTCAAAAAACAGCCACGCTTATCGCCGCCTGTTGCAGTTTAGGAGCTGCTTCTGTGAAACCCCTGTCTGAAGAGGTGGAAACGATGCGTCAATTTGGAGAGCTTATTGGGATGGCATTTCAAATTAAAGATGACTTGTTTGATTATGGTACCCAACAAATTGGTAAACCTACCGGAATTGACATCAAAGAACAGAAAATGACGCTTCCACTTATCTATGTGCTAAATCACTGTTCTAAAAAAGAAAAAAGTTGGTTGATTAATTCCATTAAAAAGTACAACAAAGATTCCAAACGTGTTAAGGAAGTGATTTCTTTTGTAAAAGACAATGGCGGTTTGGAGTATGCGGTGTCAAAGATGAAAACATTTCAAGAACAGGCGTTACAATTGCTCGAACCCTTTCCAGAATCGCCCTACAAAGAATCATTGATTTTGATGGTGAATTATGTAATTGAAAGAAATAAATAACTAAAAAGAATTACTTTTTAGTACATTTACAGTATCCATTTAATTTTTCATTTTGATATCAAAATCCACCATAGATCAAGTATTTGACACTGCCCGTGTAGAGGAGGTGATTGGCGATTTTGTGCAATTAAAAAAATCGGGGAGTAACTTTAAGGGTTTAAGTCCGTTTAGTGAAGAACGCACCCCGAGTTTTATGGTGTCACCTGTAAAACAAATCTGGAAAGATTTTTCAACAGGAAAGGGTGGGACTTCGGTTTCGTTTCTAATGGAACACGAACATTTCACCTATCCAGAAGCCATCAAATATTTAGCCCGAAAGTATAATATTGAAGTTGAGGAAACCGTTCAATCGGATTCCGATAAAGAAGCTGCTGGGGAACGAGAAAGCATGTACCTCGTAAGTGAATATGCCCGTACATATTATCAAAACACACTGCTTAAAACCGATGCTGGAAAAGCGATTGGTTTGAGCTATTTTAAGGAACGAGGATTTACAGATGAGACGATTAAAGAATTTCAGTTGGGGTATTCCACAGATGCATGGAGTGGATTGACGGATACCGCCCTAAAAAAAGGATATAAGTTAAAATATTTAGAAAGTACAGGTCTTTCGATTGTCAAAGAAACCAAACAGTTTGACCGTTTCAAAGGGCGCGTGATGTTTCCCATCCATAGCATGTCGGGACGGGTTCTTGGTTTTGGGGGAAGAATTTTAGCGAAGAACGAAAAAGCTGCTAAATACCTCAATTCGCCAGAGAGCGATATTTATCATAAAAGTAAAGTTTTGTATGGTATTTACTACGCCAAACAAACCATAGCTAAAGAAGACAATTGTTATTTAGTAGAAGGCTATACCGATGTGATTCAGTTTTACCAAAAGGGAGTTAAAAACGTGGTATCTTCTTCGGGAACCGCTTTAACGCCCGATCAGATTCGATTGATCAATCGTTTAACTAAAAATATTACGGTGCTGTTTGACGGCGATCCCGCTGGGATCAGAGCTGCGTTGCGAGGAATCGATTTGATTTTGGAGCAAGGTATGAATGTGAAAATTTGTACTTTTCCAGAAGGTGAAGATCCCGATAGTTTTGCAAAACAAAATACGCTCGAAGAATTACAAACCTACCTCAAAGAAAATGCTAAGGATTTTATTGCTTATAAGGCGTCTTTACTTATGGAGGAAGCCCAAAATGATCCGGTGGCAAAAGCTAATTTGATCAGGGATATGGTAACGAGTATTTCTAAAGTAACAGATAATATTCAACGTGAAATATATGTACGAGAATGTTCACGTATTATGGATATTAGCGAAGAGGTTCTTTTTAGTACCCTAGCTCAGATGGGTAAAAAAGCGCAAAATGACGCCAATAAGTCTTACAATCAAAAACAAAAAGCGTTTGAGGTTGTTAAGTCTACTGCGGCCCCCATAAAAGTTGATATTCAATATGAACTAGAGCAAAAAATTATTGAAATATTACTACTTTACGGAAACCGAAAAGAGGCTTTTGAAGATTTAATTTTGAAAGAAAATGACAAAGGAGCTCTTGCACTTGAACCTGTGATTCACGAAGTCAAAGTTTTTGAAAAAATATTTCTGGATTTACAAGAAGATGAAATGCAGTTTACCAATGAAAACTTCAAAACCCTTTACTATACGATTATTGATCGTTTAAATCAGACAGATGATTTTATCATCGAAACTTTTGTGAACCATTTAGACCCAGCTTTAGCTTCGGATGTAACCAATATTTTGATGAATGAGGAACGGTATAATCTTCATAATTGGGAGAAAAATAATATTTTTCCAAAACAAAAAGAGGTCAGTATTGCACAATTGGTAAGTGAAACAATTTTGACACTTCGTTGTTTTTTGATTGATCGAAAAGTAAATGAAATCAAACAAGACACACAAGACGAAGTTGACCACCGAGCTCTTTTAGAAGATGTGTTGAATTACTCCAATTTAAAAATGTTGCTGTCCAGAAAGCTGAGCCGAGTGCTCTAAATATTATTTTTTCTGACGTCCGTGATCAATCAGTTCTACAAGGTTTGAGACATTTAATTTTTTCATCAAACGCAATTTATAGGTGCTTACTGTTTTTTCATTGATATTCAATTGATCGGCGATATCTTTATTTCTTTTCCCCGAAGAAATCAGCTTTAAAACTTCCACTTCACGTGTCGAAAGTTTCTTATACAAGTCCATTGTTCCTAGGTTGTTTTTTTCAAAGGTAAGGCTCTCTGCAAGTTCCTTACTTACATAAATTCCACCCTTAAAAACTTTTAATAAGGCACTTTTAATAGTGGAGGTGGAGACTGTTTTGGATAAATATCCCGAAGCTCCAGCTTTGATGGCACTAATTGCATAAATATCTTCGGGGTGTGTGCTAAAGATAATCACACTGACATCATTAAATTCTTTTTTTATAGTGCGAAGTACTGTGATTCCATTCACATCAGGAAGATCCATCGTCATAAGAACGATATCTGTATTGGATTTTTTTAGGTAGTCTAAAAGTTGTTTTGCTGAGTTTGCAGTGTTTACGATCTTAATGTCTTTTGAATTTTCAAACAACATACGTATCCCATAACTTACAATAGGTTGATGATCTGCAACGAGAACTCGTATCATTATAAATTAGTGTTTTAAGCTTTTTGGAATCTCACAAACAGGGATGGGATTCATTTTGTGTTTATTCGCCGCATTGTAACGTGAGTAAATCTCAAAAACCCTGCGTTCTCTGCCTTTGAAATCGTTAATTGTTTTCCCATTTTCAACCGCATTCATGGCCCATTCTAATTCGGGATACGAAGCTCCAATTTGGTCTTCGTCGCTTCGAGCATCTCCAAACAAACCGTCACTTGGCGCTGCGGTTAAGATACTTTGAGGGATTTCTAAAGCCCTTCCTAATTCATATACTTCCGATTTCAATAGATCTGCAATTGGGCTGAGATCCACACCTCCGTCGCCATATTTTGTGTAAAATCCAACGCCAAAATCTTCAACCTTGTTTCCAGTTCCAGCGACTAGTTTTCCCAAAAGTCCAGCATAGTAATAAAGTGTCGTCATTCGCAAACGCGCTCTCGAATTTGCCAATGCCATATCCACGGTAGATGTACTACCTTCTAAATTAATTTCAGATTTAAAACTCTCAAAAACAGGGGTTAAATCAACTCGAGTAGATTGTACATTTGAAAACCTTTTCTTTAGTTGTTCAATATGTTCTTGGGCTCTTGAAACATGACTCTCAGCTTGGTGAATTGGCATTTCCAAACACATTACTTCCAACCCTGTCATAGCGCATAGTGTAGAAGTGACTGCAGAATCTACTCCGCCCGAAACCCCTACAACAAACCCATTTACTTTTGCGTTTCCGCCATAAGTTTTAAGCCAATCTACAATATGAGTTATTACTATTTTCGTTTTCATTGATTTCATTTTTGATAGCTATACAAAAGTAATCTATTCTGAATAAAGTTTTTAGCTAATTTTAATTTTTACGATAGAACTCAATTTTAAAATATAGATTAATTACTTTTGTAATTCGAATGATTTTAAAATTATATTTTGAAAGTAAAGTTTACTCCGTTTCAGTTATCACATATTTTAAAAACCATTGTTTTTTTGATGATTATTTGTGTGTTTTCTTGTCAGAATTCATCAAAAATAGAGAGAGAAATATCTGAAATCAATCTGGATTTAACTATTGAACGATTTGATCAAATGTTTGCCAGCTCAGGATCTTCTGAACTTCCAGCATTAAAACGTGACTATCCATTTTTGTTCTCCAAAAGATATGCAGACTCCGTATGGATCAACCGCATGAGTGATCCGATTCAGCAACTTCAAAACAAAGCTGTGGACAGTGTTTTTCAAAATTTTTCAAGGACCGAATCCGAAATATTTGATTTTTATCAGCATCTTAAATATTACTATAAAGGCCTCAAAACCCCTCGGCTTATCACGGTTCTATCGGACGTTGATTATCGTAATAAAGTGGTCGTAACAGATTCTATTGTCCTTATTGCACTAGACACCTATCTTGGAGTCGACCACGAATTTTATGCTAGTTTTTATGACTATATCAAACAAAATTTAAATAAGGACCAAATTGTTTCAGACTTGGCAACTGCTTATGCAGAACGCTTAATTTATCAACCCAAAAGATCTACTTTTTTGGAAGAGATGATCTATTTTGGAAAGCAATTATATTTTAAAGATCTTTTGATTCCTTTTAAAGAAGACTATGAGAAGATAGGCTATTTACCTGAGCAATATGAGTGGGCTCAAGACAATGAGTTTTACATATGGCAGTACTTTGTTGAAAATGAATTGCTGTACGAAACCGATCGAAAATTACTAACTCGATTTATTATTCCAGCTCCTTTTTCTAGATTTAATTTAGAGTTAGACAGCGAGTCACCTGGACGTCTCGGTCAATATATAGGCTGGAAAATTGTTAAGTCATATATGGAAAACAACACAACACCTTTAGTTAAAATGCTTCAAATGGAGGCTACTGATATTTTTAAGAACGCAAAATTTAAACCAAAAAAATAATGGCAAAGACTCATACTTCAAAAATTGAGATGACTGTAGAACTAGATGAAAATCGCGTACCAGAAAAATTATTTTGGACGGCTCAAGACGGTGGTGTTACCCAAGAAGAAGCTAAAGCAATGATGCTCTCCGTATGGGATCAAAATAAGCAAGAAACACTTCGTATTGATTTGTGGACTAAAGACATGCCTGTGGATGAAATGAAATTATTTTTTCATCAAACATTAGTCACGATGAGCGATACATATTTACGCGCTACTCAAGATGAAAAAATGACTGCGACAATGAAAGATTTTTGTGATTATTTTGCTGAAAAATTAGAGCTTGTAAAGAAATAATTTACCACTCATTTAATCGGTTTGAGTCTAATTTTAAAAAGATAAAAACCAAAATTGTAAAGCCCCAAAGTCCAGAGCCTCCGTAGCTAAAAAAAGGTAAAGGAATTCCAATGGTTGGAATCAAACCCATCACCATTCCGATATTAATTAGAAAGTG
>JABHDE010000049.1 GCA_018673215.1 Formosa sp. | reverse complement strand
TCTTCGAGAGATTTAATATATTGTTTAGCGGTTTCAAATTGTTCATCATCTATATAGAAAATAGCGGACCGATATTGAGTACCTACATCATTCGCTTGACGATTGAGTGTAGTGGGGTCATGAGTTGCAAAAAATACTTCTAACAAATCTGTATAGGAAATCAACGTTTCGTCATAATCAAAGCGAATGCCTTCTGTGTGTCCTGTTCTTCCTTGGCAGACTTCACGATACGCTGGGTTTTTAATAAACCCACCTGAGTATCCAGATTTAACATTTTCAACTCCTTTTAGTCGTTTAAATACGGCTTCAGTACACCAAAAACAACCTCCAGCAAAAATAGCTCGCTTCATATCAAAATTATTAAAATTCAAAGTTAGGAAACAATTAATTAAAATTAGCCTGAAACGTTGCACATAAAAACTATAAAACTTAATTTCACATTATGATTCTTGCTAAGAATATACATAAATATTACGATGAACTTCATGTATTAAAAGGAGTTGACCTAACTATTGATAAAGGAGAAATTGTTTCAATCGTTGGGGCTTCTGGAGCTGGGAAAACAACTCTACTACAAATTTTAGGGACTTTAGATTTTTACTCTGAAAACCCAGAAAGCCAACTGCAAATTAATGGTATTGAAGTTACTTCACTCTCTGATAATGCTTTGGCGAAATTTAGAAATGAGCAGTTGGGATTTATTTTTCAATTTCACCAGCTACTACCAGAATTTACTGCACTTGAAAATGTCTGTATCCCTGCTTTTATAAAAGGGACATCACAGAAAGAAGCTGAATCAAAGGCACTAGAGTTATTACAATTTTTAGGATTAGAGCACCGAAGTAATCATAAACCAAACGAATTATCTGGAGGCGAACAACAACGCGTCGCCGTGGCACGAGCATTAATCAACAGTCCTGCAGTTATTTTTGCTGATGAACCATCTGGTAATTTAGACAGTGAATCTGCAGAGCTACTCCATAAATTATTTTTTAAATTAAGAGATCGATTTGGTCAAACATTTGTCATCGTTACTCACAACAACGAATTAGCTGATATGGCAGATCGAAAAATCACTATGAGTGACGGACTTGTAAAAACAAATTAGAGTGTCAAAATTAAATTTTTCTGAACTCAAAGATTTTCTGGATGCTAAAGTTGTTCAGTATAACACCCCTGAATTTATTGACTCAGATCCTCTTCAAATCCCACATCGTTTTTCATCAAAGGAAGATATTGAAATTTCAGGATTTCTCACCGCCACTATTGCTTGGGGCAATCGTAAAAGCATCATCAACAACGCCATCCGCTTGATGCATTTAATGGATGATTCCCCTTACGAATTTGTAATGCAACATCAAGAAAGTGATTTAGAAGTTCTAAAACCCTTTGTACATCGTACTTTTAATGGGTTAGATTGTATTCAATTTATAAAGAGTTTAAAGCATATTTATACAAAGTACCACGGCTTAGAAGGTGTTTTTAATCCTCATTCAAATTCAGATCGTTTACAACAATCAATTCATAGATTGAAACAACATTTTTTTGAAATTGATCACCTAAAACGTACCCAAAAACACATCAGTGATCCCTTAAAAAATTCGGCTGCAAAACGAATTAATATGTTTCTAAGATGGATGGTACGGCCAAACGATACTAAAGTTGATTTTGGATTATGGACACTGCTTTCTCCTTCCCAACTCTCCTGCCCTTTGGATGTACATTCTGGAAATGTAGCCCGAAAATTAGGGTTACTTAAACGTTCTCAAAATGATGCCAAAGCATTGGCGGAGTTAGATATATCTTTAAGGAAACTAGATCCTATAGACCCTGTTAAATATGATTTTGCCTTATTTGGCCTGGGAGTGTTTGAAAAATTCTAAAAATTAATCACTTTCCCATCATCAGCGAGTAAGACATCTTTAAAAATGGTTTCAGCTTCAGCCTTAAATCCTTCCAAATCTCCATATCGCGTTGAATAATGACCTAAAACTAATTGTTTTACATTGGCTTTTAACGCAATGGTGGCAGCCTGTTTAGCGGTAGAATGCTTTGTTTTGATGCATAAATGCTCATGAGCATCCATAAACGTAGATTCGTGGTACAACAGATCGACATCTTTGATAATGGGAATGATGTCCTCTTTATAGGCAGTGTCGCTACAAAAGGCATAACTCTTAGGTTGATGACCGTCAAAAGTAACTTCTTCATTAGGGATAAGAGTTCCTTTTTCATTAACCACATCGTCGCCTTGTTTGAGCTTTCTGAAATAAGCTCTATCAATGTTTAAAGCCTCAGCTTTGTCAATATTTAATTTACGTTCAAATGGTTTTTCTTGAAACAAAAAGCCATTGGTATAGATTCTATGATCTAAAGGAATGGTATGTACCACTACTTTTTCATCTTCAAAAATTAATTCAGAAGTTTTTGAAGATAATTCATGAAAGATCAATTTAAAATTCGTCCATGAATCTGCGAGTTTCATTTGAAGTGTAATCAATTCTTTCAAACCTTTAGGTCCATAAATATGTAAATCTGTTTCACGTGTTAGTAACCGAAAAGTAGATATTAAGCCTACCAATCCAAAATAATGGTCACCATGTAAATGAGAAATAAAGATATGTTTAATCTGGTTGAATTTGATTTTATGACGTCTCAATTCAACCTGAGTTCCTTCGCCACAATCAATCAAAAACAAATGCCCTCTAGTTTCTAATACTTGAGAGGTGGTATGAGCAATAATACGGGGAGTTGCACTGTAGCAACCGAGGATTGAAAGTTTCAAAAGTAATGAGTTTAAAATCCTAAATCTCGCTGAATGAGTTCCATTTCTATATAATCATGAGCTTCTTGAAGTGTTGGAACTACTATAAGGTCATCTTCAAAATCATCTTGATTTAGCTGAGGACAGACCACAACCAAAGAATAATTTGATTGTCGGTGAGTTTTGGATATAGATATTAATAAGTCAAATGAAAATTTTGAAGGATCCTTAAGATGTAAAATAACATCATTCTCTTTAAAACGTTCATGGAGAACAGAAAACTTTTTTATAAACTCGGAAATACTTGTCTTATCTTGCGAGATTACTGCGGTTGAATTTTGCTGTTCTATAATCATACTACTGTTTTATTTTTGAAGCTAAAAGATACATCACTGCCATTCGAATGGCTACTCCGTTTTCAACTTGATTCAGAATAATTGCTTGTCCAGAATCGGCCACTTCACTCGTTATTTCGACCCCTCTATTAATTGGACCTGGATGCATGATTGTAATTTCTTTATCTAAAGATTCTAACAAATCTTTAGTAACTCCGTACTGTTGTGTATATTCTCTTGTAGTAGGAAAATAGCTGATTTCCATGCGTTCATTTTGAACTCGCAACATATTGGCTATGTCACACCAATTAAGAGCTTTATGCAAGTTAGCCTCAACTTTGACACCCAGTTTATGAATGTGTTTTGGAATCAGTGTTTTTGGCCCACAAACCATGACTTCAGCGCCTTGTAGTTGTAGGGCAAAAATATTTGATAGCGCTACCCTGCTATGTAAAATATCACCAATAATGACTATTTTTTTTCCTTTCACTTCGCCATATTTTTCTCGAATCGAATAACTATCTAAAAGAGCTTGTGTGGGATGTTCATGTGCCCCATCGCCGGCATTGATGATTCGTGCGTCTATATGTTTGGATAAAAAAGTTGCTGCACCAGGATTTGGATGTCGCATGACCACCATGTCTACTTTCATAGAAAGGATGTTGTTAACAGTATCAACGAGAGTCTCTCCTTTACTCACAGACGATTGTCCAGAAGAGAAATTAATAACATCTGCAGAAAGCCGTTTTTGAGCCAGTTCAAAAGAAAGTTTTGTTCGGGTTGAATTTTCAAAAAATAAGTTTGCAATAGTTATATCTCTTAGGGAGGGAACTTTTTTTATGGGACGATTGATCACTTTCTTGAAATGATCGGCAGTGTCAAAAATAAGGTTAATATCATCATTGTTGAGATATTTAATTCCTAATAAATGATCCACACTCAGTTCGCTCATAGTTTAATTTTTTATCAAATAAACGGCATCTTCACTGCTCGTTTCTTTCCAGTTTACTAGTACTTTTTCGTCATTAATAGCATCTACTTGTCGCCCTCTATAATCTGGCTGAATAGGTAAATGCCTACTAAAACGTCTGTCTATTAGGGTTAATAATTCAATCTCACTAGGACGGCCAAAAGATTGGATGGCGGTCAAAGCAGCTCTAATACTCCTCCCAGTATACAACACATCATCAATAAAAACAACACGTTTGTCTTCAATCAAAAAATCAATTTCAGTAGAGTTTGCTTGGAGAACTTTATCTGAACGTCTAAAATCATCTCTGTAAAAAGTGATATCTAACAATCCTAGTTGCACGTTAGGAAGGTTATATTTTTCCTGTAAAAGAACCTTTATACGCTGTGCTAAATAGATGCCTCTTGGCTGTAAGCCTATTAAAACAGTATTAGAAAAGTCGGTATGTTTTTCAATGAGTTGACAAGCCAATCGATGTAGAATGATGTTTACTTCCTTGTTGTTAAGTAAAACTTTTGGACTCATAGTTGTTCAACGTATTCGAGGTACAAAGGTAATTAAAAAATTGAAACAACATCGCTGCTTATTCATTTAATGATAATGAGATTCAACAGAGTGCAATATTATTTTAAAAAATGGATACACAAAGGGTATTCAGGAGCCTGTAGATTACTGGCTAGAATAGCATTTTTAATAGGGTACACAATTGACACTATTAAAATCACTAAAAGTCCTAAAATGCCCACGCCTACAAAAATCAAGGGAATACATACAAAACTATAAATTAAGAGACTAAACTGAAAATTTAGAATCATTTTTCCATGTGCATCTAAGTCTTTAATTTTTTCTTTTTGAGTAAACCACATAATCAGGGGGATTAATATACTACCAAATGCAATTATAGGAGTTGCTAATTGGGAAAGGTGCATCAATACGATAGTTTGATTGTCTTGTTTCATAGTAAATAGGTTTATGTATTAGACGCTATACAGGTAAATATGTTACAATTTAAGAAGATAATTCTTTAAAAATAATAACCGCAGCCATAAAAAACATAAAACGTGAAAAATTGGACTTCAGTGCTGATTCACGCACAAAACTAGAAATATATGTCCCTACAAAAATCCCTACAGCTGAAAGAACTGTAAAGAGAAATAAGAAATCCCATTTTATGACAAGTAGAGACATATCGGATCCAAACCCAATGAGCGAATTAAAGGAGATAATAATTAAAGAAGTGGCAACAGCTTGTTTGATATTTAATCTTGCAAACAAAACCAACGCAGGCACAATAATAAAACCTCCTCCTGCCCCTATAAGTCCTGTTAAAACTCCGACTCCAAGTCCTATAAAAATCAATAAACCAATATTTTTTTTAGTGTTTCTTTTTACAAAAACTCCAGAACTAGGTTTCTTCACCAAAAGTACAGAGGACACTATAATTATGACACTAAAAAATAGCATCAACCCCATCTCTTTAGTGATGTCAAAATACTTAAAAGACAAAAGAGTTTCTGGGATGTTTGGAATTAAAAATCGGCGTGTGAGGGATACAGAAATCAATGCAGGGAGTGTAAATATTAGAGCAGTTTTGTATTCAATTAACTTCTTCTTTATATTTACAAGAGTTCCAATAGCTGCAGACACTCCAACCACAAACATGGAATAACTAGTTGCGATGACAGGGTTTAACTTAAATAGATAGACAAATATCGGTACGGCTAGAATGGAGCCTCCACCTCCAAAAAGTCCAATTACGATGCCCGTTAATAAGGCTCCAAAAAAACCAATACTCTCTAAAAAACTCATAGGTGCTAGATTAATGCATTGTACAGAACCTCAATAGGATGCAGGGCTGTTTTATTTACTCCATCTTTGATTTGATGTCTGCAACTTGTTCCTGATGCCGATACGATCGTATTTGTATCCAACCTTCTCAATGAAGGAAACAACCGGTCCTCACCTATTTGTTGACTCAATTTATAATGTTCTTTTTCATAACCAAAGGATCCGGCCATTCCGCAACATCCTGAATCTATAGTTTCAACTTTGAAATTTGCCGGGAAACTTAAAATAATTTCGGCATAGGTATTGGAAGACAATGCTTTTTGATGGCAATGTCCGTGATAATGGACGATTTCTGATGTACTGGTGAATTTTGAAACATCAATATTATTCGCATTCATTTCATTCGCTAGAAATTCCTCAATCGTAAACACATATTTAGCTAAATTTTCAGCATTGGATTTCAACTCCGCATCAACAAGATTTGGGTATTCATCCCTGAACCCTAAAATGGCAGAAGGTTCAATTCCTACCAAAGGCATGTCTTTAGAAACCAAAGCACTGAAAGTGTTTACATTTTTTATGGCTATGCTTTTTGCTTGGTCTAAAAACCCTTTCGAGATATAGGCACGGGCACTTTCTGAATGTTTAGGCATCAACACTTTATAACCTAATTTATTTAGAAGTAAAATTGTTTTTTTACCGATTTCTACATCGTAATGATTGGTATATTCATCACAAAATAAATAAACACTTTTTGAATGATTTTCCTGTTGAACACCCGAAAACCATTTGCGTAAGGTTTTAGACTGTAAGTTAGGAAGCGAACGTTTTGGATGAACACCAATAAGGGACTTAAACAAAGTGCTTTTCCCTATAAAATTATAAATACCCGCAAACCGATGGGCAATTGAGTTGACTTTAGCATTGTGTGCGATAAGTTTACTTCGAACTGAAATCGGATTTGATTTTTGATATTGGTATAAAAATTCTGCTTTCAAACTTGACATATCAACATTGGAGGGACATTCGGATTTGCAGGCTTTACACGATACACATAGATCCATCGCTTCCTTAATTTCGGGATGATTAAAGGGATTCTCTTTGGTGTTTTGGGTTAAAAACTCCCTCAATACATTCGCACGACCCCGAGTAGAATCTTTCTCATCCATTGTAGCTCTATAGCTTGGACACATAGTCCCGCCAGCAAAACTCAACTTTCGACAATCACCAGATCCATTGCACTTTTCGACTGTATTTAAAATACCCCCTGTAGATTCAAAATTATACAGGGTTTCTACTTTTGGAATGGCTTGATCTACTTCATAACGCAGGGCTGTATCCATGGGAACGGCATTCACAATTTTACCTGGATTGAACAGTGCTAAAGGATCCCAAGTCGCTTTGATACGTTTTAGAAGTTGGTAATTTTCCTCCCCTAAAACTAAGGGAATAAATTCCGATCGTACTCGGCCATCGCCATGTTCTCCACTGAGCGCACCCTTGAAAGATTTGACCAATTTTGCAGAAGCCTCACTAATGGAACGAAACAATTCAACATCAGACGATGACTTTAGGTTTAATATCGGTCTAAGATGTAACTCCCCCGCACCAGCATGTGCATAATACACTGCTTTCTGATGGTAGGATTTCATAAGGGCTGTAAACGCTTCAATGTAAAGCGGTAAGTCTTCCAGAGCAACGGCGGTATCTTCTATGCAAGCGACGGCTTTAGCGTCTCCAGGAATATTCGCTAACAGTCCCAAGCCCGCTTTTCTCAAGTCCCATACCTTATTGCAATCCTCCCCTTCAACTAATTTATAGGCATAACCCAAATGTTCTGTTTTAAGGTTCGTTTCTATTTCGAATGCTTGTTGTTTAGCTTCCTCTAAACAATCCCCTCTAAACTCCACCATGAGGATCGCTTCCGGATCGCCTTCAACAAAAAATCGGTTTTTTTGCTGGGTAATATTATCTTTGGTACAATCCAAAATGGTTTTATCCATCAATTCACAAGCAGAAGGTGCTTGTTTCATGGCTACTAAGGTCGCTTGAAGACTTTCTGTTATGGAATTGAAATGCGCGTTTAAAACCACTTGAAATGGTTTTGGTAAGGGCACGATTTGAAGTTTTAGTTCTGTTGTAAAGGCCAAAGTTCCCTCGGATCCACAGAGAAGTTTTGAGAAATTAAACTCTCCAGCAGATTCTTCAAATACATTGGTGTGCATCAGTACGTCCACAGCATAGCCCGTATTACGCCGCGTAATAGACGCTTTCGGATAGCCTTTCTCAATCTGTTCGCGGATGACAGGATTATCAAGTTCTGAATAAATATGTTTATAAAGTGAGGCTTCTAAAGAAGTGCCTTTTGTTTTTGATATAAATTCTTCATTATTAAGATTGGAAAATTCAACAGCACTTCCATCACTTAATATAGCTTTAACTGCTAAGGTATGATCACGTGTGGATCCATACTCGATGGAAGTAGAACCACAAGAATTATTTCCAACCATCCCTCCCATCGTACAGCGATTGGCGGTGGATGTATTAGGTCCAAAAAAGAAACCATAGGGTTTCAAAAATGCATTCAACTCATCTCGAACCACACCAGGTTGTACCCGAACCCATTGTTCTTGGGTATTGATTTCTAAGATGTCGTTCATGTATTTGGACACATCCACTACGATTCCATCGCCCACACATTGACCGGCCAAAGAAGTTCCAGCGGCACGTGGAATAAGTGACAGTGCATTTGAATTCGCAAATTCAATCAAGCATTTGATATCGTCTGTTGTTTTTGGAATGGCAACTGCATAAGGCAGCTCTCTGTACACAGAGGCATCCGTAGCATACAAAGTTCTTACAAGATCACTGTCGTAAAGTTCTCCTGATAGCTGCTGTTTTAAAGATGTGAGATGTGCTTGCAATAAAAATAAATATAGAAAGTTTAAAGGTATGAAAAGGATGGGTTTAATTTAAAAAATAAATCACAAAAGTGACTTCAATAATTTTGGAACACTTATTGAACGCTTGTTTTTATATTTGATAGTTCACATTAAAGTTAACAATCAAATTAATATCTTTACAACTTAAGAAATGCGATCACGTTTTATGAATCGAAGTTTGATACTTTTACTGTTATTCACTGTAGCACAACAAGCCGTGTATTCCCAGCTAGATACCAATCAAGAAACATTTCGAATCAAAGCTTTAGCCTTAGAACGCAATCCGTTGTCCGATCAATTTCCTTTAACTCTCTCTCCCATAAAAGGGTTGACCGATAAAGGATTTAAAATCACCATGGGCATTAAGCCAATCGATGGCTTTGCAAAGAAAAAATATGGCATCACCCAAACACGTGATGTGGTGGACCCTACTTGGGAAGTTAAACAACAGTTTAATGAAAACCGTAAAAATGTATCAAAGTATGATCGCGATTATTATTTAGGCGATATTAAAACCAAATCCAAATACATCCGCATCCTCTGTCGAGATCATGAATACGAAGATGGTGATCGGATTAAATTAATGCTTAACAAAGCCATTATTCATCCGAATATTACCCTTCGTAATTCTGCCTATATTATTGATATCGAGTTAAAAGAAGGTTTAAATACCATTGAGTTCATCGCTCTCAACGAGGGAAGTTCCAGCCCTAACACCGCTCAATTAAAGGTTTATAATGAAAGTGACAACCTCATCAGTTCTGGAGAGTGGTTACTAACCACAGGACATAAGGCAAGTTTAATTGTATTGAGAGAGAGTTTTTAGTTTAAAAAATATCACATCAAATGCTCCAAATTCACTTCATTCGTAGATTTACTTTGAGATAGTGCCACATAACTTTGCACATTGCTTAAATCGGTTATAAGAGAGAGTTTGGTTAAAATAAATTGTTCGTAATCTTCTATATCTACCAACACTAATTTCAGTAAATAATCAAAATTACCAGACACACGGTGACACTCTACCACTTCGGGAAATCCATTAATAGTTTTGACAAATTTTTCTAAATAACTACGCGTGTGGTTTTTAAGAGTAACCCCAGCAAACACAGTCAATTTTAGCCCCAATTTTTTAGAGTTCAAAATCGCTGCATATTTACTGATAAAGCCCCTTTTTTCTAATTTTTTAATACGATCAAAAACAGGTGTGGTTGTCATTCCTAAGTGATCCGCAATGTTTTTTATAGTACGGTTACTGTTCTGTTGTAACAGACTTAATATTTCAATATCGGTTTTGTTTAGTTTTTCAAGCATCTAGAAAAAAATTATATTAATGGTTTTAAAATTATCCTAAAAAAGAATAAAACACTTTATTTAAACAAAAATACATATAAATATTCTTATTTAAAAACTCATATACTGATAAACAAATAAGTAAATTAAATTATTTTTAGCTTTGTTCTTATCAGTTATTTTAAATACAGTTTTTTTAATTTTAACCACTTACTATGCCTAGATATCATACATTAGTAAAAATCCCACCAAAGCGCCACACCATTTTTAAAGATACCAACGGAGATTTTTATTTTGAAGAATTGTTTGGTACCATTGGTTTTGACGGAATGTCAACGTTGATGTATCATACGCAACGTCCAACCCAAGTTAAGGCTATCTTAAAATCTTACGATGTCGCTCCAAAAATTGCGGTGTCTAAAAACATGAAATCCTTAAAACTTGACGGCTATCAAGTGGCGCCCGTAGATGATTTTTTAGAAAGCCGAAAATGTGTTTTAGTCAATAAGGATTGTCAAATTAGTTTAGCAGCACCTAAAGATTCCTTGAAAACTTATTTTTATAAAAACACCGATTCTGACGAAGTTCTATTTATTCATGAAGGCTCAGGAAAGCTGAGAACCAATTTGGGGAATATCGAATTTAAGTACGGGGATTACCTAGTGATTCCTAGAGGAATCATCTATCAAATTGAGTTTAAGGATGCGAACAACCGTTTATTCATCATTGAATCCAAGAGTCCCATTTACACTCCAAAACGCTATCGAAATTGGTTTGGACAACACCTAGAAGGCGCACCCTATTGCGAAAGAGATCTCCACCCACCTACTGAGCTTGAAACATTTAATGAAACAGGCGATTTTATAATCAAAGTAAAAAAACAAGATACCATACACGAATACGTCTATGCAGCCCACCCATTTAGCGTGGTTGGTTGGGATGGCTATAATTTCCCTTACAAGTTCTCTATTCATGATTTTGAACCCATTACAGGGATGATTCATCAGCCGCCACCCATTCATCAAACATTTGAAACCAACAGCTTTGTCATTTGTTCCTTTGTACCAAGATTGTATGACTACCACCCCAATTCGGTACCAGCACCCTATAATCATTCTAACATCGATTCTGATGAAGTCCTCTATTATGTTGATGGTGACTTTATGAGTAGAAATGATATTAACAAAGGTAGTATTACCCTACATCCTGCCGGAATACCACATGGTCCACACCCTGGAACCATGGAAAAAAGTATTGGTAAAAAAGAAACTTTTGAGCTCGCTGTAATGGTGGATACCTTTAGTCCATTGATGGTAACAGAGGAAGCTATGAAATTACAAAACGGAGATTATTATAAATCTTGGATTACAGAATAAAAACACAAAAAATTGACAGTTATGAGTCACATACAAAATGTAGAATATGGATTGGAAAAAATATTTGAAGACGCACAAGATTTTCTGCCATTATTAGGAACTGACTATGTAGAATTTATAGTAGGTAACGCAAAACAAGCAGCTCACTTTTACAAAACTGCATTTGGGTTTCAATCTTATGCCTATAAAGGATTGGAAACAGGGTCTAAAGATTTTGCATCTTATGTTGTAAAACAAGATAAAATAAGAATCGTCTTAACCACTCCACTTCATCAAGATTCATGGATGAATGAACATTTATCCAAACATGGAGATGGAGTCAAAGTGGTTGCTTTGTGGGTTGATGACGCTAAAAAATCGTGGGAAGAAACAACCAAAAGAGGGGCTATATCTTATATGGAACCAACGGTTGAAAAAGACGAACATGGCGAAATAGTGAGAGCAGGAATTTACACCTATGGCGAAACCGTTCACATATTTGTAGAAAGAAAAAACTACACAGGGGTGTTCTTACCAGGTTATGAAAAATGGGAATCCGAATACAATCCTGAGCCTATGGGTCTAAAGTTCATAGACCATATGGTTGGGAATGTTGGCTGGAATGAAATGGATGTCTGGGTGAAATATTACGAAGATGTGATGGGCTTTGTAAACTTTTTATCTTTTGACGACAAGCAAATTACAACAGAATATTCAGCTCTAATGAGTAAAGTCATGAGTAACGGAAACGGAAGAATTAAGTTTCCAATTAACGAACCTGCAGAAGGAAAAAAGAAATCTCAAATTGAGGAATACTTAGACTTTTACAACGGTCCTGGCGTGCAACATATTGCTGTTGCTTCAAATGATATTATTGATACAGTCGCAAAAATGAGAGCTAAGGGGGTTGAGTTTTTAAGCACTCCACCCGATGACTATTACAAATCTGTTCCAAAAAGACTGTCTGATCACAACCACGAATTAGTAGAAGATATTGAAAAATTAAAATCGCTTGGGATTATGATTGATGCAGATGAAGAAGGGTATTTATTACAAATATTCACAAAGCCTGTAGAAGATAGACCTACCTTATTTTTTGAAATTATTCAAAGAATGGGTGCTAGAGGGTTTGGTGCTGGAAACTTCAAAGCACTATTTGAAGCAATTGAAAGAGAACAAGAAAACAGAGGAACCCTTTAAATTGGATGTTTTAATGCCAACTATTAAAGACTATATAATAATATTGAACAGCGTCACTGAAAAGCTACCAAAACACCTTCATAAGTTTATTGTTCAGCAACCTTATGAAGATTATACAGCCCAAAATCAAGCCGTGTGGCGGTATGTAATGCGTTTGAACGTGAATGTCTTAAAACAGATTGCTCATAAAAGCTACCTCAGTGGTCTAAAAAAAACAGGAATAAATGAAGAAGATATCCCTAAAATGGAAGGGATGAATCGTATCCTTAAGGATATTGGATGGGCAGCCGTGGCCGTCGATGGATTTATTCCTCCCAATGCCTTTATGGAATTCCAAGCTTATAATGTACTTGTGATTTCATCAGAAATTAGAACTATTGATCATATCAATTATACCCCCGCACCCGATATCATTCATGAAGCAGCGGGTCATGCCCCAATCATTGCGAATCCTGAATATTCAGAATACTTAAGACGTTTAGGCGAAATTGGCTGCAAAGCTATCTCATCTCCCAAAGATGATGAAATGTATGAAGCCATCCGGCTTTTGTCCATTTTAAAAGAGAATCCAAACTCAACAAAAGCGGAAATTCTTGAAGCGACCAATGCTGTCAATGCACTGCAAGAAGACATGGGACCTCTTTCTGAAATGGCGAAAATTAGAAATCTCCATTGGTGGACAGTTGAGTATGGTCTGATTGGTACCCTCGATAACCCTAAATTATATGGTGCAGGTTTACTCTCTTCTATCGAAGAAAGTCAGTTGTGTTTAAAAGATGACGTCAAGAAAATCCCCTATTCTATCGAAGCAGCAGAAGTTAATTTTGACATTACAACGACTCAACCCCAATTATTTGTCATTCCTAACTTTGCAAGTCTTAGCTTTGTTTTAGAAAAATTTGCAAATACAATGGCAATACGAAAAGGTGGTTTAGAAGGATTGAAAAAATTGATTGTTTCCAAAAAACTGGGGACCATAGAATTAAGTACAGGGATTCAAGTGTCAGGAATATTTAACAAGTTTTTAGACACCAATAACACCTCTATTTACTTTCAAACCAATAGCCCAACAGCTTTGTCCGTAAAAGGAACTGAATTGATTGGACACGGCACCAAACACCACCCTAGTGGGTTTGGGAGCCCAGTCGGAAAATTAGAGGGAATTAATATTGCGATTGAAGATATGTCCCCAAAAGATCTGGAAGTCTATGGAATTGTAGAAGGAAAAACTACTAGCCTTACTTTTGAAGGAGGTATAAAAGTGAAAGGGAAAATTATCACAGGCAAAAGAGACCTTCAAGGTAAAATCATTTTAATTACATTTAAAAATTGTAAAGTCACTCATTTTGAGTCGGTCTTATTTGATCCGAGCTGGGGTGTCTATGATATGGCCATTGGGAAAAATATTTGCTCTGCATTTGCGGGTCCTGCAGATTCAAATTCTTTTCAAGATATATATACAATTTCGGACACTAAAACTGCCAAAATTACTTACACTGATTCCGAAAAACACTTGCATCAATTGTATGAAACGGTTAAAAATCATAGAATTCAAAATACAGCAGATTTTGATGCCTTAGCAGAAATATTTAAGGAAGTTCAAACCTCCTTTCCATCGGAGTGGTTAATCTTATTGGAATTGTATGAATTGGTTTACAACAAAGATTTATCTTTAATGAATGGAATTTATGAGCAGTTACTCAAATTGAAACAAAACAAACATTTTACCAAGCTAATCGCTGATGGCTTGGATTTAATTATTAAAAAATAACGTATGCAATCTTGGATTAAAATTAATCAAAATTCTGATTTTAGTATTTATAATTTACCTTTTGGTATTTTCTCTGAGTCCGATCATATCAAAAGAGTTGGTGTCGCTGTCGGTGAAACTGTTTTGGATCTATATGCCGCTTATGAACTCGGTATATTTAAAGATTTAAACTTTGACATCAGAGTTCTAGAATCTGACTGTTTAAATGACTTCATCGCCTTAGGGAAATCAACTACTGTCAAAGTAAGAGAATTGATTCAAGCTGAACTCTGCAATGAAAATTCCATATTAAAGTCGCATCCTTCCGTATTTATAAAACAAACCTCCGTACAAATGCATTTACCAGTAAAAGTAGGTGATTACACCGATTTTTATTCGAGCATCGAACACGCCACCAATATAGGTACCATGTTCAGAGATCCCGACAATGCATTGTTGCCCAACTGGAAACATTTACCTGTGGGTTATCACGGACGTGCTTCCTCTATCATTGTAAGTGGTGAAAACGTACACCGCCCAAAAGGACAAGTAATTTTAGCACCTGATACAGCCCCTGTTTTTCAAGCCTCTATGCGAGTCGATTTTGAATTAGAAATGGGTTTTATCATCGGAAAATCAACCAAGCTAGGTGATTCTGTTTCAACAGAAGCTGCTGATGCGTATATTTTTGGGAAAGTATTATTTAACGACTGGTCAGCACGAGATATTCAAAAATGGGAATACGTTCCCTTAGGTCCCTTTTTAGCGAAAAGTTTTGCATCTTCTATGTCACCATGGGTAGTGACTTTAGAAGCTTTAGAACCCTTTAAAATTGATGGACCTACACAAGAACCGACTGTTCTACCCTATTTGAATTTTGAAGGGTCTAAGAATTATGATATTAATTTAGAGGTATCCATTCAACCTGAAAATTGCATGGAAACCGTGGTAAGTCACTCTAATTTCAAGTATATGTATTGGAACATGAACCAACAATTGGCGCATCATACTATAAATGGCTGTAATTTGAACGTAGGTGATTTGATGGCTTCAGGCACCATCAGTGGCAAAAATCCCGACTCCTATGGCTCAATGCTCGAGTTGTCATGGGCAGGCTCAAAACCTGTTGAACTAAAAGAAGGTGGTACACGAAAATTTATTCAAGATAATGACACGGTTATTATGAGAGGACATTGTCAAAAAGGCCCCATCCGAGTGGGGTTTGGAGAAGTTAAATCAACACTTTTAAAAGCAATATAAAAAAATTAGCATGGCAAATATAAAATCATTTGACCCCGAATTATTAGAGACAAGAGAAGTTCATAGACTGCTCTCTTCTGCAATTGCTCCTAGACCGATAGCTTTTGCAAGCACCATAGACGCCAAGGGAAATGTAAACCTGAGTCCGTTTAGTTTCTTTAATGTGTTTAGCTCCAACCCACCTATATTAATTTTTTCACCAGCTAGACGCGTACGTGATAACACTACCAAACATACGCTTCAAAATGCGACAGAAACAAAAGAAGTAGTCATCAATACCGTTGATTTTTCGATAGTAGAACAAATGTCTGAAACGAGTAGAGAGTTTGACAAAGGTGTTAATGAATTTACAGAAACAGGCTTGACAGAAGTCCCGTCGGTTAAAGTAAAGCCACCAAGAGTTATGGAATCTCCCGTCTCCTTTGAATGTGTAGTTGAAAATATTGTTTCTCTAGGAGAACATGGAGGAGCTGGTCAATTGGTCATCGCCAAAGTAGTACACATCCATGTCAAATCGGAGTTCTTAGACGAAAACGGTCAAATTGATTCCGAAAAACTGGGTCTTGTCGCACGTTTAGGGGGCGATTGGTACACGCGTGTTACAAAAGAGAGTATGTTTAAGATTGAAAAACCGAAAGGTTAATTCTTAACAAATTCAATAACCTCACTATCATCAAATGTAAGTGTAAGTCTATTTCCATTCAAAACCAATGGTGCTGATTCGCCTTCTAAAACCAGGTTGTAGTTTGAACTTGATGACCCCATTGTGATTATAAAATCATAAGTTAATTCCAAGTCACAAGGTTCAGTTGCTGGGTCATCAGAATAATACTGAAAATAGGTTCCTGTATTATCACCTAAAATCACCATATAGGATTCTAAATCACAGCTGTTATGAGTTGGCTGTCCATCTTCTGTTATAGATGTCAATTGCCAATTACCATCAATTGATGTATTTGTATTGGAGTTATCGTCATCTTAAGAACATGCAAAAGAAAATGCTAAAAGTAAATAAAGTAATTTTTTCATTTTATTAAATTGGTTAGGTTTTAAATATTAAAATATTTTAAAATTACAAAAAATAATTTAAAACTACTTTCCAATACAAAAATTCGCAAAGATATTCCCTAACAAATCGTCAGAAGTAATTTCACCTGTAATCTCACCAAAATGATACAGTGCCTGACGGATGTCAATCGCTAATAAATCTCCAGAGAGTTTGGCGTCCATCCCCTGCTGCACTTTTTGAACATCAGCCAGTGCCTTTAAAAGAGAATCATAATGTCTGGAGTTGGTAATAATCGTATCGTTGTTACGCAAAGCACCAGTATTAACAAATTCCAGTAACTTCGACTTTAAGCTTTCTATACCTAACCCACTTTTAGCAGAAGTAAAAAGCGTATGTGGATACACAAAAGAGGTTTCAATGAGTTCTTGATTGGCTTCATCCATTTTATTGGCTATGACGATTAATTGTTTGTCTGGGTACTGTTCTTGAATTTTACGAATATCAGTATTAAAAAGTACGATGGTTTCCGAACTTACTTTTGAGGCATCTAACAAATACAATACCACTTGAGATTGCGTGATTTTTTCAAATGTTTTTTTGATGCCAATACTTTCAATGGTATCGTCGGTAGTGCGAATCCCAGCAGTATCGATAAATCGAAACTTGATTCCTTCAATGGTAATTTCATCTTCAATCGCATCACGGGTCGTTCCAGCAATGTCACTGACAATGGCTTTGTCTTCGTTTAGAAGCGCATTTAAAAGGGTAGATTTCCCAACATTTGGCGCACCAATAATGGAAATAGGAATTCCGTTTTTGATCACATTTCCTGTTGAAAATGAATCGATCAAATGTTTTAAAACCTTAATAATTCGTGCCAATAAATCTTCAAATTGTTTTCGATCTGCAAACTCTACATCTTCTTCAGAAAAGTCGAGTTCTAATTCGATCAAGGAAGCAAAGTTCAGCAATTCATCTCGAAGGACTTTGATCTCGTTGCTAAAGCCACCTCGCATCTGTTGCATAGCAATTTGGTGAGACGCTTTGTTATCACTGGCAATTAAATCGGCAACGGCCTCGGCTTGACTTAAATCGAGTTTGGCATTGAGAAAGGCCCTAAGGGTAAATTCTCCTGGATTTGCAATACGAGCTCCATTACGAACAAATAATTGAATGATTTCTTGTTGTATATAAGAACTTCCATGGCATGATATTTCCACCACATCTTCTCCTGTATAAGATTTTGGATTTTTAAAAACAGATACCAAAACTTCGTCTAGAATTCGAGAATCCTCCACGATATGTCCTAAATGAATGGTATGTGTTTTTTGAGATGCCAATTTTTTGGCATGTATCGATTTGAAAAACGCATCTACTATTGCAATCGCTTCAGGACCTGAAAGTCGAATAATCGCAATTGCGCCTGCACCTGAAGGAGTGGCTAAAGCAATAATAGTGTCGTTTTGATACAATGGATTCGTTTTTTACAAAAGTATTAATATTAGTTCAAATGGGAGAAGTAATATTTTTAATTTATTTTTGTGTTTAATAAAAATTTCAACAGATGAAAACTCAAATCATTTCTATCCTTGTTATTACACTCTTGTATAGTTGTAAACCTTCAACCTCAAAATCTGATGTTGATTATGAAATAATTGTTAAAGCTGAAGGCGTTTATGATGGTTTAAGGGCTTATTTAATAAAGACTGAAAACGGGAGAAACAGACAAGCCACTGATACTGCGATTGTTTTTAATGGAGCGTTTCGTTTTAAAGGACAAATAAACGGAGCTGAAATGCGTGCTTTGACCATTGATGGTGTGAGAGGGCAAACCTCTGTTTTTGTAGAACCCGGTGAAATTAATATAGAAATTTATAAAGACAGCATTCATAAATCCAAAGTTGAAGGCACTTATAACAATGAAGTTTTTAATGATTATAAGAATAAATACCAACAAAAATTAGACGCGATTGAGGCTGTAAAGGTTGCCTTTTTTAGCCCTGAGAACGATTCAGAAGACTTATCAAAACTTCAAAAGAAAGGAGATTCTTTAAGAACCCAATTGAAAAATTTTGGCTATGAATTTATTGAAGAAAATAACGACTCTGATTTTTCTTTGTTTATATTGGAAGGTCTTACTGGACAAAAGGGGTTTGATTTAGAATTGGCAACCAAAGCCTATAAAAACATCGACGATTCTATCAAAACTAAGAACGAAATAAATCAACATATATCAGATCGTATTAAACAAAAAATTGAAAGCAATCCAAATAAAGCGAAAATTAAGATTGGCATGAAAGCGCCTGACTTTACTGCGCCTGATCCTGAGGGAAAACCAATCACATTAAGTAATATTAAAGGGAAGGTGACTATTGTCGATTTCTGGGCGTCCTGGTGTAAGCCCTGCCGAATTGAAAATCCGAATTTGGTGAAATTGTATGATAAATACCACTCAAAAGGATTAGAAATCATCAGTGTTTCTCTAGAACGTGGCAATCAGAAAGCATTTTGGATTGAGGCCATAAAAAAGGATCAACTCAGCTGGTATAACGTTTCTAATTTAAAGTTCTGGCAAGACCCTATTGCACAAGCCTACAGTGTGAATTCGATTCCTGCGACTTTTATTTTGGATGAAAATGGAATCCTCATCGCCGAACGCTTAAGAGGTGCTGAATTGGAAGCCAAAATTAAGAGTTTGTTGGAGTAATTAAAAAAACTAAATTTTGTTGTTTTTATGCATCACAAACAAAATCACAATTGGAACTGCGAGGACAATGACCATCCATAAATGCGAATCTAAAACTTGAGGGGCAATCAATAATGTTAACACATACCCTCCAATGGCACCACCAAAATGTGCATCATGTCCAATATTACCAATCCGTGATTTCATCCCATAGATAGAATACAGCATATACCCGACCCCCACTACATAGGAAGGTATGGGAATAGGAATAAAATACAGGTATAATTCCATTCCAGGGTATAGTAAAATAGCAGCGTATAAGATGCCTGTTGCAGCACCACTCGCACCAACTGCAGAATAGTAAGGTTCATTTTTATGAAAGTAATAAGATAGTAGATTCCCAAAAATTAAACTTCCAAAATAAATCAAAAAGAAATAAAACGGCCCTACACTATTGATGACTATATCTCCAAAAATATAAAGTGCAAACATATTAAATAACAGATGCTGCAAATCCACATGCAGAAATCCAGAAACCAACATACGAAGTTGTTCTCCGCGTTTGACACCCCCTACATTAAACTTATAGGTTTCAAAAAAAGAACGATCTTTAAAACCCTTCAAAGAGCAAAGGACGTTGAGGGCTATAATAATCAGGGTAAAAATTGAAATGTTCATAAGGATATATTAAATAAACTATATATTTGCGATTGTAAATTTAATCTTTTTAAATGCAATTACTAGCGTACATTTTAATTTACCCAATTTTGTGGTTTCTTTCTATACTTCCGTTTCGATTGCTATATGCCGTTTCTGACCTTTTATATATCTTAATGTACCATGTTTTTAGATACAGAAAACTAACGGTTAAAGAAAATCTTAGACTAGTGTTTCCAGAAAAGTCAGATTTAGAAATTAAAATGATCACCAAAAAATTCTTTCATCATTTTTGTGATATGATTCTAGAATCTATCAAGTCGATGAATATTTCTTTGAAATCTATGAAGGCGCGTTATACCTTTAAAAATTTGGATATCATCAAAGATTTTGAAAAACAAAATAAAAGTATCATTCTTATGTGCGCGCATTATGGCAGTTGGGAATGGATTTTTATCCTTCAAACCTATACGAGTCATCGTGGCTATGGTATCTACAAACGGCTACAGAACAAATATTTTGACCGATTAATTAAGTCCATTAGAGCTCGTTACAACAGTTATTTAATTACTACTAAAGAAACATTTTCTGTTTTAGAAGAAGCCAAAAAAAATGGCATTTTGTCTATGAATGGATTTGCTTCCGATCAGTCCCCAAAAAAAGACAAAGCCCGTCACTGGAATGAATTTATGGGAATTAGAGTTCCCGTACATACAGGTGCAGAAATGCTAGCCAAAAAACTAGATATGCCAATTGTTTTTTTTGCTGTAGAACGTAAAAAAAGAGGATACTATGAGGCCACATTTCAAACCTTAGCAGAAAATCCTACAGATTTTAAGGATTATGAAATCACTGATAAATTTCTAAAACTTGTAGAAAAACAAATCCATGAAGCACCCGAATATTACCTTTGGACCCACAAACGTTGGAAGCATCGCGAACTTTAAATTCCTGCTATACCCTTTATTTCAACTATAATTTTATCGGCTAAAACATCTGCTTTCTCTTGAGAAGTTGCTTCTGTATAGATACGGATAATTGGCTCGGTATTACTCTTTCTTAGGTGAACCCACTCTGTTGGAAAATCGATTTTGACACCATCAATAGTAGAAATCTGTTCGTGCGCATATTTGGCTTCCATGGCATCTAAAATAGCATCGACATCAATGGAAGGGTTTAAGTCAATTTTTTTCTTGCTCATAAAATAAGAAGGATAGCTGGCTCTCAAAGCACTCACCGCAATTTTTCGTTCTGCTAACAAGCTCAAAAACAAGGCCACCCCTACTAAGGCATCACGTCCATAATGCGATTCAGGAAAAATTATACCTCCGTTGCCCTCACCGCCAATAACTGCATTGGTTGCTTTCATAGCGTTGACCACATTGACTTCTCCAACTGGGCTTGCAGTATAAGTTCCACCGTGTTTTTCGGTCACATCTCTTAACGCTCTTGTGGAACTGAGGTTACTTACTGTATTTCCTGGACGTTGACTCAAAACATAATCAGCACAAGCAACTAAAGTATATTCTTCTCCAAACATGACTCCCTTTTCATCCATGAAAGCCAAGCGATCCACATCGGGATCAACCGCAATTCCGAAATCGGCATGAGATGATACTACCTTTTCAGATAAATCTGTTAAATGCTGTTTTAGTGGTTCTGGGTTGTGCGGAAATTGTCCGTTAGGCTCGCAATGTATTTTGATAGCCTCAACGCCTAAACGTTCTAATAGAAGCGGAATGGCAATTCCACCAGTAGAATTCACGGCATCTATCACAACCTTAAATTTACAATCAGTAATGGCTTTTACGTTTACGAATTCTAAATCCAGTACTTCATCGATGTGAATGTCAAAGTAAGCTTGATTTTCAGTAATGATACCCAAGTCATCCACATCTGCAAATTCCATAGCATCTGCCGCAGCGATATCTAAAACACGTTGGCTGTGTTCTGCATTTAAAAATTCGCCATTATGGTCTAAAAGTTTTAGAGCATTCCATTGTTTTGGGTTATGACTCGCCGTCAAGATAATACCGCCATCGGCATGTTCTAAAGGCACTGCAATTTCAACGGTTGGTGTGGTTGATAGGTCTAAATCAATCACATCAATTCCTAAACCTACCAGTGTATTCATGACTAAATTTTGAATCATAGCTCCAGAAATTCGGGCATCTCTTCCAACCACCACACGGTAATTTTCTTTAGAGCGTTGGGCTTTGATCCATATGCCATAAGCCGCAGCAAATTTTACTGTATCTATAGGGGTTAAATTATCTCCGACAGTACCACCGATGGTACCACGAATTCCTGAAATTGATTTGATGAGTGTCATGTAAAAAATAAGTTTCAACAAATATAAGACTTCAAATCAATTATATTAAAATGTATTCATAATTTCGCTCTATGAATTATTTGGCTCATATTTTACTTTCTGGAACTAATCCCGATGTCATAATTGGAAACTTTATAGCCGATAGTATTAAAGGTTCTAAATACAACTCCTACCCTGTTGAAATCCAAAAAGGAATCTTATTACATCGACAAATTGATACCATAACAGATGCCCATCCCGCTTTTAGAAAAAGTACCAAACGGCTTCACAAAAATTACGGGCATTATTCAGGAATTATTGTAGATATCTTTTATGACCATTTTTTAGCTAAAAATTGGTCGGATTATTCTGACATTCCCTTAGACGCTTATATTCAAACATTTTATAAATTATTAAGAGATAATTTTGATATACTTCCCGCTAACATTCAAAAAATGGCGCCCGTTATGATCGAAGGCAATTGGCTCTTAATTTATGCAGAACTAGAAGGTATTGACCGGGTTTTAGCAGGAATGAATCGACGCACAAAAAACAGATCAGGGATGGACAAAGCAGGACAGGAATTAAAAGAATTTTACACCCTCTTTGAAGCCGATTTTAAATTGGTGATGAAAGACCTACAAACCCTCAGTGATAATTTTTTAGTGGATTAAAATCTTAACTAATATAATTCCAGATATTCTTGTATTTCCCCATTTTGATATAGGTTTGCGCAATGGGTTGATGCTTTGGATCGATTAATTTAGGGTCGGCAACCAACACCTTTTTAGCCCAGTGCCGGGCTAAAGACAAGATGTCTTTATCCTTTACAATATTGGCGATTTTCATTTCCAAAACGCCACTTTGTTGAGTGCCCATCATATCCCCTGGTCCTCGGAGTCGTAAGTCCACTTCCGCAATTTCAAATCCATCACTAGAATTAACCATGGTTTTCATACGGGTTTTACTATTATCTCCTAGTTTAGAGCCTGTCATTAAAATACAATAACTCTGCTCACTTCCACGTCCTACACGCCCTCTTAACTGGTGGAGTTGCGACAGTCCAAAACGCTCCGCACTTTCAATTATCATGACGGAGGCATTGGGTACATTCACCCCTACTTCAATCACAGTTGTGGCAACCATGATCTGCGTTTCTCCTTTGACAAAGCGTTGCATCTCAAATTCTTTATCGGCGGGTTTCATTTGCCCATGTACGATGGATACTTGATATTTAGGTGTTGGAAAATCCCGCACAATACCTTCATATCCATCCATTAAATCCTTAAAATCCAAGGTTTCACTTTCGTTAATCAGTGGATATACAATATAAACTTGACGGCCTTTTGCAATTTCATCTCTAATAAACCCAAGTACTTTCAGTCGATTGCTGTCAAAACGATGCACCGTTTTAATCGGTTTTCTACCAGCTGGCAGCTCATCAATCACAGAAATATCTAAATCGCCATACACAGACATTGCTAAGGTTCTTGGGATGGGCGTAGCGGTCATCACTAACACATGAGGGGGTGATATGTTTTTCTTCCACAGCTTACTGCGTTGCGCGACCCCAAAACGGTGTTGCTCGTCAATGATTGCCAAGCCAAGATTCTTAAACTTGACCTTATCTTCTAAAAGCGCATGTGTCCCAATAATGATCTGTAATTCCCCCGATTCTAATTGTTCGTGAATGATGCGTCGAGCCGATGTTTTACTAGATCCAGTTAACAAACCAATCTTAACGCCAATTAAATCACAAAAGGGTTTCAAACCGTTGTAATGCTGAAACGATAAAATTTCTGTAGGTGCCATCAGTGTCGCTTGAAAATCATTATCAATCGCGATGAGCATGGACATCAAGGCAACAATGGTTTTTCCTGAGCCCACATCTCCCTGTAACAAGCGGTTCATTTGGGCGTTACTTCCCATATCAATCCGAATTTCTTTCAATACACGTTTTTGAGCATTGGTCAGTTCGAATGGCAAATGCTCCTTATAAAATGTATTAAAATAAGATCCTACGGTTTCAAATCGATAGCCTTTTATTTTAGTTTTATGAATAATGTTTTTAAGAATGAGCTGAAGTTGAATGTAAAATAATTCTTCAAATTTTAATCGAAATTGAGACAGGCTCAATAATTTTTGAGTTTTTGGAAAATGAATATTTAAAAAAGCATCGCTCTTAGAGATCAATTTTTGATGCTCTAAAATTTCTATTGAAAGCGATTCTTCAAAACGCCCATTCAACTGCAGGAACAATTGTTCCATGATCTTGCAAATCACACGGTTCGAAATGCCTCGGTTGGCTAATTTTTCTGTGGAAGGATATATGGGTTGAATCGCTTTTGAAAGACTTTTGTCATAATCTGTTTTGAGTTCAGTGTCAGGATGCGGCATGCTAAAGATGCCATTAAATAAATTAATTTTTCCAAAAATCACATAATCTGTATGGGTTTTTAGGTGCTCACGAATCCATTTGTGACCTCTAAACCAAACCAACTCTAAATACCCCGTTTCATCTCTAAAGGTTGCCACAAGTCGTTTTCCACGCTTTTGGGCAATTTCTTTAAATCCTGTAATCTGACCCACAATTTGAACTTCAGCATTGGTAGGTTGTAATTCTGATACCTTATAAAATCGCGTGCGGTCAATATAACGATTTGGAAATAAATTAATCAGATCTTGATAGGTGTGAATACCTAATTCTTTACGCAATACTTCGGCACGCCCAGGCCCTACACCTTTGAGATAATCTATGGGAGTTTGAAGTAATGTGTTCTGCATCAAACCACGTTAATAGGTTAATAAATTACTCACTTCATTTTTTAAATATGCCAAGGCAGCGTTGCTGGGCGACGGCGTATCCATCGATTTTGTGAGGACTAATTCTCGGAATTTATCAGCGGATTCGGTACTGTTTGAAATATCACAATTTCTAATAAATTGAATAGTGGTGTTTTTAGCAGTTAAAATTATGTTCCAACATTCTTCACTTAAATAAATTTGTTGTGCTAAATTATGCTCAAATTCTTGTTCGATATTTTGAATGAGCAATTGCTCATAATCTTGTTTTTGTTGAGAAATTGGCTGGATTCTAATCAGTAAATTATTGGGAGCCATGCGTTCCAAGAACAAAGCCAAACGTTCATAAGCTTGAAGTTTGACTGGAAGAACCTCCTTTTGAAGCGATTTGTGAAGAATGTAGTGGCGTCTTTTACTTTCGTTGTTGGTGTATTCTTTAAAAAATAAATACGCAATCGCCCCTGTTATAAGAGCAGGAATACAATACATGGTAAGGCTATATAACTCAATTTCCATTTAAATGTTTGATATGATGATTAATAAACGCCAAGTTAATAATTTCTTATGTAAAAAAGTTAATATTTATGGATTCAAACGCTTTTAGTAACTTCCCCATAATTGTTTATAATTTATAGCACGAACTTTTATAAATACGAATAACATTCCTTAATTTCACATCTTAGAAAAAACTAAATTTGAAACAATATTTAAGTCAACTTAACGAGGCGCAATTAGCTCCCACCCTTCAAAAAGAAGGTCCAATGATTATCATCGCGGGTGCAGGTTCTGGAAAAACTAGAGTCCTCACCTATCGCATTGCTTATCTGATGAGCGAAGGTGTGGATCCTTTTAATATCTTGTCCCTCACTTTTACCAACAAAGCGGCACGAGAAATGAAAACGCGAATCGCTTCGATTGTGGGAGATAGCGAAGCCAAAAACTTATGGATGGGAACCTTTCACTCTGTATTCGCAAAAATTTTACGGATTGAAGCCGATAAATTGGGGTATCCTTCCAACTTCACCATTTATGATACTCAAGACTCACAACGCTTAATTTCTTCAATTATTAAAGAAAAGAAGTTAGATAAAGATATCTATAAATACAAACAAGTTCAATCTCGTATTTCATCTTACAAAAATAGTTTAATTACGGTGAAGGCGTATTTTCAAAACCCTGAACTCAAGGAATCTGATGTGATGGCAAAGCGTCCAGAAATGGGAGAGATTTACAAAGAATATGTATCTCGTTGCTTCAAAGCTGGCGCGATGGATTTTGATGACCTATTACTAAAGACTAACGAGTTAATTACACGTTTTCCCGAAATTTTGGCAAAATATCAAGATCGATTTCGCTATATTTTAGTGGATGAGTACCAAGATACAAACCACTCTCAATATTTAATTGTGAGAGCACTTTCGGACCGTTTTCAAAACATTTGTGTGGTTGGGGATGATGCCCAAAGTATTTATGCATTTCGAGGGGCGAACATCAATAATATTTTAAATTTTCAAAAAGATTATGACAACGTAAAAATGTTTCGATTGGAACAGAATTACCGTTCGACTAAAAATATTGTAAATGCTGCCAATTCTATAATTGAAAAAAACCAAACCAAGCTAGAAAAAGTCGTTTGGACTGCCAATGAAGAAGGACCTAAAATTATTGTCAATCGTTCATTAACAGATGGTGATGAAGGGAGATATATTGCCAGTACCATCTTTGAAAACAAGATGCAAAACCAAGCTAAAAATGGTGATTTTGCAGTATTGTATCGTACCAATGCACAATCGCGATCGATTGAAGATGCCTTGAGAAAACGAGGCTTGGAATATCGGATTTACGGCGGTTTATCATTTTACCAACGAAAAGAAATAAAAGACGTCCTCTCCTATTTAAGGATCATCATCAACCCTTTAGATGAGGAAGCTTTAAAACGAATCATTAATTTTCCAGGACGGGGTATTGGACAGACAACAATTGACCGTTTGATCGTTTCTGCCAACGAACATGATAAGTCTATTTTTGAAATCTTAAAACACCTTCATGAGTTACCCATAAACATCAATGCTGGCACAAAGACCAAACTACAAAACTTTACAACAATGATTGAAAGTTTTAAAGTAATGAGTCAAACGTCGAATGCCTTTGATTTGGCGGAACATGTGTGTAAAGTCAGTGGATTGATTCAGGAGTTTAAAAAAGATGGAACTCCCGAAGGCATTTCTCGAATGGAAAACATTGAGGAATTGCTCAATGGTATCAAAGATTTTGTGGAAGGACAACAAGAACTGGCGGACTCTACGGGGTCGATCGCAGAGTTTTTAGAAGATGTCGCTTTGGCTACAGACTTGGATAATGAAGAAGGAGAAGATAGTGATAAAGTAGCACTGATGACCATTCATTTAGCGAAAGGATTGGAATTTCCTTATGTATACATTGTTGGTTTAGAAGAAGATTTATTTCCAAGTGCTATGAGCATGAGTACGCGACAAGAATTGGAAGAAGAAAGGCGTTTATTTTATGTAGCCTTAACCCGAGCAGAAAAACAGGCCTACTTAACTTATGCCCTTTCGCGTTACCGTTGGGGAAAACTCGTAGATTCAGAACCGAGTCGATTTATAGAAGAAATTGACGAACAGTATTTGGAGATTGTCACCCCAAAAGAAGAACGCCGTTTCAATCCAATGTTGAGTGCTGATATTTTTGGAGATGTGGATCCTAATACAGTGCGTTACAAGAAGCCAGCTTATATGAAAGCGAAGCCAAAAACCCCTGAAAAATTTAAAATTTCAACTCCCAAAAACTTAAAGAAAGTAAGCGAAACAAAATCAAATACAAATTTATTTGACAATAAGTTAATTGTAGGCGATGTTGTGAATCATCAGCGGTTTGGAAAAGGGAATGTTTTAAGTATTGAAGGAAAAGCGGCTGATTTAAAAGCTGAAATTAAATTTGAAACTGGAGGGGTAAAAAAGTTATTGCTTCGCTTTGCTAAACTTGAGATTATTTCCTAAATATACTAATTTTCATGGCAGAATTTCTCAAAATATATCCTGAAAACCCAAACCCTAAAGCCATTGAAAAAGTGGTTAAAATACTTAAAGAGGGTGGGTTAATTATCTATCCAACAGACACAGTATATGGATTGGGTTGTGACATTACTAATGTTAAGGCGTTGGAACGTATTGCAAAAATTAAAGGAGTTAAATTGGAGCGATCTAACTTTTCATTTATATGTCATGACTTGAGTAATTTGAGTGATTATGTCACACAAATTGAGACACCTATATTTAAACTTTTGAAACGAGTGCTTCCAGGACCTTACACTTTTATTCTACCTGGAGCGAATACCTTACCACATCCCTTTAAGAAAAAGAAAACTGTTGGAATTCGAATTCCAGACAATCCAATAGCATTGGGAATAGTAGAGGTATTAGGTAATCCAATTGTTTCTACTTCCATTCATGATGAAGATGAGATTCTTGAGTATACCACAGATCCAGAGTTGATCTATGAAAAATGGGGTTCAAAAGTTGATCTGGTAATTGATGGAGGTTATGGAGGCAATCAACCTTCCACTGTCATTGAGGTAAAGGGTTCTGAAATTACTATTGTTAGACAAGGAAAAGGTGAGGTAGATATATTGTAATGACCATTATTAAAGCGAGTACAGAGAGAAACATATGAGCAAATTCGATGAATTTATAGAAGTAAAAGGCGCTAGAGTCCACAATTTAAAAAATATTGATGTAAAGATTCCTAGAGATCAGTTAGTAGTAATTACAGGGCTTTCAGGCAGTGGGAAATCCTCACTAGCATTTGACACAATTTATGCGGAGGGACAACGTCGATATATAGAAACGTTTTCAGCCTACGCTCGACAGTTTTTAGGGAGTTTAGAACGTCCCGATGTTGATAAAATTGATGGACTGTCCCCTGTTATCGCAATTGAACAAAAAACTACAAGTAAATCCCCAAGATCTACCGTTGGAACCATTACAGAAATTTATGACTTTTTAAGACTCTTATTTGCTAGAGGTGCGGATGCTTATAGTTATAATACAAATGAAAAAATGGTAAGTTATAACGATGAGCAAATCAAAGACCTGATAATTGAATCTTTTGATGGTCAACGCATCTCCATTTTATCGCCTGTCATCCGTTCTCGAAAAGGTCACTACAGAGAATTGTTTGATCAGATTGGAAAACAAGGCTTCGTAAAAGTAAGAACCGATGGTGTGATTGTCGATATCTCCAAAGGAATGATGCTAGATCGTTATAAAATGCATGATATTGAAATTGTGATTGACCGTCTTAAAATTGACGAAACGACACAATCCAAAAGCAGATTGGTCGAGAGTATTAATACAGCTATGTATCACGGAGAAAATGTGCTAATGATCATTGATGAAGACACAAAAGAAATGCGCTATTTCAGTAGAGATTTAATGTGTCCTTCATCTGGTATTTCTTATCCAAATCCAGAGCCAAATAACTTCTCATTCAACTCTCCTAAAGGTGCATGCCCCAATTGTAACGGTATTGGATCGCTATATAAAGTGAACGAAAGTAAAATTATTCCTGATAAGAGTCTGTCTATTAAAAACGGAGGACTTGCACCTCAAGGTGCTCAAAAAGATTCGTGGATGTTTAAACAGTTAGTACTTATCGGACGACGTTTTGATTTTAAACTTTCGGATCCGATTTCAGATATTCCTAAGGAAGCATTACAAATTATTTTATATGGTGGAAAAGATGATTTTTCAGTGGATAGTAAAACCTTAGGGGTTTCTAGAAATTATAATATTAATTTTGAAGGCATCGCTAATTTTATTGAAAGTCAATACAAAAACGCCGATTCTACGTCCATCCAACGCTGGGCAAAAAGCTATATGGATAACATTAAGTGTCCTGCTTGTAAAGGCTCAAGACTGAAAAAAGAATCCTTATACTTCAAAATTAACTCTAAAAATATCTCCGAACTTTCAGAAATGGATGTGGTAGATTTAGCAGATTGGTTTAGAGAATTACCAAATCATCTTTCTAAGAATCAAGAGATCATTTCAAAAGAAATTATCAAAGAGATTTCGACACGCTTGCAATTTCTTTTAGATGTTGGGTTGGACTATTTATCAATCAACAGAAGCTCTAAATCTCTATCAGGTGGCGAAGCACAACGGATTCGTTTGGCAACACAAATAGGTTCACAATTAGTGGGTGTTTTGTATATATTGGATGAACCAAGCATTGGATTACACCAGCGAGATAATGAAAAACTAATTAAATCTCTAATTGCTTTAAGAGATGTAGGCAATTCAGTTATTGTGGTTGAACACGATAAAGACATGATTGAGCAAGCTGACCATGTGATCGACATCGGTCCCAAGGCTGGGAAGCATGGCGGAGAGATTATCAGTCAAGGGACACCAAAAGACATTCTGAACAGTCGTACCATGACAGCGGATTATTTGAGTGGTGTTAAAAAAATTGAAGTTCCAAAAAAACGTCGTGAAGGAAATGGAAAGTTTTTGGAACTCAAAGGATGTACAGGAAATAACCTAAAAGATGTATCTATAAAACTACCCTTAGGTAAAATGATAGGAATTACCGGGGTGTCTGGAAGTGGAAAATCTACCTTGATAAATCATACCTTATACCCTATTTTAAACAACCATTATTTTAATGGGGTAATGGAACCAATGCCCTATAAATCTTTAAAAGGCTTAGAGCATTTAGATAAAGTGATTGATATAAATCAATCCCCTATCGGACGAACGCCCAGAAGTAACCCAGCTACCTATACAGGAGTTTTTGGGGAAATTAGAGCTTTATTTGCAAAAATTCCTGAAGCAATGATTCGAGGATATAAATTGGGACGCTTTAGTTTTAATGTGGTTGGTGGTCGCTGTGAAACTTGTAAAGGGGGTGGCTTACGAGTCATTGAAATGAACTTTTTACCAGATGTGTATGTCGAATGTGAATCCTGTCAGGGAAAACGTTTTAACAGAGAAACTTTAGAGATTAGATATAAAGGAAAATCAATCAGTGATGTTCTAAATATGACCATTGATGAAGCAGTTGATTTCTTTGAACTAATTCCAAAAATCTATCGAAAATTAAAAACCATTAAGGACGTTGGTTTGGGTTATATTACTCTTGGACAACAAAGCACCACGCTTTCTGGCGGTGAAGCCCAACGGATTAAATTAGCATCGGAATTGAGTAAACGTGATACTGGGAATACTATTTACATACTAGACGAACCTACAACAGGGCTTCATTTTGAAGATATTCGAGTGTTGATGGATGTACTTAACAAATTAGTTGATAAAGGAAATACGGTAATTATCATAGAACACAATTTAGATGTAATTAAAACAGTCGATCATATAATAGACATTGGTCCTGAGGGTGGTAAAGGTGGAGGTACAGTTATGGTAAAAGGAACTCCAGAAGTTGTTATTAAAAACAAATCTAGCCATACCGCTAAGTTTTTAAAAAAAGAATTACATTAGTAGGCATCAATAATATTGAAATATGACACCAGAACAGAAACACAAAGGATGGAATGAGATAAAGACAAATGACTCATGGGCTATATTTAAAATCATGGGAGAATTTGTAAATGGGTTTGAAAAGATGAGTAAAATTGGCCCTTGTGTCTCTATTTTTGGTTCTGCTCGAACAACAAAAGAAGATACATATTATAAGCTATCTACAGAAATTGCAGCTGCGATTGTGGACGCCGGCTACGGAGTGATTACTGGTGGTGGTCCTGGCATTATGGAAGCAGGAAACAAGGGAGCACATTTGGCGGGTGGAACTTCTGTGGGACTTAATATAGAGCTTCCATTTGAACAACATAACAATCCGTATATCGATCGCGATAAGAGTTTGGATTTTGACTATTTTTTTGTTAGAAAAGTGATGTTTGTCAAATATTCTCAAGGAATTGTAGTGATGCCTGGCGGATTTGGAACACTCGATGAATTGTTTGAAGCCATTACGTTAATTCAAACTAAAAAAATTGAAAAATTCCCTGTTATTCTTGTAGGTTGTACTTTTTGGAGTGGCTTGTTGGATTGGATTAAAGCAACCTTGTTAAATCGCTTTGAAACCATCAGTGCAAAAGATCTTGACTTGATACACGTTGTTGATACTTCTGATGAAGTCATCTCAATTCTTAATGATTTTTATAACGAATATCAGTTAAGCCCTAATTTTTAAAATTCCAAAACTATTTTTTTGACTTTAAAACCGTTACTAAAGTACCTTTTAACGCTTATTTTATATATAAGTGTTTCCTTTTTATATGGACAAAATGCCATGAAAATAGAGGGTGTTTTAGATGTAGATTTGAATACAATAACAATTAAACAACGCATCGATTATCAAAACACTTCTGAAAATAGTTTAAAAGAGTTATATTTTAATGACTGGACTTCTAGTTATAGTAGTCCTACAACTCCTCTTTCTAATCGCTATGTAGAAGAGTTCAACAATGCCCTTTTAGATGTTAAACCTAAAGATCGTGGTTTGACACAAATCAACACAATTAAAAATTCCCTTGGCGATACTGTTGATTATAAGTACTTAAAAAATCATCCAGATATTTTTAAAGTAATACTTAAAAATGAATTGTTACCAAACAACGCTGTATCACTATATTTTGAATATACTCTTCAAATTCAAAGCGATCGATTTACAGGGTATGGAGTAACTAAAGATGGAGATTTCAATTTAAAACAATGGTACATCTCACCCACAGTCTATGAAAATTCAGAATGGAAATTGTATAGCAATAAAAATATTCAGGACTACTACACCTCACGATCAAATATCGATTTAAGTATTGAGGTTCCTAAATCATATGATGTTGTATCCGAGTTAAGCCCTAAATCTATTCAAGAAGATCAACAAAAAAACACTTATCACTTTACAGGAACCCAACGCATAGACAGTCGCCTTTATATTTCCAAAACACCCTTTTTAAAAATAAACGTTCACAACTTAAATATCATTACCGATAGAAAACAAAAAGACATAAGTTCGTTAGAGCAACTAGATATATTTAGAAAGGTAGTTGGTTTTTTAGATTCTAAGCTTGCGAAGCATCCCCATGGAAATCTTTTAATTACAGAAACAGACTTAAACAATTATCCTATTTATGGCTTAAACATTATACCTGATTTTTTAGCTCCCTTTTCGAAACAATTCAAATACGAATTGAACTTAGTAAAAAACTTAACAAGGCTTTATTTAAAACAACATTTAATAATAAACCCTAGAGAAGAATACTGGTTACAGGCAGGATTTGAAAATTATATGTTAATTAAATACGTCGAACAGTTTTATAATGACGAATCTTTAATCGGAAAATTATCCAATGTTTGGGGGATCAAATCTTATAATTTAGCAAAACTGAAATATAATAGCCAATATCCTTTGACTTATTTACACATGGTAAGAACGGGTCGAGATCAAGCATTAAATACACCAAAAGACCAATTGCTAAAATTTAATGCTAATCTATCGAGTAAATACAAAGCAGCATTAGGGCTTATATATCTTGAAGATTATATTGAAAATTCGAAGGTTGAAGACTGGATAAAAGAACTTGTAAACACGCCTAAGCAAGAACTTCTCACAACAGAACGTTTTAAAACGTTTATAAAATCAAAAACTACGAAAGATATCGACTGGTTTTTTGATTCTTATTTAACAAATGCCAAACAAATTGATTATAAAATTTCTGAGGTCTCTTCATCTAAAGACTCCATTTATATTACGGTTAAAAACAAGAAAAGCGGACAGCGCCCCATTTCTATATTCATGCTCAAAGATGGGGAGGTTGTCTCTAAACAATGGCTAACAGGAATTGGAGAGAAAAAACAATTTGTGATGCCTAACCTTCAGGCTGATAAATTAGTTCTTAATTACGATAAAAAAGTACCTGAATTTGACATTAGAAACAATTGGAAATCAATTTCAGGAACGTCTCTATTTATAAAACCCTTGCAAGTTAGGTTCTTTAAAGATGTGGAATCTCCTCATGACAACCAATTATACTTTTTACCTATTATAGAATTTAAAAACATCTATGACGGACTCAATCTAGGAATTAACATCAATAACAAAGGAGTTTTAAACAAACCATTTTTGTTTGGAATCACTCCAATATATAGTGTAAACTCAAATGCCTTGACTGGATTTGCGAAAGTTATATACAATGCCTTTTTTGAAGATAAAAACCTCTATAATATCAATTTTGGAGTGGCTGTAACACATTCGAGTTTTGCCGAAAATGTATTTGTAACCAAAACAGTTCCTTATGTAAATTTTAATTTTAGAGACGCTCAAGACCTCAGGTCAAATGAATTAAAAAGCCTTAGTTTTAGATATATTGATATTTCAAAAGATTTTATTGAGTTTGAAGACGACGAATCAATTGCTCCTCCATATAAAGTATTTAACATTAGATACATTGATGGCAATAATGGTTTTAAAAAATACCACAAATGGTTTTTAGACGCTCAATTTTCAGATCAGTTTGGAAAATTATCATTAAACTACGAAATCCGCCGACGCTCTAACAAAAACCAATTTTACAATATAAGATTATATGCCGGTACATTTTTATATTCTAACATTCCAGAAGGGGAACAAAATTTCGATTTTGCTTTGGACCGCCCAACAGATTATTTGTTTGATTATAATTATTTAGGACAATTTGAATCTTCAGGGATTTTCAGCCAACAACTCATTATTGCTGAAGGAGGTTTTAAATCAAAACTAGATACCGCTTTTGCCAATCAATGGTTAACAACACTCAATGCTAGTGCTTCAATTTGGAAATATGTCCAAGTTTATGGAGATGTAGGTTTTATAAAAAACAAAGGGATAAAGCCACAGTTTATGTATGATGCTGGAATCCGACTGAATCTGATTACAGATTATTTTGAAATATTCTTTCCATTTTACTCAAACTTAGGTTGGGAAATTGAGCAGCCCCAATACAGTCAAAAAATACGATTTGTGTTTACCGCAGAACCCAAAGCTCTTTTAGGCCTGTTTAGAAGAGAATGGTTCTAATTCTAAATATCTGTTAGCTTTTTGATAACCTTAAATGTTTTCTTTGAGACTCTCACTTAATTATCAGTGCAAAGCATAGGACATAGACTCTAAATATTTTATATTTGCAACTCAATAGAATTCGTCAAGAATGCAGACCAAAAATGACCTTACTAAAGACATAACATTTGAGGACTTCAAAAATGAAGTATTAAATGACTATACAATAGCGGTCACAAGTCGAGAGTGTAGTCTTCTTGGACGCCGTGAAGTTTTAACAGGAAAGGCAAAGTTCGGAATTTTTGGTGATGGAAAAGAACTTCCACAACTGGCTTGGGCTAAAGCATTTCAAAACGGAGATTTTAGATCGGGTTATTATAGGGATCAAACTTTTATGATGGCAATTGGGAAACTCACTATTGAACAATTTTTTGCTGGTCTTTACGGAACAACTGATATTCATCAAGACCCAATGAGTGCTGGAAGGCAAATGGGAGGGCATTTTACAACCCATTCTTTAGATGATGATTTTGAATGGAAAAATTTAACAAAACAACCCAATTCAAGTTCAGATATTTCCCCTACGGGAGCGCAAATGCCTCGATTATTAGGGTTGGCACAAGCATCAAAAGTCTATCGGAATCTTAAAGATATCGATTCAGAAAAATTTTCGAATTCAGGGAATGAAGTTGCTTGGGGAACCATTGGAAATGCGAGTACAAGTGAAGGCGTGTTTTTTGAAACGATAAACGCTGCAGGAGTACTTCAAGTTCCCATGGTCATCAGTGTTTGGGATGATGAATATGGGATTTCTGTACATGCCAAACATCAAACTACAAAAGAAAATATTTCTGAAATTCTAAAAGGATTTCAAAGAGATTCAAATCATAATGGTTATGAGATTTTAAAAGTAAATGGATGGGATTATGTAGAACTCATAAATATCTATCAGAAGGCCAGTCAACTCTCTAGAACTAAACATATCCCTGTTCTCATTCATGTAAATGAACTAACACAACCCCAAGGACATTCTACTTCTGGATCTCATGAAAGATATAAAAATGAAAAGCGTTTAACATGGGAAAAATCAAATGATTGTAATTTAAAGTTTCGTGATTGGATTATTTCTAATGACATCGCCAGTGAAGAAGAAATAACGGAAATTGATCGCAGTGCAAAAAAGAACGTTAGAGAAGGTAAACAGAAGGCATGGAAAGAATTCTCCAAGCCACTAGAAGATGAAAAACAACAAGCTTTGAAACTTATGAAGACTGCTGCAGTAACCGCTTCCCAAAGAGCTTTTATTCATAAGAAAGTCAGCCAATTAGAGCTTATTCATGATCCTTTAAGAAAAGACATCATAAGTACCGCTCGTCATGTCCTAAAACACTTAATTCACGAAAATACTCCCGAAAAAAACGAACTAGTTCAATGGGTAAATGCCTATTTTGAGAAAGTTCAACCTAAATACAGTTCACTCCTTTACAGTGAATCAACTTCAAGAGCTACGAATATTTCTGAAGTACTTCCTGTTTTTAATGAAACATCTAAACTTGTGGATGGGCGCTTAATCTTGCGTGACAATTTTGATAAAATTTTAAGCAAATACCCTGAAGTTTTAATTTTTGGAGAGGATACTGGAACAATAGGAGATGTCAACCAAGGTCTTGAGGGCTTACAAGAAAAATATGGTGAAATGAGAGTTTCAGATACGGGAATCCGTGAAGCGACCATTATAGGTCAAGGAATTGGAATGGCATTAAGAGGACTTAGACCTATCGCTGAAATTCAATATCTTGATTATATGGTATATGCACTTCAAATCATTAGTGATGATTTGTCAACCTTGCATTACCGAACGCTCGGAAAACAAAAGGCTCCCTTAATTATTCGAACGAGAGGGCATCGTTTAGAAGGTATCTGGCATTCTGGATCTCAATTAGGTGGAATACTAAACCTCATTAGAGGGGTGTATGTATTGGTTCCTAGAAATATGATCAAAGCTGCAGGTTTTTATAACACACTTTTGGAAAGTGACCAACCAGCAATGGTCATCGAATGTTTAAATGGATACCGTTTAAAGGAAAAAGAACCTACCAACTTAGGTGAATTTAGAACGCCCGTTGGTGTTGTGGAAACCATCAAACATGGAGCCGATCTTACTATTGTGTCTTATGGCTCCACTTTGCGCATTGTAGAACAAGCTGCGAAAGAACTTATGGAAGTCGATATAGATGTTGAAATTATTGACATCCAATCACTCATTCCTATTGACCTTAAGAAAGATATTTCAAAAAGTGTTGAGAAAACAAACCGTCTTCTAATTATTGATGAAGATGTTCCTGGTGGTGCGTCTGCTTATATCCTTAATGAAATCTTAGAACATCAGAACGTTTATCAGAATTTAGACAGCAAACCTCAAGTTCTGACTGCTAAGGAACACAGACCTGCTTATGGCACCGATGGTGATTATTTTAGCAAGCCATCTGCGGATGACGTATTTGAAACAGCATATAATATGATTCATGAAGTAGATCCTTCCTCCTTTCCTAAATTAAGATAACTTAGAAGGTTTCTTTAGATTTGAATTTATCTTTGATTTGCAAAGCTTGCTCTAAAATCGTAACATTACACTTCAAAACTATTGAACTCCTCTCTTATGAAAAGTCAAGATATTACCCCAAAAGACCCCACAAACAATGCAATTATTGAAAATAAAGAGTTAAATATTTGGGAAGCTCTCATTCCTGTTTTTGCGCTTGTGGCAATGTTATTTTATAATGTATTTTTTGTATTTGGAGACGATGCTCTTAGTGGGAGTAATCAATTTATATTAATATTAGGCGCCGCTGTTGCCGCTATTGTTGGGTTTTTCAATAAAGTCAGTTATAAGCAAATGTTGGAAGAAGTTACTGAAAATGTAAAGTCAACTACTGGAGCACTTTTAATTTTATTGATGGTAGGGGCTTTGGCAGGAACTTGGCTCATTAGCGGGGTGATTCCTTCGATGATTTATTATGGATTACAAATCTTAAACCCCACCTTTTTTCTTGTAGCTTCCGTTATCATTTGTGCGATTATATCGATTGCCACAGGAAGTAGTTGGACCACCTCTGCAACTGTAGGAATTGCATTAATTGGAATCGGGAACACTCTTGGGATTTCTGCTGGAATGACAGCAGGTGCGGTCTTATCTGGTGGCTATTTTGGAGATAAAATGTCGCCTTTGTCAGATACCACAAACCTAGCCCCTGCAATGGCCGGAGGTGAATTGTTTGATCATATAAAATACATGGCTTTGACTACAGTGCCTACTATCATAGTAACCCTAACCATTTTCTTAATTATTGGCTTGAATATAGACACCAATGGAACCCCAGATATTTCTGATAAATTACAGGCTATTGATGGCGCTTTTAACATTTCGCCTTGGCTGTTTAGTGTCCCCATTTTAGTAATTATCTTAATCGTTAAAAAAACACCGCCCTTAATAGCATTGCTCATTGGCACGTTGTTGGCTGCAATTGCAGCGATCATTGCGCAACCAGAAATTATCATGGCTATTTCACAAACAAATATAATGAGTTTTGAAGCCGCTTATAAAGGGGTTATGAAAGCGATTACGGTTGATACGGCTGTAGTAACCTCCAGTCTAGAGCTAAATGATTTATTTACATCCGGAGGTATGAACGGGATGTTGGGAACTATTTGGCTGATCGTTTGTGCCATGGTCTTTGGAGGGGTTATGGATGCTATTGGTGCACTGTCTAGAATCAGTAAAGCCTTGTTAAGTTTAGCCACTTCAACCTTTGGATTGTTTGCGAGTACCGTTGCCAGTTGTTTGGCGTTGAATGTCACTGCTTCAGATCAATATTTAGCCTTGGTAGTGCCTGGTAAAATGTTTAAAAAAGCTTATCAAGATCGAGAGTTAGCTCCTGAAAACTTAAGCCGGACCTTAGAGGATTCTGGTACTGTAACGTCGGTATTAGTGCCTTGGAACACATGTGGAGCCTATCAAAGTGGGGTTTTAGGGGTTTCTGTTGCCGATTATTTTATTTATGCTTTTTTTAATTGGATCAGTCCATTTATGACGCTTTTATTTGCAGCTTTTTCAATCAAAATAAAACAGCTCCAAAAATCCTAATTCGTTTTAAATTATAAATAATCATTTATACTTATAGCAGTATAAAAAATTATAATTTTTCTTAATGATAATACGATAAATCTTAGCTTATATTTGCAAAGAATAATTAAACAACTATAAAAAATTATATTATGGCTATTGTAGGAAAAAAATTCCCAAATTTAAGTGTAGATGCAATGAACGAAATGGGCGATACTTTCAAAGTAAACGTTCTCGAAGAAGCAATCAACAACAAGAAAAAAGTACTTTTATTCTGGTATCCAAAAGATTTTACTTTTGTATGTCCAACTGAACTACACGCTTTTGAAGCAGCAAAAGCTGAATTTGAAAAAAGAAATACTATCGTAATTGGTGCCTCTTGTGATACTCCTGAAGTACATTTTGCATGGTTATCAACAGCAAAAGACAATGGTGGAATCGAAGGCGTTACCTACCCTATTTTAGCGGATTCTAACAGAAACTTAGCTTCAACTCTTGGAATTTTGGATATTTCAAACGAAACATACAACGAAGAAACTGGTGTGGTACTTGTAGAAGGTGACAATGTCACTTACAGAGCAACTTACATTATCGATGAAGATGGAACTGTCGTACACGAAAGTGTCAACCATATGCCACTTGGACGAAATGTCGCTGAATTTTTAAGATTGGTAGATGCCTATACACACGTTCAAGAAAAAGGAGAAGTTTGCCCTGCAAACTGGGAAGAAGGTAAGGATGCTATGCAACCAAATGCAAAAGGAACTGCAAGCTATTTAGCGTCTCACTAAAAACTAATTATCATGCAAGAACTTTCTGAAGACAATCTGCAATCCATTATTTCTGATAACTCATTTGTAGTCGTTCAATACTCTGCGACGTGGTGTGGAAATTGTAGAATCATGAAACCTAAGTTTAAAAAATTAGCGTCTGAAATGCCAGATGCGACCTTTGTAATCGTAGATGCAGAAAAATTCCCTGAAAGTAGAAAACTCGCAACAGTAGACAACTTACCTACTTTCGCAGTTTTTAAATCAGGGCAGTTTATAAACCAAACACAAACAAATAAGTTTGATGTGCTAAAAGAACTTGTAGATGAAGCTGCCAGTAATTAAACATTTAACTCAATTTATTGAGGCAAACGACGAAGATTACATCGTTGAAACCCTCGAAACTTTAGAAGCTCTCACCGAAGTTCCCAGTCTAAAAGACGAAGAATTGGATGTGATTGGAGAATTGATCTCTAATATGTATGGTGCTCTTGAGGTTCATAAAATGATTAAAGAGGGGTTGCCACAAAAAGAAGCTTTGAATAGCTTTATGATGCGTGTATTAGGATCAATTGATACCTAAAGTTCGTATTAATATTTTAAGCCGTTTCAGAAATGAAGCGGCTTTTTTTTGATATATATATAACTAGAAATAGCCCCAACTCAAATTCTTCAGAAGAAAGAATAGTAAAATATTAAATGAAAATTTAAACATAAAAAAAGAGCCTTCTCAATGAGAAGGCTCTTTTAAATTATAAGACTTAGTCAAGATTTATTTCCCGTCCATTTTGTCTTTAAGTGCTTGTAAAGCATCATTAGCATCTCCTAAAGTAGGTTTTGCTTCTGCTGCGCTACTAGCTGCTTTTTTAACAGCTGCTTTGACATGCTTCACTTCTTCTGCTTTAAAAAGAGCCGTATGAGAAGCTACAACACGTTTAAATTCTTTATTGAATTCAATGATTACAAACTCAGTTTCTTCTCCTTTTTTGAGCTTCGTTCCATCCTCTTTTTCAAGATGACGTGAAGGAACAAATGCTACAACATCTTCGTTGAATTTTACAGTCGCACCCTTGTCTACAATCTCTTCAATAGAAGCTGTATGCTTAGTGTTTAATGCAAATTCAGTTTGATATTTATCCCAAGGGTTATCAGTTGTTTGTTTGTGACCTAAGCTTAATTTTCTAGCTTCAACGTCTAATTCAAGAACCACAACTTCTAAATTATCTCCTACAGCACAAAATTCGCTTGGATGTTTTACTTTCTTAGTCCAAGATAAATCAGAGATGTAAATTAATCCATCAATACCTTCTTCTAATTCAACAAAAACACCAAAGTTTGTGAAGTTTCTTACAATTCCAGTGTGCTTAGAAGCAACAGGGAATTTAGAAGTAATATCTGTCCAAGGATCTGCAGACAATTGCTTGATACCTAATGACATTTTACGATCTTCTCTATCTAAAGTTAAGATCTGAGCTTTAATTTTATCGCCTACTTTAACGAAATCTTGTGCAGAACGTAAGTGTGTAGACCAAGACATTTCAGAAACGTGAATTAAGCCTTCTACTCCTTCTACTACTTCGATAAATGCACCGTAATCAGCAATGACTACTACTTTACCCTCAATTTCGTCTCCAATTTTAACATCTTCACCAAGGGCATCCCATGGGTGTTTGCTTAATTGTTTAAGACCTAATTGAATTCTAGATTTATTTTCATCAAAGTCAAGAATTACAACGTTTAGTTTTTGATCCAGTTCTACAATCTCACTTGGATGATTGATTCTTGACCAAGAAAGGTCTGTAATATGAACTAAACCATCAACACCACCAAGATCCATAAAGACTCCGTAAGAGGTGATGTTTTTAACCACACCTTCAAGAACTTGACCTTTTTCTAATTGACTAATTATTTCTTTTTTCTGGATTTCGATATCCGCTTCAATAAGCGCTTTATGTGAAACAACAACGTTTTTGAATTCGTGGTTGATTTTAACCACTTTGAATTCCATTGTTTTGTTTACATACTGATCGTAATCTCTAATTGGCTTCACATCAATTTGTGATCCTGGTAAGAACGCTTCAATGCCAAATACATCGACAATCATACCACCTTTCGTACGACATTTTACAAAACCATTTACAATTTCTCCAGTTTCATTCGCAGCGATCACACGATCCCATGCCTTGATAACTCTAGCCTTACGGTGAGATAGAACTAATTGACCTGTTGCATCTTCACGCACATCAATTAAAACTTCTACTTTGTCTCCAATTGCAAGGTTTGGATTGTAACGAAATTCGTTTAATGAAATAACTCCTTCGGATTTTGCATTGATATCAATAATCGCATCGCGATCAGAAATATGAATTACAGTCCCTTCAACTACTTGATCATCAAGTGTATCTACAAAGTTACTTGCAACTAGCTTCTCAAATTCATCGAGTTTAGCATCGTCAACAGGATCGATACCTTCTTCGTAATTATGCCAGTTAAAATCTTTTAGGAATTGCTCAGGATTAGCTTGAGCTTCGTTTACTTGTGGCGTTTCTACTGCGTTAGTTTCTGCAGTAATTTCTTCCACATTTGTGTTTTTTTCTTCAGCCATGGCTGTTTAAAATTTGTATTTTACAGAAGCTAGATTCGATTAAGCCATTCTATAAAAGCGTTGTTAATTATAGTTAATTCCTTTTACTGAATCTATTATTTGCTAAAAGGAGTGCAATGTTACGACTATTCTCTAATGAATCCAAATGATTTCTTATCTGTTTTTAAGAGAGAAATTATATGTACTATAATTTTGATTGCACTAAAGCTAGTACCTTATCAAATTGTTCGTCTAAACTTAGGTTGGAATTGTCAATTTCAATAGCATCAGCAGCCTTAAAAAGTGGAGAATCTTCTCTGGTAGAATCAAGATGATCTCGTGATGTAATATTTTCTAGAACAGCTTTAAAAGTAACGTCTGTCCCCGACCCTATCAGTTCGTCATAACGACGTTGTGCTCGAGTGTGTGCAGAGGCCTTCATAAATAGTTTCAGTTCAGCATCAGGAAAAACCACAGTGCCTATATCTCTTCCATCCATGACGATCCCTTTATGAACTCCCATTTGTTGCTGTAAGGCTACAAGTTGTTGGCGAACTTCAGGAACTGTTGCGACTCTACTGACGGCATTTGAAACCTCCATACTTCTAATTTCTGTATTGACATTCTCACCATTCAAGTAAATCTCCGATGCTTTTAAAGATTCATTGTATTGAAATGTTACTTTAATGGATGGTAAATGCTTGATAAGAGATTCTGTATCTAGTATCGTATCTTGAATTAAGTTTTGTTGTAATGTATATAATGCAACTGCACGGTACATTGCACCAGAATCTACATATACATATTGTAATTTTTGAGCCAATTGTTTGGCAAGCGTACTCTTCCCTGTGGAAGAAAAACCATCTATGGCTATCGTTATTTTTTTCACTATTGTAAATTTATTTGTAACCCCAGAAAACTGGTGTTTGCTGCCGATGAATAACGTGCATGTGTGTAACTAAATCTCAATTTATTAATTTTCAAGCCAACTCCAAAAGAAAGACCCGAAAAGTTTCGTTGTTCTAATATTTTTAACTCTGCTGCTCTTCTAAAACTGTAACCCAATCGAATGTTAAATCCTTTATCAGGAAATAACTCCATTCCAAGGATGGTATGTCGTATTATATTGCTAAAAAATCCTACTTCTTCAGGTGTTTGAGTTCCATTTAAGTCGGTGGTAGCACGAGCTGGATTTTCGGTGGCTATGGGCCATTGTTGTAAATTTTCAAGTGTCACATGCCACCTTAATGGAACATTTTCAAGTTTCTGAGAAAATCCAAGATCAATTTCAAAAGGTAACTTTTCTTTCAAACCTGCATAAGTTGTCAATTGCATTCCGAAATTACGAATCACTAATGCTGCATTAAAATCCAAATATTCATTGACATAAATAAAACCAACATCTACCGCAACTCCGATGGAATTATACTGTTCTAATTTTGAAGATATCAACTTAAGATTTGAACCAACATAAAAATCTGAATAACCAATTTGAGTGGCATATCCCACAGAAAGAGCAGCTTCATTTCCTGAAAACTCACCTGTACTTATCCCATTTTCATCATATCCATCAAAACTTCCATAATTCACATAAGTCATTCCTATATGAAAGGTTTGTGTTCTCCGATCCCATGTATATGCATAAGCCGCAGTTCCATAGCTAATATCACCCAGATAACTCGAGTAATTGACAGCCAATTGGTTGTCCATATCTTCGTTGATGGTCGCAGGATTATATAATGCTTGAGTGACATCGTAATCTACATTAGTAATAGATTTACCGCCTAAAGCAGCTTGACGCGGCGAGGATATAAGATTTAGAAATTGGTAAGTAGATTCGCCTCCTAATTGCGCATAGGAAGAAGTACCACTATACATAACTAAAAAAAACATCAACAATATCCTCATTCGCATGCAAAAATATATAAATCAGTTCTAAAACGGATATTAGATGGGTTTATTTTGAACAACACTGAAATATTGAAACTTACAGAGTTTTTGCGTTTTTAACCTTTTGATTTGTAATAGCTATTTCAATGACTTCACTCATCTCAGAAACAAAATGAAACGTCAAACCTTTTAGATAGGATTGATTAATGTATTCAATATCACTTTTATTTTCTTTTGATAAAATGATTTCTTTTATTTTTGCTCGTTTAGCAGCCAAAATTTTCTCTTTAATTCCTCCTACAGGAAGAACTTTGCCTCGCAATGTAATTTCTCCAGTCATCGCTAAACTTTTCTTTATTTTTTTCTGGGTTAGTAAAGACACTAAAGAAGTTAACATAGTTATTCCTGCACTAGGTCCATCTTTTGGAGTGGCACCCTCTGGAACATGTATATGAACATTATAGCTGTCAAAAATTTCTGGTCTCAGATCGTATAAATCCGCATTAGCTTTAATGTATTCCATCGCAATAGTTGCCGATTCTTTCATTACTTTCCCTAAATTCCCGGTGATATTCAAATTCCCTTTTCCTTTAGATAAGATCGATTCAATAAATAAAATATCGCCACCAACACGTGTCCATGCCAATCCAGTTACTACGCCTGCAAAATCATTATTTTCATATTTATCACGTTCTAGTTTTGGGCTGCCCAAAACTTCAATTATTGCTTCATTAGAAACCTTAACGTTATAAGATTCTTCCATCGCAATATTTTTGGCAGCATAACGTACCATTTTAGCAATTTGCTTCTCTAAACCACGAACTCCTGATTCTCTTGTATAACCTTCCACAATTTTTTCTAATTGAGGTTGAGCAATTTTAAGATCAGAAACTTTCATTCCGTGTTCCTTGATTTGCTTGGGTAATAGGAATTTTTTTCCTATTTGAACCTTTTCTTCAATTGTATAACCATTCACATTGATAATTTCCATACGATCCAAAAGTGCTGGTTGTATGGTGTTGAGACTGTTAGAAGTTGCTACAAACATAACTTTAGAAAGGTCATACCCCATTTCTAAAAAGTTGTCATAAAACTCCGAATTTTGTTCAGGGTCTAATACTTCTAACATGGCAGAAGACGGATCGCCTTGATTTGAACTCGAAAGTTTATCAATTTCATCCAAAACAAAAACGGGATTAGAAGTACCTGCTTTTTTGAGACTTTGTATGATTCTCCCTGGCATAGCACCTATATATGTTTTTCTATGACCTCTTATTTCAGCTTCATCTCTTAAACCTCCTAAAGAAATGCGTATGTATTCTCTTCCTAAGGCTTCAGCGATGGATTTTCCTAAAGATGTTTTACCAACTCCTGGAGGGCCGTACAGGCATAGAATTGGAGATTTCATATCTTTTCTAAGTTTCAAAACTGCCAGATATTCAATAATTCGACGTTTGACTTCTTCTAAGCCAAAATGATCACGATCCAATATTTTTTGGGCACGCTTCAAATCAAAATTATCTTTACTAAAAGAATTCCATGGCAAATCTAAAAACAGATCTAAATAATTTCGTTGAATGGAATACTCCGCAACTTGTGGATTCATGCGTTGAAGCTTTCCAATTTCTTTATTAAAATGTTTTTCTATTTTTTTGTTCCATTTCTTTTTAAGCGCTCGTGCTTTCATTTCTTCAATTTCTTCTTCATAGCTCACCCCCCCTAATTCTTCTTGGATAGTTTTGATTTGCTGTTGTAAGAAATACTCACGCTGTTGCTGGTTCATATCACTTTGTACCTTGGATTGAATATCATTTTTAAGTTCTAAGCGTTGAAACTCAATATTCATGTGCTTTAAAGTGAGTAAGGCACGTTCTTGAAGGTCATTAACTTCTAATAATTTTTGTTTTTCAACAACTGATAAATTCATGTTTGAAGACACAAAGTTGATCAAAAATGAACTGCTTTCAATATTTTTAATTGCAAAGGAAGCTTCACTTGGAATTGTTGGACTTTGTTTAATAATCTGAAGTGCTAAGTCCTTAATCGACTCTATGATGGCTGGGAATTCGGTAGTCCCTGTGGGACTTTTTTCGGGAACATCCTGAATTTTAGCAGACATATATGGGGTCTCTGAAACCATTTCAGAAATTTGAAATCTCTTTTTCCCCTGAATAATTACAGTTGTGTTGCCGTCAGGCATTTTAAGTACTTTTAAAATACGTGCTACGGTTCCAGTTGTATAGATATCATCAATTGAAGGGTCTTCTATAGTTTCATCTTTTTGAGAAACTACACCAATTACTTTGGAACCAGAATTGGCTTCATTTATTAATTGAATGGACTTATCACGACCAGCAGTGATTGGGATCACAACTCCTGGAAATAAAACGGTATTTCTAAGAGAAAGAATCGAAATTGATTCTGGAAGAGATTCATTATTTATAGCTTCTTCGTCTTCAGTAGTCATTAAAGGTATTAACTCTGAATTTTCATCAAAGTCTTGTAATGACAAACTGTCAAGCATTGTAAATTTTGATTTGCTCATAGATATATTAGGTCATTCTGTCATAAAACAGAACTAATTAGATATTAATAGTTAATTAAAAACTTAATCTATCCCTGTTGATAGGGAATAAATTTTAGTTCCATTACCTAAAGTTCAATTGTTGTGCCAATTTAAGTTTTTGAGGCTATTAATTCATAAATTAATTGACATGTTCGGTAGCTTTAATTCTGTTTATAACCACATACGCAATTGCAAAAAAGAGTGCCAAAAAGAGTACAGAGTATTGCATAGAATCTGTTAAATGGATAAGGAATCCAAATATAAACATCCCTAATACGATCGCTAATTTTTCAGTCACATCATAAAAACTAAAATATGTAGCATGGTCATGTGTGTCTGGTAACAACTTTGAATAGGTCGAACGTCCAATAGATTGCGTCGCTCCTAATACAAATCCTAGCATTATACCCAAACCATAAAAGTAGTAATCCACATTCGCTTGACTTTTATCTAATGAAAAAGCTAAAAAACAAACACCACCCCATATCATAAGAGTTAGTTTTAAAGTACTGATATTACCAATTTTAGTTGAAAGTCTTGAAAATAAATAAGCACCTACAACAGCCACTAATTGTACAATTATGATGGTGAAAATTAAATTAGAAGTAGGCAACCCAAGTTCTTTACTTCCAAAAATTCCCGCCATTAATACGATGGTTTGAACTCCAACGCTGAAACAGAAAAAAGAAACCAAAAAATATTTGAGTTGTGGGTAATTTACAAGTTGTTTCAAAACAATTTTCAATTCTTTTAATCCTTTCCAAATAAAATCTTTTTCTGGTTTGTGATTAAAGACATTGTTTAGCAGACTGCGGTAGGTAAATTGAGCAAAACCAATCCACCAAATACCCACCAATAAAAAAGTAATTCGGGGCGCCAAACTAGGATTTGTAATTCCAAACCAATCTGGTTTTTCTACCATAAAAAGACTAAAAACGAGTAATAATACAGACCCTAGATATCCATAAATAAACCCCTGAGCACTGACTTTATCTTGTTGCTCTGGAAAGGCTACTTCTGGTAAGTAGGCATTATAAAACACCAAACTACCCCAAAAACCAATACTTGCCAAAATGGTAAATGTGAGCGCCACCCATAATGTTTCAGGCCCCGTAAAAAAGAAAAGACACATAACAGAGACGGCTCCCAAGAAGCAAAAGAATTTTAAAAATTTTAATTTATTACCCATGTAATCGGCAATAGCAGATAAAATTGGTGAACAACAGGCCACTATTAAAAATGAAAATGATAATGTATAATCGTATAAAGTAGTTGGATTCCAGAGCATCCCTAAAAAAGAAATATCTCCTGCCTCATTCGCAAATGAACTTGTTAAACTACTGTAATAAATTGGAAATACTGCGGTACTAATTACGAGGGGATACACTGAATTTGCCCAGTCATAGAAAGCCCAAGCTTTGGTGAGTTGCTTGCTTCCTTTTTCATATTTTTTCATAAAAAAAGCTGATTAGTTAGTTAATCAGCTCCTAATTTAATGATTTAATTCAACTCTCAAGTTAATATCATCTAAAAGATGTCACTCCAAATTTAAGTGCCTCCTCTTTTGCTTTGGAAGACAATGCTCTTAAGTTCGAAATTCTAGAATCATTAGAAGGATGTGTACTTAAAAATTCAGGAGGACTTTTACCGTCGCTATTTGCTTTCATCCGTTCCCATAATAAAGCCGCTTCATTTGGGTTGTAACCCGCAATTGCGGTGAGATATAAACCGATTTCATCTGCTTCTGTTTCATGGGCGCGACTGAAGGGTAACATTCCACCGACAGATGACCCAACGGCAAAAGCTTGCATCCAT